>DASTCB010000125.1:0-2372 GCA_035711585.1 Sphingomicrobium sp.
CGATTGCCTCAGGATGATCGCGCGGTTCCGGGCGCGGCATCCCTACGTCCCCGTGGGCATCCTGACGTATGCCAATATCGTTGCCGCGCGCGGCATTGACCGCTTCGCGGTCGAGCTGGCCGAGGCGGGCGCCGACAGCCTGCTGGTCGTCGACGTCCCGAGCCTGGAGGCCGAGCCTTATGCCTCCGCGGCGCGCAATGCGGGCATCGAACTGGTGATGATTGCGGCACCCAACACCCCTAAGGCGACGATCGCGCGCATCGCCTCCTTGAGTTCCGGCTATACCTATTGCGTCGCCCGGCCCGGTGTAACAGGGGCCGACAAGCAGCTTCGACTTGACCATCAAACCCTCTTTGCGACGCTGGAAATGGCGGGTGCGCCACCGCCCGTTCTCGGTTTCGGGATCGCGACCCCCGGACATGTCTCCGAAGCGCTCCGCCACGGTGCGGCCGGCGTCATTTGCGGCTCAGCTCTGGTCGGGCGTGTCGCCGATGGCGCGCCGCCGGGGGCGCTGGCGCACTTCATTGGCGAGTTGAAAGCCGCCGCTCGCCTTGACTTCGCCACACTGGCCCTCTAGGGGAGCGCCCGGTTTAACGACCCCCAACAATTTGGAAAAACAAGAGAACGAGCAGGCAGCCCGGCCATGAAGATTCGCAATAGCCTCAAGTCGCTGAAGTCGCGCCATCGCGACTGCCGGGTGATTCGCCGCCGTGGCCGGACCTACGTCATCAACAAGACGAATCGGCGCTTCAAGGCGAGGCAGGGCTAAGCAGCCCATTCCTTAGTTTCACTCCGCAGGCTCCGGTTTTTCGGAACCGGCCAATGGCGCGCGCGTTCGTTTCGCCATTGAAAGGGCCTTGAGGGAGTGAAGTCATGGCCGACGACGACAATAAAGAACCCGTTGAACGGACGACGATCGTCGAGACCAATGGCGGCGGCAGCGGCGGCGTGCTCGCCATTGTGCTGCTGATCATCGTCATCCTGGTGCTGCTGTTCCTGTTCCGTGACCAGCTTGGCCTCGGCGGCGGCGACGACACCGACATCGAAATCCCCGATCAGATCGAGGTCAACGTCAACTGATCCGCACGTGGGCCGGATCTTCGCGGTCGCGAGGGTCCGGCCCAATCCACCCCTGCCAGCAGTTTGAAATATCCAGCGGCCCGGCGTAACGCGAGCGCCATGAGCCATCCCTTCGCTCTCAACCGCATCCACCACGCCGCCTATCGCTGCAAGGACGCGGGCGAAACGGTCGCCTGGTACAGCCGAGTGCTTGGCATGCGCTACACCAACGCCTTCGCGGAGGACCATGTGCCCTCCACCGGCGCCTACGACCCCTACATGCACGTGTTCCTCGATTGTGGCGGCGGCAACGTCCTCGCCTTCTTCGAGCTTCCCAACCAGCCGGAAATGTCCCGCGACCCCAATACGCCCGAATGGGTGCAGCACATCGCGTTCGAAGTCGCCGATCTTGACGCCTTGATGGCTGCCAAGGCGCATATCGAGGCACAGGGGGTCGAAGTGCTCGGTCCGACCTATCACGGCATCTTCCGCTCAATCTATTTCTTCGACCCCAACGGCCACCGGCTCGAGCTGGCGTGCAACATCGGCACGGCCGAGCAATATGCCGAACTCGAACGGGTGGCGCCGCTGATGCTCGACGAATGGAGCCGGACCAAGAAGGCGCCGAAGCACGCCCAGTGGCTTCATGTCGATCCCGGCTCCCTGACTGAATGAAGCTGGCATCGCTGAAGGATGGCCGCGACGGGCGGCTCGTGGTCGTCTCCGACGACCTCGCTTATTGCGCGGGTGCCGGCCACATCGTTCCGACGCTGCAGGCGGCGCTCGACGATTGGGAGCGAATTGAGCCGCAGCTCCGGCTGCTGGCGACGGACTTGCAGCATGAGGCGATCCCGCGCGAGCGCTTCCACGAGCGCGAAGCGGCGGCGCCCTTGCCGCGCGCCTTTCAATGGGCGGACGGCTCGGCCTATGTGAATCATGTCGCCCTCGTCCGGCAGGCGCGTGGCGCCGAAATGCCGGAAAGCTTCTGGCACGATCCGTTGATGTACCAAGGCGGCTCGGACAGCTTTCTCGGTCCTCGAGACGACATCCCGCTCGCCGACGAGGGCTGGGGCTGCGACCTGGAAGCGGAAGTGGTCGTCGTCACCGGGGACGTCCCGCAGGGCATCAGCCGCGAGGAAGCGCTCAAGCGCATCCGCCTTGTCGGCCTGACCAATGATGTCTCGCTTCGCAACCTGATCCCCGCCGAGCTCGCCAAGGGATTTGGCTTCTTCCAGTCGAAGCCCGCCTCCAGCTTTTCACCGGTGTTCGTCACTCCCGATGCGATCGGGGCTCGTTGGCGCGACGGCAAGCTG
>DASTCB010000126.1:0-39603 GCA_035711585.1 Sphingomicrobium sp.
GGGCAACGGTCGAAGGCCGGTCGTTGGCCAATTCGACGATCCCCCAGATCTGCACGACGATCGCCAGCAGCAACGCTGCGAGCATCACATAGCCACTCATGGTCGAAGCCGGCCGCTCGCGGCTGGCATTCAAGGCAATGACATTCGACTCGGTCATCACACCCTCCCTTTATCTGATATCATTTTTATATCGTTCTTAATCGGCGTCAACTGGAATCGCTTCGCCCGCCGCGCTAGGGCATCGGCCCAAGGGAGAGTTTGATGCGTAGCCTGTTGATTCTGGGAGCATTGTTGATGTCGACCGCCGCCGAGGCCCAAATGAAGTCCGACTGGAAGCTCGTCGTTCACGGCGGCGCCGGAGTCATTCGGAAGGACCGAATCACGCCCGAAAAGGACCGCGAGATCCGCGCCGCGCTCGATCGGGCGCTGGCGGCAGGTTCCCTCATCCTGGAGAAGGGCGGCCCGGCGCTCGACGCGGTGGAGGCCTCGGTCAAGGTGCTGGAGGACGACCCGAACTTCAATGCCGGGCGCGGGTCGGTGCTCACCTACAACGGCCATATCGAGCACGATGCCTCAATCATGGACGGCCGGTCCCGTGCCGCGGGCGCGGTGACCGGAGTCACACGGACCAGGAATCCGATCAGCCTGGCTCGCAAGGTCATGGAAAAGAGTGACCATGTGTTCCTGAGCCGCGAAGGCGCCGATGAATTTTCTCGGCAGCAGGGTCTCGATCAGGTTCCACGCGAATATTTCGAGACTCCGGAGCGCCGCCGCCAACTCGAGGAGTTCAAAAGCAAGAAGGTCAGCGCGCTGGAAATCGAATATAAGTTCGGCACCGTCGGAGCGGTGGCGCTCGACAGCGGCGGCCATGTCGCCGCCGCCACCTCGACGGGCGGCATGACCGGCAAGCGCTGGGGCAGGATCGGCGACAGCCCGATCATCGGCGCCGGCACCTATGCCGACGACCGCGGCTGCGCCGTGTCGGGCACTGGCTGGGGCGAGTATTTCATCCGCGTCGGGGTGGCCCACGAGATTTGCGCCCGGATGCGGCTCGACGGCACGAAACCGCAGCAGGCGGCCGATGAGGTCATGGCCGAAGTCAAGGCGCTGGGCGGCGACGGCGGCGTGATCATGGTGACGCCCAAGGGCGACATGGTCTATTCCTTCAACACGCCCGGAATGTACCGCGGCAGGGCCGACGCCGGCGGCCGAACGACCGCCCTCTATTCGGAGGCAGAAGAGCGGTAGGGCAGCGCGGCCGTCGCCCATTCCAGTTCCAGCCGGACGGCTTCGCGTTCGCGCTCCAAAAAGTCGGCCACCGCCCGGCGGAAGCCCGGATCGGGAAGGAAGTGGACCGAGGGAGTGACGACCGGTTCATAGCCCCGGGCCAGCTTATGCTCGCCCTGGGCTCCGGCCTGAATGGCCGGGACGCCATGTTCGATCGCCCATTCGATGGCGCGGTAATAGCTCAGCTCGAAATGGAGGAACGGCCGGTCCTCGATCGCGCCCCAGTAGCGGCCGTAGAGCGTGTCCGATCCGATGAAGTTGAACGCGCCGGCTATCGGCCGGCCGTCGGCCAGCGCCAGGAACATCAGGGCGGAGTCTCCCATGACCGCCCCCACACGATCGAAGAATGCGCGGGTCAGATAGGGCCGCCCCCACTTCCGCGCCCCCGTTTGCTGGTAGAAGAGCCACATCGCGTCCCAATGGGCCGGCTCGATCTCCGGGCCGCGAAGCGTGACGATTTCCAGCCCCTCAACCGCCGCCGCCCGCTCCCTGCGGATCGTCTTGCGCTTGCGGCTCGACAGGGCGGCAAGAAACTCGTCGAAACTGGCATAGCCGCGGTTGAGCCAGTGATATTGGATCCCGTCGCGGCGCAGCCAGCCGCGTGCTTCGGCTGACGCGACCTCTCCCCGCTCGAGGAAGGTGATGTGCGCCGAGGAGAGATTATTCTGGACCGTGACCGTCTCCAGCGCCGCCAGCAATGCGTTGCGGTCGTCGCCCAGCAGGCGCGGCCCGACGCAGGGCGTGAACGGCACCGACACTTGCAGCTTGGGGTAATAAGCCTGGCCCGCACGCTCCCAGGCGTCGGCCCAGCCGTGGTCGAACACATATTCGCCCTGGCTGTGGGCCTTGAGATAGGCCGGGGCGGCAGCGGTGACGCGCCCTTCCCGTTCTACCATCACCGGCAGTGGGGTCCAGCCGGTGCCCCGGCCGACGCTGCCAGAATCCTCCAGCAATGACAGGAAGGCATGGCCGATAAAGGGATCGTTCGAACCTCCCAGCCGGTCCCATTGCGCCGCATCGACCTGGCAAATGCCACCGGCGATGCGGGCGGTGATTTCAGCTTCCCGGTCGGCCATCGCCTTCCCAGATAGGCGCGTCGGCGTGAATTTCAGCTGTCCGGCGGTCGGCCGGGGAGGCAACGGTCCAGCTGTAGACCCAGCGCCTCGCCCTCTGCCCCCTCACCCAGGGACGGGCGATTGCAACGATATCGATGGCAAGGAATTCGGCCTCGCTCGTCCGGATGCAGCGCCAGCGGTCGAACGCCGATGCCTTGCTCGAAATGACGAGACCGCGGCGAACCTCCGGCGCGTGCCGCGAAAGCCATTTGCCGACCGACGGCTCGAAGCTCATCACCCCGACGGGTCCGGTGTAATCGGCCAGATCGCCGACGACGGCGGTCGCGAGCCGCCCGGCATTGCCGCCCCGGCATTTCAACTCGATCAGCAGCGGCACCTTGCCTTGGACCAGGCCGAGCAGCTCGCCGAGCCGGGGAATATGCTCGCCGCTGTCATACAGCCGCTGCCCGGCCAGCACTTCCGCTCGGGTCGATTCCACGGCCAGCCCCGAGGCGCACATCCGCCGAAGGTCGTGATCGTGGAAGACCATGACCCGGCCGTCGCCCGACAGGCGGACATCGCATTCGATCCCAGCGCCCATGTCGAGTGCGGCGCGGAACGCGGCCATGCTGTTTTCAGGAATGCCCGGCCCGTGGAGCCCGCGATGCGCGAACCCCACTGGACCCGGGTCCAAAGGGTCAGCTTCTGACCTGGACGATCGCATCCACCTCGACCGCGACTCCGAGCGGCAGAACCGGCACGCCAACCGCCGAGCGGGCATGGCGCCCGGACTCGCCGAACACCTCCTGCATCAGCTCCGATGCGCCGTTGGCGACCTTGGGCTGGTCGGTGAAGTCGCCATGGCTGTTAACGAACACACCGAGCTTGACGACCCGCTCGACCCGGTCGAGCGAGCCCAGCGCGGCCTTCATCTGGGCCAGCAGCATGATCCCGCAGCGGCGGGCGGCAGCCTGTCCTTCCTCGACATCCATGCCCTGGCCCAGCCGGCCTTTGATCAGGCTGCCGTCCTCGGCGAAGCTGATCTGGCCGGAGATGTGCAGCAGGCCGTTGGCCTCGACCGCCGGGACATAGCTTGCCACCGGGGCGGCGGGTTCGGGGAGGGTGATGCCGAGTTCGGCAAGGCGCTGTTCGATGCTCATGCGGTTGGGCCTCAACACTGTATGGGCGGCATGGTCAAGTTCCTCCCTAGCCGCAGGCTGGGGAGGGGGACCATGCGAAGCATGGTGGAGGGGTAGCCGAAGTCTGATCAGTTACCACTCCACCGCCTTCGGCGGTCCCGCTCCCCACGATCTTCGATCGCAGGGAGGAGCTACTCCGTCCGATGGACTGCAAACCCGGCCCAGCTCTGGTTGGTGGGCATCAGCTCCAGCGTGTTGATGTTGACGTGCGGCGGCTGGGTCGCGACCCACCAGATCGTCTCGGCAATATCCTCGGCGGTCATCGGGTCCATATTGGCATAGAGCGCCTCGCTCGCCGCTTCGTCTCCGCCGGTGCGCACGATGGTGAACTCGGTCTCGACCATGCCCGGCTCGATCGACGTCACCCGCACGCCGGTGCCGTGGAGATCGCAGCGCAGCGCGAGCGAGAATTGGCGGACGAAGGCCTTGGTGCCGGCATAGACCGCGCCGCCGCGATAGGGGTAGGTCGCCGCGACCGAGCTCAAATTGATGATCGCCCCCTTGCGTTCGATCAGGCGCGGCAAGAGCTCGCGGGTCAGCGCCACCAGCCCGGTGACATTGGTGTCGATCGCGACATCGAGCAGCGGCTGCTCCGCCTCCTGCAAATTGCTCATCGGCGGGGCGAGCCCGGCATTGTTGAGCAGCAGGTCGATGCCTCGATAGCGCTCCGGCAGGCCTTCCAGCGCCAGTCCGAAATCGTCGGGGCGGCGCATGTCGAGCATTGCGGCGTGGAAGAAGTCGCCCAGCTCGGCCGAAAGCGCATCAAGCCGTTCGCGGCGCCGGCCGGTGCCGACCACCTGCCAGCCATTCGACACGAACTTGCGGGCTGCCGCCGCGCCGATTCCGGCGGTGGCCCCGGTAATGAAGACGGTCCTGGTCATGCGAGCCTTTCCAATATCCATTCGCAGGCGGTCGGCCAGTCATCGATCCGAGCATGGGCATGTTCGGCAGCCGGTATCGCCGGCGCGAGCCGCGGCTCGGCGACCATGTGCAGCCGGTGCACTTCGGGCGCATGTTTGGCGACCGAGGCGTGATGAACCGGAAGGTCGTCGACGAAGACGGTCGACCCCGCGCCGAAGCGGTCGATGATCGCCCTTGCCGGAACGCCTTTCCCGCCTCGATTGCACACCACCTCGTGCCGGATGCCATGGCTGGCGAGTTGCTCGACACGCCAGGGATGCGCCTCGTCGCCCAGATTGGTGAGGATGACGATGTCGGCCGCCTCGCCGATCCGGCCGAGCGCCTCGACCGCGCCGGGAACGAGCGTCTGGCGATGCATCTCGCCGCGGAAGAACTGCTCGAGCAGTGGCCAGACCCGGTCCTGGGCGACCAGTTCTCCGGATTCGACGTGAGTCATGGCTTCGCCGAAGCTGCCAGTTTCGAAGGCGAAGCGGATGCCATGCTCCTCGCCCAGCCAGCGGTCGAAATGCGACACCATGTGCAGCAGCACCTCGTCGCAATCGGTGATCAGCAGGGGGCGCTTCACCGCTCCAGCTCCGCGCGGGCGGCGACCAGCGCTTCCGGCTTGACCCCCACCGCTTCCGCGACCGCGACCAGGTCTGGCTCATGCGCCTCCAGGAAGCCCAGGCATGCGGCCAGCAAGGACCGCTCCCTGACACTCGCCCGAATCCCGTCCGGGGACAGCCCGGTCAGGGCAAGGAACCGTTCCGCCCGCCGAACGTCGGTCAGGGTCGCGGCGAGCGCGGCGAGGGCCATCGCCTCGGCATCGCCGGGGCCGTTGTTTGTCGTGTGGCTTAACATCGCTTATCTGCAGAAACGAACGTTTCGGGGGGTGATTGAGTGGCCAAGATCCTGGTTGTCGAGGACAATGCCCTCAACATCAAGCTGTTCTGCGACCTGTTGACCGCGCATGGCCATCAGACCGAGCCGGTCACCGACAGCCGCGATGCGCTGGAGGCGGCCCGCGCCTTCAAACCCGACCTGGTGATCACCGACATCCAGTTGCCGCACGTCAGCGGAATCGAGCTGATGGAGCTGCTCCGCGCCGACGCCGAGCTCAAGAGCGTGCCGATCATGGCGGTCACCGCCTATGCCGCGGCCGGGGACGACGAACGCTTCCGCGCCGCCGGGGCGCAAGCCTATGTCTCCAAGCCGATTTCGGTGATGCGCTTTGCCGAAACGGTCGACCAGCTGCTGGCGGAGGGCAGCGGGGTGGAGGGATCGAGCCCCTCTCATCCGTGAATCGCCGTTTCCAGGAACCCCGCATCTGGGAACAGGAGGCCGCCTGACCGGTTTTCCCGAAAAAGGGAGGATCATCAATGCGCAAGGATGTGCTGGCCGGAATCGGCGTCGGCGCTGCGCTGCTTGGCGGGGCCGCCTTCTATTACTTCCGCGAGCGGATGCAGGAGGAACCCGGCTACCGTCCGCTGGAAACGGACGGCGACCACCAAATCCGGGACTATCCGGCGCTGACGGTGGCCGAGACAGTGGTCGAGGGGCCGCGTCGCGACGCGCTTGACCAAGGGCACCGGATCCTCGCCGACTATCTCTCCGGCGAGGAATTGGCGATGATGAATCCGGTGCTCCAGGACTCGGGAGACCCGATGGCCAGCGACCCGCCGCTGTTCGACGACGATCTCGAAGGGGCGTGGCGAACGCGCTTCGTCCTGCCGGCATCTCGCGACGAGCTGTCCGAGCCGCCTTCCGGCATCCGATTGGTCGAAATTCCGGCGCGCCGGGTGGCAGCAGTCAGCTTCTCGGGCCGCTGGACCGACCCGCTCCTAAAAGAGCAGGAAGAGCGGCTTCGCGGCTGGCTCGCCAGACGCGGCGAGAAGAGCAATGGCGAACCCGAATATGCCTTCTACAACTCGCCGATGATCCCCGGCCCGCTTCGCCGCAACGAGGTGTGGCTGACGCTGAGCTAGTTCCTCCCCACTGCTACGCAGCAGGGAGGAACTTCCCTCGCAGCTGCATCAACGCCAGCGCCGCCTCGGCCGCGCCGCCGCCCTTGTCGGCGTGCTTGGGATTGGCCCGAACGATCGCCTGCTGCTCATTTTCGACGGTCAATATGCCGTTGCCGACCGCCAGCCCGTCCATGGTCAACGCCATCAGGCCGCGCGCGCTTTCCCCGGCGACGATCTCGAAATGCCAGGTCTCGCCACGGATGACGACGCCGAGCGCGACATAGGCGTCATATTTGCCGCTCTCCGCCGCCAACGCGATCGCCCCGGGCAGCTCCAGCGCGCCGGGAACGGTGATCGTCTCATGGCTGTGGCCGGCAGCTTCGATCGCCTTTCGCGCGCCGTCGAGCAACATGTCGTTCAAATGCGCGTAGAAACGCGCCTCGGCGATCAGGATATGGGCCATTACTTGCCCGCTTCCGTGATGCAGCGCTCTTCGACGATCGCCAGCCCGTAAGCCGATAGCCCCACCGGCGAATGCTTCGTATTGCTGAGCAGGATCATGTCGTGGATTCCGAGCGCGGCCAGGATCTGCGCGCCGATGCCATAGGCGCGAAGCGCGGGCCCGCTTTCCGCCGGCTGGCCGGAACGAAGATTGGTCGCAAGGCTGAGCGAGCCGGGGGCGGCGGCATGCAGCGCCACGACCACGCCCACGCCTTCCCGTTCGATCATGCGCATCGCGCCGTGCAGCAGTCCCGAGCGCTGCGACCGCTCGCCCAGCACGTCGGCGAACAGGTCGATCGAGTGCATCCGCACCAAAGTCGGCCGCGACGGGTCGACCCCGCCATGGACCAGCGCCAGCTGCTCCTCGCCGCTGGCCTTGTCGCGGAACACCTGCGCGGTCCAGTTGCCGCCCGATCCGGAGGTGAAGCGCGTCTCGGCGACCCGCTCGACCATATGGTCCTTCTTCAGCCGGTAGGCGATCAAATCGCGGATCGTCCCGATCTTGAGGCCGTGGGCCCGCGCGAACTCCATCAGATCGTCGAGCCGGGCCATGGTCCCGTCCTCGCGCATGATCTCGCAGATCACGCCCGACGGGTTGAGACCGGCCAGCCGGGCGACATCGACCGCCGCCTCGGTGTGGCCGGCGCGGACCAGCACTCCGCCGGGCCGAGCGACCAGCGGGAAGACATGGCCGGGCGAAACGATCGCCTCCGGCCCGTTGGCGGCGTCGATCGCCACCGCGACGGTCCTGGCCCGGTCAGCGGCGGAGATGCCGGTGGTGACTCCGTCGCGCGCCTCGATCGACACGGTGAAGGCGGTCTCCATCCGCGTGCCGTTGACCCGGGCCATCGGCTCCAGGCCGAGCGCGTCGACCCGCTCCTTGGACAGAGCGAGGCAGACCAGGCCGCGGCCGTGGCGGGCCATGAAGTTGATCGCATCGGGCGTCGCCATCTGCGCCGGGATGACCAGGTCGCCCTCATTCTCCCGGTCGTCGTCGTCGACCAGGATGAACATTCGCCCGTTGCGCGCCTCGTCGATGATCGCCTCGGCCCCGACCAGCACGTCCTGGACGCCGCCGTCGATCAGCTTTTCGAGCCGCACCAGCGTGTCTGCGGTCGGGTTCCATTCTTCGCTGCCGAGCTTGCGCAGGCTGTTGGGGTGGAGGCCGGCGGCGCGGGCCAGCCCGCTGCGGCTGGCCTCGCCGGAATCGACCAGGGCGGTCAGCTTGTCGATCAGGGTTGTGGACATGGCGCGGCCGCTATCACACCAGAATGTGATTCGCTAGCCCGATTCAGTTTCTGGATCGGACAAAATCACATTATGCGCTGGTTTCTGCCTGAATCGCTGTGAACACCGCCAGCTGGGCGTCGAACGCGCGCTTGAAGGCGGGCCGCGATTCGCCGCGGGCGACATAGGCGGCGAGGTTGGGGAACTCCTTGGAAATTGCCCTTCCAGCAGGCCGGCGCAGCACGTTGATCATGATGAGGTCGCCGGCGCTGAACTCGCCGTCGAGCCAGTCGGCGTCGCCCAGCCGGTCGGACAGTTGCTTCAGCCGGCCGCGGATTCGGTCGTCGATGAGCGGCCGGCGCTGCTCGGTCCAATCCTTGTCGCCCTCCATGAACCTCGCGACCTCGGCCTCGACGATCACCGGCTCGACCGTGCTCTTGGCGGCGAACATCCAGGCGATCGCCCGCGCCCGGGCATTGGAATCGTCAGGCAACAGGCCGCGATGCGTTTCCGCGATATGGAGGATGATCGCGGCGGACTCGAACAGGACGAGGCCGCCCTCCTCATAGGTCGGGATCTGCCCGAACGGCTGCAGCGCAAGGTGCGCCGGCTGCTTCATCTCGGCCCAAGGGACGAGCCGGACCTCATAGGGCTGGCCGACTTCCTCCAGCGCCCAGCGAACCGGGAAATCCCGTGCCAGCCCCCGGCCGCCATCGGGCGAGCGTTCGAAGGCGGTGATGGTCGGGGTCATGGGAACTCCGTTGCGAGTCGCGGCGATCATAGAGACTAAGCGCGAGTTTTCATCCGGGCAGCGAGGGCTTCGGAGCGGTCGGCAAGGGCGGTGACATCCCGCGGATCCAGCTCTCGGTCGAAGGACAGGCCGATCAGCTCTCCATTCTGCCACCTGACCACCGCCGCACGACCGAAGGACCCGCAGTCCAGCATCACTTCCGTTCCCACCCCCAGACTCCGCGGGCAATTCACCTTCGCGCCACCGGCGGACAGGTCGAGCAGCTGGACGGAATGGCGTTCTCCGTTGGCTTCGAGAAACGCAGGGAGCGCGACCGCGACGCGCGGATAGGCGCGCCGGTCCGCAAAGGGATCATCGCCTGAAGGGAGCGGAACACTGCTTGCCATCATTGGTGCCTAGCAAAGCGGTGCTGCCAGAACGTAAACGCCGAATGTCCGCAATGGGGCGGCCATAAGCGCTGGCGACCAATCTGCTGAGTCTTCCAGCAGACTATCTATCGACAGCAAGAGGGCGTAAGCCCAAATCATCGCTGGACCCAGCTTAAGCACGTCAGCGCCTGAGAGACATTCCGTTTGCGCTCCCGCTTCATTTAGGGGGAGCAGTGTATGGGCTCCGAAAACACTGAGCATCGCCGCGCGAACGGCAACAGCCCTGCGGACAAGCACGCACTTATCATCGAAGATTTTCCCGTCATCGCAATGAGTATCGAAGACGAGCTGGCGGACATGGGATTTTCTGCAGCCGTTGCCGCCACCGAAACCGAAGCTATTACGCTCGCTGAAGAGCGTTGCCCGGATCTTATCATTGCAGATTTGAGGTTGGCTCAAGGGTGCGGCATTGAGGCAGTGCGGCGCATTTGTGGGAATCGACCTATCGCCGTGATTTTTATGAGTGGTGATTTAGAGGCAGTGGGCGGCGGCGGGATCGGCGAAGCCGAGTTCCTGTCCAAGCCTTTCACATCGGCCGCGTTGAGATCGAGTATCGACACAGCTGGCCCGATGTCCGCCGATTAATTCGAATGTCCACAACGGGTCGATTGCGGCCATCAGGTTTGACCTGTTGGCCTACCCCCGCGCCTCGGTCATCCGCCTGAGATAGCGCGCCAGCACGTCGATCTCGAGATTGAGTCTCCGGCCCGCGGCGATACCGCCCAGCGTGGTGTTGTCGGCGGTGTGGGGGATGAGGTTGATGGTGAAGCGGGTCGTCTCGCCCGCATCCTCCACCTGGTTGACGGTCAGCGACACGCCGTCGAGCGCGATCGAGCCCTTGGGGGCGATTCCGCCGCCCAAAGTGCGCGGCACCTCGATGGTCAGGTCGATGCTTCCACCGACCTCCTCGGCCCGGGTCACGGTCGCGACTGCGTCGACATGGCCGGTGACGATATGGCCGCCGAGCTCGTCACCAACCCTGAGCGCACGCTCCAGGTTGAGCCGCGAGCCCTCGGCCCACATGCCGGGCGCGGTCTTCGACGCGGTTTCCTGGCTGACGTCAACTGCGAACCAGTCGTCACCCTTGTCGACCACCGTCAGGCAGGCGCCCGAGCAGGCGATCGACGCGCCGAGGTCGACCGTATCCATGTCGTAGGAGCAGGCGATGGCGAGGCGCAGGTCGCCCTTCTGCTCGACGCTGCGAACCGTGCCGATGTCGGTGATGATGCCGGTGAACATTGGACTCCCGTGTCTCGACTTCGCTCGACACGAACGGAACTTGGAGCGGCGCCAACACCGTTCGTCCCGAGCGTAGCCGAGGGACGTTCCTAGTCCCGCACCCGCTCGTAGACTTCGAGCCGGTCGATGCCAAGCCGAGCGCCGTCGCTCACCTTCCACCGGCCATGGGCGTCGGCGATCGCATCGAGCCCGATATAGCCCACGCTCGACTTGCCCTCGCCGACGAGGATCGGCGCGCGGTAGATCAGGATCCGGTCGACCAGGTCGGCCGCCAGGAATGCCGTCGCGGTGGCCGATCCGCCCTCGACCAGCAGGTCGTTGACGTCATGAAGCCGATAGACATCCTGCGGAGAAGAAAGGATTTCCCATCCCTCGACCGCCTCGCCGCGGCTGGTCAGCAGCGTACGCCGCGGCGACCAGTCCTCAAGCCCGGGCAAGCGGACGTCGAGGCTTGGCTGGTCGGCCAACCAGGTGCCGCGCCCGACCAGGATCATGTCGCTGTGCGCCCGCTCCAGGTGGACATGGGCGCGCGCGTCCTCGCCGGTGATCCACTTGGATTCGCCCGAGGGAAGCGCGATCTTGCCGTCGATCGACAGGGCGAGCTTCAAGGTGATGCGCGGCCGGCCGCGCTCGATCCGGCTGAGATAACCCGACATGCTGTCGCGCGCTGCTTCCTCGAACACGCCGGCAGTGACCTCGATCCCCGCCTTTCTGAGCAGCCCGATGCCCTCGCCCGCCGTGCGCGGGTCGGGATCCTCGATGCCGATGACGACGCGTGCGATCCCGGCCCTGGGAATCAGCGCGGAGCAGGTCGGGCCGCGCTTGCTGGCGTGGGCGCAGGGCTCAAGCGTGGTGTAGAGCGTCGCGCCTCGGGCCTGCTTGCCGGCCGCCTTGAGCGCCACCGCCTCGGCATGGGGCCGTCCGCCGGGCGCGGTCGCGCCCCTGGCGATGATCTCGCCGTCCTTGACGATCAGGCAGCCGACGTTGGGATTGGGGGCGGTGCGGCCACGGGCGGCTTCGCCCAGCCGCGCGGCCTCCAACATCCACCTGCGGTCACTCAATGCCGAGCTGCTTCTCGAGCTTCTGGAATTCACGCTGGCGGGCTTCCATCGCCTTGCGCCGCTCTTCCGACGCCTTCTTCTGGTCGCGGATGATATCGGCGTCGGTCCGCTCGGGCCCGTAATTCTCGACATAGACGATCTGCGGCGGCGGGGCGGTGTTGATCTTCGAATCGACGAAGAAAATGATGACGATGATGATCGTCACCAGCACCGCCAGCGACGCGCCGATGACCTGCTCGCGGCTCCGCTGCCGCATGAACGAGCCGAGGTCGCGCAGCGCCGCTCGCGGGCCGACCATGGGGGGAAGGATTGCCATCGCCCGGTATGTAGGCGCCATGGAAGCGCTCTGCCAGTCCCGGGCGATGGCGATGCTCACACATCCTCCAGCCGGAAGCTCAGCGTGATGACGGTCGATGTCGCCACGGCAACTCCATCCTCGGTCGCCGGCTTGTAGCGCCAGGCCCTGAGGATATGACGTCGTGCCGCCGCGAGGAAGCTGGGATCCGCCGCGCCGACCGGCTCGACCGCGGTCACCCGGCCCCGAGCGTCGATCGTCAGCCGGAGCTTGAGCGTCGCCTCTTCCTGGTCGCGCAACTTGTCGCTCGGATAGGGCGGCTTGATTGCGTTCTCGCTGGTGGCGAAGCGGGGGCCGATCCGGACCGGATCCTTCCTCGGCGGACCGAGGATGGTGGTCGGTCCGCTGCCGATGACCGCGCCGATGTCGGCGATGGTCGGTCCTGTGTCGAGCTGGAACGTCGTCGGCTGCTCCATGGGAACGATTGGTGCCGGCTTTTCGATGAACGTCGGCTGAGTGGCCGGCGGAGTCGGCCGCGGCTCGACGGTCGGTTGGGGCGGAGGCGGCGGTGGCGGATCGACCGGGATGTTGATGACGTCGGTCGGGTCGAATGGCAGCACGCTGACGATCCCGGGCTTGGCGGTCAGCACCGCGGCGATCAGCGCGGCATGGCCGGCGAGGATCAGGACAAGCGTCCTGGGGGAGCCGGAACGTCCCGCGGCTCTCGGGCTGTTGGCGGCATAGGCAAGCATGGCATCTCTCCCACCTAAGAGACATGCAATGTTACATCATTACATTCAACTGGCAAGGAGTATGTGTGAAATGCGCTCACCCTGAGCCTGTCGAAGGATAGAGCGCTCGCATTTCGACAGGCTCAATGCGAGCGCTTTGGGACTATCCGGCTGCCGCGGTCAGCCGTTCGAGCGCCCGCTCCTTGCCGATCAGCTTCAACAGCGGCCCCATCTCGGGCCCGGAGTCGCGGCCGGTGAGGGCCTTGCGCAGCGGATGGAACAGGGCGCGGCCCTTGCGGCCGGTGGCGGCCTTCAAGGCATCGGTGAGCGCGTGCCAGGGATCGCCGGCCCAGTCGACCGTGTCGGCGATTTTGACCGCTTCCTCGATCAGCAGCTTGTCGTCTGGCACGACTTCCGGCGGCGCGATCAGGCAGTGGAGCACCGGCACCCATTCCGCGGCCTCGTCGAGATGGGCGAGGTTGCCGCGCAGCACCAGCCACTCATCCTCGCCGATCCCTTCCGGCAGCCGATCGGCCACGTCCGCATAGTCGAGGTGGTGCAGCAGCCTGGCGTTGAGCTGCTCAACCTCGTGTAAATCGAAATGGGCAGGGGCCCGGCCGAAGGTCGCGAAGTCGAATCCGTCGGCCAGTTCGGCGAGGCTGGCCCTTGCCTCGACCGGCTGCGAGGTGCCGATCCGCGCGAGCAGCGAATTAAGCGCCATCGGCTCGATCCCCGCCTCGCGCATGGCGTCGATCCCCATCGATCCCAGCCGCTTCGACAGCTTGCCCTCGGCCGCGACCAGCAGCGCCTCATGGGCGAACTGAGGCGGCTCGGCGCCCAGCGCGGCGAACATCTGCAGCTGCACCGCGCTGTTGGAAACATGGTCCTCGCCGCGGACGATGTGAGTGATCTGAAGGTCGATATCGTCGATCACGCTCGGCAGCAGGTAGAGCCAGCTGCCATCGGCGCGGCGGATGACCGGGTCGCTGATCAGCCTGGGATCGAACTTCTGGTGGCCGCGGATAAGGTCGTCCCATTCGATCGCATGATCATGGTCGAGCCTGAACCGCCAGTGGGGGGCAACGCCCTCCGGAACGGGCGAGCCTTCGGGCTTGCGCTCGTACACCGGCGGCAGGCCGCGGCCGAGCAGCACCTTGCGGCGCAACTCGAGCTCGTCCGGGGTCTCATAGCAGGCATAGACCCGGCCGGCCTCGCGCAGCCGCTCGAACTCCCGTTCGTAGAGGGCGAAGCGTTCCGACTGGCGGAAGGTGGCGTTGGGCTTCAGGCCAAGCCATTCGAGATCCTCGACGATTGCCGCGACATATTCTTCCCGGCTCCGCTCGAGGTCGGTGTCATCGATCCGGAGCAGGAACCGGCCGCCTTCCTTGAGGGCGAACAGCGCATTGTGCAGGGCGGTGCGGACATTGCCGACGTGCAGCCGGCCGGTCGGCGAAGGGGCGAAACGGGTGACGCCGTTTTGTGACTTGGGGGCCATTGGGCGGCCCTAACTCGCCACAGCCGCCAAGGCTAGCGGCGCTCGAGGGTCAGATTCCCGCCGTTGCCCGACATGTCGGCTCGCTTCCCCTGCTGCGAGAAGATGGCCATGTTCACATCGTCGAGCGCGGCATAAGCGGTTTCCGCCTGGGCGCCGGGTGTCTGGCCGCCGCAGTTGGAGCTGCCGCCGGGCGAGGCGGTGAAATCGACGATGTTGCCCTTCTGCGAATAGGTCCAGGCGCGCCGGAAGCATCCGGTGACGAGGCTGGCCTGCCCCGCGCCGATGGTTGCCGTCATGCCGAGCGGCCTGGCCTCGGCGCCATCGATCATCGTCACCTGCCAGCTGCCTTCCAGGCTGGGTACCTCCGGCGTGGCTGGCTCGACTTCCGCGACATTCGTCCCGTTGGCTTCCGGCGGAACCGCTTGCTGGGCATCGCAAGCGGCGAGCAAAAGCAGGAGGGAAATGGGCAGGGCTCGACTCATGTGAATATTCTTCTTCGGCTGATGCGAATTGGGGCACTTAGCCCCGTCAGGCGCGCTTCTCCATCCAGATTTCGCGGTGCACCGCCTCAAACCAGGCTCGATCCCCGTCATCGCCATGCTGGTGCAGATAGGCGCCGACCGTCTCCATGTCGTTCAACAGCTCGACCTTGCGATCGGGAATGGCGCCGGCGATGGCCCGGTTGATGGTGGCGATGACCTGCTGGACGCCTGCCTCGCGCGGCTTGCGTGGGCCGCGCGGACTGCGCGTCGAATAGTCGCGCTTCAACCGCTTGTGCTGCATGTCGACATAGGTTCGGATCAGCGCCACTCCGACGTCGGCCCTGCCGTGCCCGGCGAAGAGGTTCAGTGCGTCCTGACCAGGCTCGTCCGGCCAGGGCGCGTTGCGTCCCAGCAGCAGCTTGAACCGCTTGGCATGATAGTGAGCCACCGCATCGAATGCGCCTTCCTCGGCATAGCGTCGCTGCAGGGGTATCCGCAGGTCCCAGTCGACGTCGCTAAACAGATCAAATGCGTCTTCCGGGCCCAATCCCTCGCGCCCTTCGCGAGCGGCCTTGCTCGCGGCGTTGCTGATCTTCTCGAAATCCACGCGGAAGTCCTTGAACCGCGGCGTTGCCGCGGCCACCAGTCGCTCGCCAATGTCCCGATGCCTGCCCATCCGGGCTAACTAGTGTGGAAGGCGTTGGTAATGGGATAACGCCGGTCGCGGCCGAAGTTGCGGCTGCCGAGTTTGACGCCCGGCGGGGCCTGGCGGCGCTTATACTCGGCGCGGAGCAGCTTCCGCTCAATGTCGGCGACGATGGCAAGATCGGCGTTAGTCGCGGCCGCCGCTTCCTTCACCGACATTTCCCGTTCGACCAGCGCTTCGAGAATCCGGTCGAGCACGTCATAGGGCGGCAGGTTGTCCTCGTCCTTCTGGTTGGGCTTGAGCTCGGCCGTCGGCGGCTTGTCGATCACCCGCTGCGGCATCACCGGCCCCGCCGGCCCCAGCGCGCCCTTGGGCAAGTTGGCGTTGCGCCAGCGCGACAGCGCAAAGCAGGTCGTCTTATAGGCGTCCTTCAGGACGGAATAGCCGCCGGCCATGTCGCCGTAGAGCGTGGCGTAACCGACCGACATCTCGCTCTTGTTGCCGGTGGTCAGCAGCATCTGCCCGAAGCGGTTGGACAGGGCCATCAGCGTGATCATCCGCAGCCGCGACTGGATATTTTCCGCCGCGGTGCCCGGGTCGCTCCCGGCGAAGGCGGGAGCCAGCATTTCGTCGAGCGCGGCGACTCCCGGCACGATCGGGATGACGTCATGACGGACGCCGAGCAGCCGAGCGCACTCCGCGGCGTCCTCAAGGCTCTCGCTTGACGTATATTTGGAGGGCAGCATCACGCAGTGGACCTTGTCGGGCCCGAGCGCGTCGACCGCCACGGCCGCTGACAGCGCGCTGTCGATTCCGCCCGACAGGCCGAGGATTACTCCGGGAAAGCCGTTCGCCGTGACATAGTCGCGAAGCGCGACCATCATCGCCCGGTACATGTCCTCCGGATAGGGCGACAGCGTCGCCGTTTCGCTTCCCCGACAGCTCCAGCCGTTCGGAGTCCGCGCCCATTCGGTCAGGACCATCGATTCCTCAAAGTCGGTCAGCTGGACGCAAATCGACCCGTCGTCGTTGGTAACGAAGCTGGACCCGTCGAACACCAGCTCGTCCTGCCCGCCGACGCGGTTCAGATAGACCAAGGGGAGTCCAGTCTCGATCACCCGCTCGCGCACCATCCGCTGGCGCAAATTGTCCTTGTCCGCCTCATAGGGGCTGCCGTTGGGCGAGAGCAGGATTTCGGCGCCCTGCCGGGCGAGATGGGCGCAGACGCGCTCCTGCCAGATGTCCTCGCAGATCGGCACGCCGAGCTTCACCCCGCGAAACTCGATCGGTTCCGGCAGCGGGCCGTGAGCGAAGACCCGCTTTTCATCAAAGGTGCCGTAATTGGGCAGTTCATGCTTCAACCGGCGGCCGACGATCCGTCCTCCTTCGGCCAGGATCACGCAATTATAATTGGCCCCGCCTTCGGCATGGATGCTTCCGAACAGAAGCGCCGGTCCACCGTCGACCGTGGAGTCCACCAGCCGCTCGGCCTGCTCCATCGTCTGCCGCACGAATTCGGGCTTCAGCACAAGGTCCTCGGGCGGATAGCCGGTCAGCTGCAGTTCCGGCACCATCACCAGCTCCGCGCCCTGCTCGCCTGCCCGGGCGCGCCAATCGAGGATCTTCTGGGCGTTGCCGGTCAAATCGCCGACGCGCTGGCTCAGCTGGACAAGGGCGATGCGGAGGCGGTCGGTCACGGCTACTCCGGTTTAACGTCGAGCTGTCCCTACGCAACCTTGCCCAATCCGTTCCGCGTTTCTATGGCGCGCGAAACGGGCTGACACGGGATCGTCACATCATGAAATTGCTCGCCGGGAATTCGAACCTGCCACTGGCGCGGGCGATCGCCGACTATCTCGAGCTGCCGCTGACCCAGGCCAGCGTCCGCCGCTTCGCCGACGAGGAGGTGTTCGTCGAGATCCATGAGAATGTCCGCGGCGAGGACGTGTTCGTGGTCCAGTCGACCAGCTTCCCGACCAACGACAATCTGATGGAGCTGCTGATCTGCATCGACGCGCTGAAGCGCGCCTCGGCCAAGCGGATCACCGCGGTCATCCCCTATTTCGGCTATGCGCGGCAGGACCGGAAGCCCGGCCCGCGCACCCCGATCTCGGCCAAGCTTGTGGCCAATTTGATCACCGTCGCCGGCGCCGACCGGGTGCTGACGATGGATCTCCACGCCGGCCAGATCCAGGGCTTCTTCGATATTCCGACCGACAATCTGTGGGCGGCGCCGGTCGTGGCCGCCGACATCCAGGCCCGCTATTCCGGCAAGAAGCTGATGGTCGTGTCGCCCGACGTCGGTGGCGTGGTGCGCGCCCGGAGCCTGGCCAAGCGGCTCGACAACGCACCGCTGGCGATCGTCGACAAGCGCCGCGAGCGCGTCGGCGAGTCCGAGGTGATGAACATCATCGGCGACGTCGAGGGCCATTGCTGCGTGCTGGTCGACGACATTGTCGACAGCGCCGGCACGCTGTGCAACGCGGCCGCGGCGCTGAAGGACCAGGGAGCGACCGAGGTCATCGCCTATTGCAGCCACGGCGTTCTGTCGGGCGCCGCCGAGGCCCGCGTGGCGGCCAGCGTGCTGACGGAGCTGGTGGTGACCGACTCCATCTTCCGCGAAGGCCTGTCCGAAGACGGCAAGATCCGCCGCCTCACCATCGCGCCCCTGTTCGGCGAGGCAATCCACCGGATTGCCGACGAAAGCTCGGTCTCCAGCCTGTTCGACTAGGCGGGCACGCCCTGCCGATCAGGCCGCCTCCTGTTGCCCGAGCGCCGGATAGTCGGTGTAGCCCTCGGGCCCGCCCGAATAGAAGGTCGCCGGGTCGCCCGGGTTGAGCGGGGCATCGGTGGCGATGCGCCTGACCAGGTCGGGGTTGGCGATGAACAGGCGGCCGATGCTGACCGCGTCGGCATGGCCATCCGCGATCCTGGCTCGCGCGTCTGTCCAGTCCTGGTCGCTGTTGATGACGATCCGCCCCGAATAGTGCCGGCGCATCGCCGGGCTGACCGGCGCGGTCGGGATCGAGCCGGCCGACGTCACCTTGTCGGGTTCCCGCAGCTCGATCCAGGGCACCTTCAGCTCTTCAAGCGTCCTGGCCACCTTGGTGAAGAGCGCCACGGGATCGCTGTCCTCGGCGCCCTGCACATGGATGTTGGGCGAGAAACGGATTCCGACCCGGTCGATGCCGATCGTGTCGCCGACCGCCTGAAGCACCTCGCGCGCGAAGCGGATGCGGTTGGCGATCGAGCCGCCATATTCATCGTCGCGGTGGTTGGCGGAATCGCGCAGGAACTGGTCGACCAGATAGCCATTGGCGCCATGGACCTGGACCCCGTCGAACCCGGCTCGGATCGCGTTGCCGGCGGCGCGGGTATAATCGTCGAGGATCCGCTTGATGTCGTCGACGGTCGCGGCCCGAGCCTCGACATAGGGCTTCTTGCCTTCATAGGTGTGGGCAAAATCCGGCGCGGTGGTGGCCGAGGAGGAGATCGGCTGGCCGCCGCCTAGGTCGGGGTGGACCAGGCGGCCCATGTGCCACAGCTGGGCGACGATCCGCCCGCCCGCATGGTGCACGGACTCGGTGATTTGCTTCCATCCCTCGACCTGCGCTTCGCTCCACAGGCCCGGCGCGCCCGGCCAGCCGAGGCCTTCGCGGGTAATGCCAATCGCTTCGGAAACGATCAGGCCGGCGCTGGCGCGCTGCGCATAGTAACGGGCCATCAGTTCGTTCGGCATGGCTTCGCGTCCGGCGCGGGCGCGCGTCAGCGGGGCCATCAAAATCCGGTTGGGCAGCTCAAGCGCTCCGAGCTGGAGCGGGGTGAAGAGACTGGGCATCAAAGTCCTTTCTGCATCGGGCACTCCCCAACGCCCACCGAAAGATAGTTGCCGATCGAAACCGGTCAATCGATGATTTGCCGCTGAATATATAAGTTGCACTTATAGATTGCGGCCCGCTTGCAGCTTTCGTTCGCGGCAGTTTCGCCCTAGGGGCCGCTTGTGACTCGACAGAGATCCCAATCGATCGCCTTTATCGCCTTGCTGGTCGGCAACCTGGCGCTGGCCTGCGGGCCATTCCTGGTGCGCAACAGCGGGGTCGGGCCGGTTGCGGCCGGTTTCTGGCGCCTGGCGCTGGCCTTGCCTTTCCTGTGGGCGATCGCGGCCATGTTCCGCCAACCGGTGCATTTGCCGCGCAAGGGGCTGACGATTGCGGTGGCGGTGGCCGCCTTTTTCTTCGCGGCCGATCTCGCCGCGTGGCATGCGGGCATCCTGCTAACCAAGCTCGGAAATGCGACCCTGTTCGGCAATATCTCAAGCTTCTTCTTCGCGGCCTGGGGGCTGTGGCTGGTGCGCAAATGGCCCTCGGCGATCCAGGCCGCGGCCTTGACGCTGGCCGCGCTCGGATGCGGGCTGCTGATGTGGGGCAGCGCCGAATTGTCGGCGGCGAACCTGCGCGGCGACCTGCTTGCGGCTCTGGCCGGGCTGCTCTACACTTTCTATCTGATCCTGGTCGAACGCACCCGGGGCGAACTTCAGCCGCTGCCATTGCTGTTCCTCGCCAGCCTGTTCGGCGCAGTGATGCTGTTGCCCCTGTCCCTGGCGATGGGCGAGCGGCTTTTTCCCGACAATTGGACCGGGCTGATCGCACTGGCCGTGTGCAGCCAGCTGATCGGCCAGGGCTTGCTGGTCTATGCGCTCGGCCATGTGCCGCCGCTGATCGTCGGAATCGCCATGCTGACCCAGCCGGCACTCTCGGCGCTGCTCGGCTGGGCCTATTATGACGAGACCCTGACGTCGCGCGACTGGCTTGGCGCGGCGATGATCGTCGTCGCGCTGGTCCTGGTGCGGCTGAAGCAGAAGGGCGAGCCCGACTTGCACGAACCGGCGGTTGCGCCCAGTTAGGCCGCGATGACGACTCCGCTGGAATCGATCCGCCTCGAGCTTGCCCTGGCGGTCGGCGAGAATGCCGCGTTCGACGACTGGACCCCCAGGGCGGTCGAAAGCGCCGCCGCGCAACGCGGGATCGATCAAGCCCAGGCGCGACTCGCCTTTCCCAAGAACCAGGCGGAGATGGTCGACGCCTATATCCAGGGCGTCGATTCGGCGATGGCGGCTCATTTCACGCCGGAGCGGATCACGGAGCTGAAGGTACGGGAGCGGATCCGGGCGCTGATCTGGTACCGGCTGGAGGTCATGGCGCCGGCACGCGAGGCGGTGCGCACCGGCCTGTCGATCCTCGCCATGCCGCAGAACCTGCCGCTGGCGCTGCGCATCGGCTGGCGGTCGGCCGACCTGATGTGGCGGCTCGCCGGCGACACAGCGACCGATTACAACCACTATACCAAGCGGCTGATCCTGTCGGGCGTCTATGGTTCGACGCTGCTCGCCTGGCTGGATGACCAGAGCGAAGCTTGGGCGGAAACCGGCGCCTTCCTCGACCGCCGCCTCGCCGACGTCATGCGCTTCGAGAAATGGAAGGCATCGTGGCGCGGCAACGAACTGTACCGCCCCAGCATCACGCGTTTCCTTGGGCGGCTGCGCTATCCGGCACGCTAGCGGTTATTGATAATCATTCGCACCATGCTATTCGGCGAGCCATGCTGGCTCGCTTCATCAGACCGTTCGCTATCTTGCTGCTCTTGATCCTTGGCTCGACCACGCCGGCGCGGGCCGCCACGGTTGCCCAGGAAGTCCAGACTAGCTGGCGGCTGCTCGATTATATCGGCGTCGATTACCGTGAGGCGGTCGCCTCCGGCAAAGTAATCAACCCGCTCGAATATCAGGAGATGAAGGAATTTTCGGCCACCGTCTCCGCCAAGCTCCAGGCGCTGCCGCAGACGCCGGAGAAACCGCGGCTGGTCGCGGAGGCAAGGGAGTTGGAAGCCGCGATCGGCCAGAAAGTGGAGCCGGCCGACATCGCCCGGAGGGCGAAATCGCTGGCGGCCAGGCTGCTCGCCGTCCACCCCGTCCCGCTCGCGCCTTCAGTTGCGCCGGACTTGTCGCGAGGCGCCGCACTCTATGCCGAAAATTGCGCATCGTGCCACGGCGCCAACGGCGAAGGGCCGCAGCCCGCCTTCGCCCAGCTCGATCCCCCGCCCATCGCCTTCGCGGACCGCGAGCGGGCCCGCGACCGGAGCGTCTTCGGCCTCTACCAGGTGATCACCCAAGGCCTCGAGGAAACGGCGATGCAGAGCTATGCCTCGCTGCCGGAACAGGATCGCTGGACGCTGGCTTTCCACGCGGGCACGCTGGCCTACCGGGACGCGGCGGCGGGCGAGCGCATCTGGCGCGAGGATGCGGCGGTGCGCGCGCTGGTGCCCGACCTGACCGCCCTCGTCTCCGCCACCCCGGCCGAGCTCGAGGCGAAGCTTGGAGCGGAACGGGCAGCGGCTGTGGTCGCCTATCTGCGCGCCAACCCCGGTGCGGCAATGGGCCAAGGCGGAGGCTCGCTGGACCTGGCGCGGACGAAGCTGCGCGACAGCCTGGAAGCATATGCTCGCGGCGATCGTTCCGAGGCGAACCGCCTCGCGCTATCCGCCTATCTCGACGGGTTCGAGCCGGTCGAGGCGGTGCTGCAGACACGCGACGGCTCGCTGATGCTTCGTGTCGAGCAGGCCATGGCAGGGTTCCGGCAGGCGATCTTGCGTGGAGAAGCCGAAGCGCAGCTGCGCCAGCGCCTGGGAGCCACCGAAGCGTTGCTCGACGAGGCCGAAGCGGCGCTGGCCCCTGAAGCCGAGACCGACATCGCCACCTTTCTCGGGGCGTTCGCCATCCTGCTGCGCGAGGGGCTGGAGGCGCTGCTGGTGGTCGTGGCGATGATGGCCTTCCTGCGCAAGGCCGACCGCAACGAAGCGATGCCCTACGTCCATGGCGGCTGGATCGCCGCGCTGGCCGCCGGCATCGCCACCTGGTTCGCTGCGACCTATTTTATCAGCATCAGCGGCCAAAGCCGCGAGCTGGCGGAGGGGATCGGCGGGCTGCTCGCCGCGCTTATCCTGCTTTGGGTCGGGGTCTGGATGCACGGCAAGGCGCAGGCTGACGAATGGCGGCGATACATTGCCGAGAAGATGCAGGGTGCGTTGTCGCGCGGATCGGCTTGGTTCCTGTTCGGACTGGCCTTCATCGTCGTTTATCGCGAGGCGTTCGAGACTATCCTCTTCTATGCGGCGCTGTGGACCAGCGGCAACGGCGGGACGATCCTCGCCGGCGCACTGACCGCGGTCGTCGTGCTGGCGGTGATCGCCTGGGCCATGCTGCGGCTCAGCCGGACCCTGCCGATTGGCCAGTTCTTCCGTTACAGCGCGATCCTGATCGCCGTCCTCGCCGTGATCCTTGCCGGCAAGGGCGTCGGCGCACTGCAGGAGGCCGGAGTCGTCGGCAGCACAATAGTGCCGGGCGTTCCGCGCATTTCTGAAATCGGACTTTTTCCGACTCTCGAGGCGATCGGCGCACAAGTGCTGATGATAATCGCCCTGATCGTCGGATTCCGGGCCGCCGCGCGCCCCCGACCGCAACCCGCGCCGGCGGAGTAGCTTTTCGCCCTCTGCCAGTTCCTATTCCGGCCGCTGGCAGACGAACTCGATCAGATGGCCATCCGGATCGCGCAGATATCCGGCATAGTAGCTCGGGTGGATGTGGGGAGCCAGGGCGGGTTCCCGGTCCGTCGCATGGCCATTGTCCAGGCCTGCCTTCCAGCAGGCGTCGACCGCGGCTCGCGACGGTGCGGCGAAGGCGAAATGGATATTCTCCGACGGCCCGCCTTTGACCAGGAACAGGTCCAGCCCTCCATCGGCAGCGAAGCCCTTCACGGGCCCGTCCATCTCCAGGCGGTAGCCAAGCGGGGCCAGCACGTCCCGATAGAAGCGCTCCGCCTCCGCAACGCTTCGAGTCTGCAATTCAAGGTGATCGATCATGGCTGCTCCCGAATGACAAAGTCCCAACATAGCGATCCGACGGTCACATTCCTTGCGAGCTTCTGCTAAGCCGCGGCTCATTCGATCGACTTTTCGGGAAAACTTGCAAATTTATGGCACGCAAGCTTGATGCCCTGGACCGCAAGCTGCTCACCGCCCTGCAGGATGATGGCGGGCTGACCAGCGACCAGCTGTCCGAGCGCATCGGGCTTTCTCCCTCGGCGATCAGCCGAAGGGTCCGCCGACTGGAATCGGAAGGCGTGATCGAACGCCGGATTGCGGTCATCGACCCGGCCAGGGTCGGCCATGGGTCGCTGTTCGTCGTCGGCATCGAGGTCGAACGCGAACGGCCCGAACTGGTGCAGCGCCTGCGGGGATGGGTGCAAAGCGAGCCGTCGGTGCAGCAAACCTATTATGTGACCGGCACCTCGGATTATGTGATGCTGGTCACCGCGCCCGACATCGCCGCCTTCGATCGATTGATGTCGGAAATGATGGCGGCGAACCCCAACATCCGCCGGTTCACGACCCAGGTGGTGATGAGCACGGTCAAGCGGCTTGTTCGTGCCGGTCGAAGGCGGCTGACCTTGCGGCCATCCCCGGCCCGTCCTAACGACTTTCCGACAGATGAATTGGGGAGTCGATTATGGCGGGCGTGAACAAGGTGATTTTGGTCGGCAATCTGGGCGCCGATCCCGAGGCGCGCTCGCTCAACAATGGCGGCGAGGTGGTCAACATGCGCGTTGCCACCAGTGAGTCCTGGAAGGACCGCGACGGCAACCGCCAGGAGCGGACCGAGTGGCACAATGTGGTGATCTTCAACGAGAACCTCGGCCGGGTCGCCAAAAATTACCTGAAGAAGGGCAGCAAAGTCTATTTGGAAGGCCAGATCCAGACCCGCAAATGGACCGACCAGTCGGGCAATGACCGCTACACCACCGAGGTCGTGCTGCAGCGATTCCGCGGAGAGCTGGTGCTGCTCGACAGCCGCGACGGCGGTTCGGGCGGCGGATTCCGCGAGGATGAGTTCGGCGGGGGTTCAGGCGGCGGCTTCGGCGGCGGCGGATCGAGGCCGCAGCAGCGCCCGCAACCGGCGGCGTTCGACACCGACCTGGACGACGACGTTCCGTTTTGACGGATGCTCGTCACCCCAGCGAAAGCTGGGGTCTCTATCCGCCCAGGAGATGCCAGCTTTCGCTGGCATGACGGTGGTTATTTCCCCAACCTCTCCTTGAGCGCCGCCAGCGCAGCGAACGGGCTGGCTTCCTCCTCGGTCAGAACGCCCGCCTCCTTGAGCGCTGCATCGGCGCCCGCGCTCCTCGGATAGGGATCGAGCGCCAGCGCCAGCGTGTCGGCGATCGCGCCGCCGAGGTCGATCGACAATCCGTCATGGAAGATCGTGTCGAGGTCGGCCGTGCCCAGCTCGATTTCCTCGTCGGTCCCGCCGGCCCTGGGTTCGGGCAAAAAGGCCAGCTCGAACGGCTCGTCGACATGAGCCGGGCAGGGATCGCCTGTCGCGGCGCAGGCCTGCCCGAGCGCCGCCTTGAGCCGGCCGCTGGCGCGGATTTTCTGGCCGTCGCGGGCCAACACGGCATGCGCCTCCAGCCGGTCGAGCGACAGCAATCCAAGCCGCTCCTTCACCGTGGCTCGCTCCTGCTCGTCGGCGATAATGTCGATCCGGTCCCCGTCGCGAATCTGGTCTAGCGGCAGGCGGTGGGCGAAGTCGCTCACCCGATTCGGCCCTCGATCAGCTCCCGGTCGCTGAAGCCGCCGAGGCCCTCGTTGAAGCGCCTTAGCGCCTCAGAACTGAAGGTCACTGCTGCTTCGGATTGCGGCGGGTCGTCCCGATAGACGCTGAGCCGGACCGCGTCATTCCAGTCGAGCTCGCCGGAGCGGGCCCGGCGCCACCAGTCGACGCGGGTGGCAAGCGCGCCGACCATCAGCCGGACCTGCTTGCCAAGCGACGGATCGCCAAATCCTTCCTCGCGCATCTGGGCGTCCATGTCGGCGATGAAGCTTTCGGTAAGCGCAACCGAGTGGCGGACCGATTCCTCGCTGCCGTCCTCGAGCCGCAAGATGGCGAGCGCGGTCAGCGTCGAAAGGACGGCGAATCGGCCGTCCAGCGAATCGGCGACGCCGCCCTCGCGGTACCAGGCCGGGCGCCGCGCTTCGGCAACGACAGCGTCGTAGAGCGCTCCGGCATCGGGCGCCTTGGGACGCAACATTGCCATCATCGAGCGCATTGCCATTCTCCTTTTGCCGACAGCGGCTTGCGCCAGCCGCACGCTAACGCATATTGAGCCTCGGCGCGCCTGTGGACAAGCGCGATCGACAAGAAGGATTATCGAATGGGCAAGCGTGGTTTCGTAGCGATCATCGGCATGGGGCTGGCGCTTACCGCCTGCGCCGGAATTCGCGAGCATCGCGGGTTCGTGCTCGATACGACGCTGGCCGATGGGATTCAGGCTGGGGTCGACAATAAGGAATCGGTGGCGCGAACCCTGGGCCGGCCGACCTTCACCGGCCAGTTCGATCCCAACGACTGGTATTATGTCTCGCGCAACACCACCCAGCTCGCCTTTCGCGATCCCAAGGTCAGCGCGCAAACCGTGCTCCGCGTCCAGTTCGACCAGGCCGGAAACGTCACCTCGGTCCAGAAGACCGGCAAGGAACTGATCGCCAGGGTGGAGCCGTCCGGCGACAAGACCCCGACGCTCGGCCGCCAGCGCAGCTTCTTCGACGAGCTGTTCGGCAACATCGGCACCATCTCGCAGCCGGGGCTTCCGGGCGCCCAGCGGCAATAGCAGGGGCGGGCGAGCCCCAGCGGCGTGCTCGCGTGTCCCCCGGAAATGCTGCGCGCGCCGCTTGCCGCTTTCATGACGGCCGCCTAAGCCGTCGCCCATGACCGCGACGCCCGCCGGCATGACCTATGCCGATTATCTGAAGCTCGACCAGCTTCTCACTGCGCAGCAGCCCTTGTCCGACCTGCACGACGAGATGCTGTTCATCGTCATCCATCAGACCAAGGAGCTGTGGATGAAGGAGCTGCTGCACGAGCTGCGGCTCGCCATTTCGCTGCTCCAGGAGGATCGCTTCGCCGAGGCCTCCAAGGCGATGGCCCGGATCAAGCGGATCCAGGCGGTCATGACGCTGTCATGGGATGTGCTGTCGACCCTGACTCCGGTCGACTATCTGAAGTTCCGCGACGTGCTCGGCACCTCGTCGGGCTTCCAGTCCGCGCAGTTCCGCGAGATCGAGTTCCGGCTCGGGCTCAAGGAGCCCAATTTCGTCAACCATTATGAAGAAGGCAGCGACGAGCGGGCGAGGCTCGAGCAGGCTCTGGCCGCGCCAAGCCTCCGCGAGGCGGCCCAGGGCGCGCTCGAACGCGCCGGGTTCGACCTCAAAGACCGCTCCGTGCCGGCGCTGGCGGCGGCATGGCTGGAGATCTATCGGGATGCCGATCGCTGGTTCGACCTTTATGAGCTGGCCGAGAAGCTGGTCGATATCGACGACGCCCTCGCTGCCTGGCGGCACAAGCATGTGCTGACCGTCGAACGGATCATCGGCAACAAGCCCGGCACGGGCGGGTCGGCCGGCGCGCCCTATCTCCGTGCGACCCTGGAGAAGCGGGTATTCCCGGAGCTCTGGTCTCTGAGGACGGAATTGTGAGGGGGCTTGGGCTTTGAGCTTCAAGCCTTTGTTCGCCAAGAGCTTGGGGGCGGCGCCGGGCAGGCTCCATTTCGCGGCCCACAGCCATCACCTGTGGCCCGACGCCTCGTTCGAGGGGCAAGTCGCATGCTGGGAGGACGCCGCCCAATTCGCCGACACCAAGTGGGACAAGGTGATGGACGAGGCCTGGCCCGAGGCCCAGGCGAATGTCGCGGCGGAGCTGGGCGGCGGCGATGGCTCCGCGATTGTCTTCGCCTCGAACACTCATGATTTCCTGATCCGGCTTCAAGCCGCCAGCCCGCGCCAGAGGGGCAAGCCGCTTCGGGTGCTGACCAGCGACGGCGAATTCCATTCGGCGCGGCGGCAATTCGCCCGCTGGGCGGAAGGCGGCGACATTACACTGACCAAGGTGACAGCGGAGCCGTTCGACGATTTTTCCAACCGCTTTCTGGCTGAAGCCCAGACCGGTGAATATGACCTGATCCTCACCAGCCAGATATTGTTCAACAGCGGCCGCACCTTCGATCGCATCAGGGAGCTTGCCGCCGTGGCGCGGCCCGACGGTCCGTGGGTGGTGATCGACGGCTATCACGCGTTCATGGCGATCGAGGCGCCGATCGATCCGGCGGTCGCCTCCTCAATCTTCTATCTGGGCGGAGGCTATAAATATGCCATGGCGGGCGAAGGCATGGGCTTCATGCATTGCCCACCCGGCTTTGGCGAGCGGCCCCCGGTCACCGGCTGGTTCGCCGAGTTCGGCGAGCTCACCGCTCCGCCCGGGAGCAGCGTCGGCTATACCAGGGACGCCATGCGATACATGGGCGCGACCTTCGACCCGTCGGCGCTATACCGGTTCAACGCCATCCAGCGGATGTTGAAGGAGAATCGGATCACCACGGCGCGTATCGCTGCCCGTGTAGCCACGCTTCAGTCGCAGCTGCTGGAGGCCATTTCCGGCACCGCGCTCGGCGAGGCGGAGCTGCTCAACCCGCTCGATGGCCGGCCCCATGCCCGCTTCCTCGCTTTTCGCGATCCGCGGGCGCAGCGCTGGTGCGCCGGATTGAAGGCGAAGCAGTGCATCACCGATGTGCGGGGCGACGTGCTCCGGATCGGCTTCGGCCTCTACCATGATGAAGAGGATCTCGAAGCGTTCGCCGCCTTGGCGAGCGAGCTCGCCTAAGGCTGAACTCCGCGGGCAATCAGGTCATTGGCGTGGGCGGCGACCAGCTCCGGGTCCTGCCGGCCCCAGACCCCGAAGCGAAGCCCGAGGAACACGTTCATGCCCATGATTGCCCAGGCGCGGACCTCCGTGGCAAGCGCCCCGTCGTCGCGCATCTGCCCCTTGGCCGTGGCTTGTTCGAGCCGGGCGGCGATGCGGGCGGCGGCCGTCTCATAATGGGTTCGGAATCCCGCCGGATCGACAAACTCGGCTTCGTCGATGATTCGGTAGACTTCCTTGTGATCGAGGACGAAGCGCAGATAGGAGGCCAGCGCCAGGCGCTCGCGATCGATTTCATCGGCCGCGCCTTCGATGTCCGGAGCGACATGGTCGCGTACCTGTTGCGACATGTCCCGCACCAGCGCGGCGAACACCGCCTCCTTGCTGTCGAAATAAGTATAGAAGGTGCCAAGCGCGACCTTGGCGCGGGTGGTGATTCCGACGATCGAGCTGTCGTGGAACCCCTTCTGCCCAAATTCGGCCAGGGCGGCGTCAAGGATCTTGCGAAGCGTCTTCTCGCCGCGCGCCGTGCGCGGCGCCTTGCCATCGCTGGCCGGAGAACCGGATTGCCCCACAAGAGCATCCGCTAACCCCACACTGCCAAGCTTGTCCACTGCCCCACTCATTGCTGGAACGTTATTTCATAAGTTGAAACTCGGTTCAACTTTCATTATGCAATGGGATGAGGGCGCCGACCGGCAAGGGCCGGCGACAGCCAACAAGAGTATCTGGAGGGGGTTTTCAATGAATTATCGGACCGTCCTTGCCGCTCGCGGCCTGCTGCTGGCGAGCGTCGCCGCATTCGCAGCTCCGGCCTTTGCCCAGGATGTCGAACAGGTGGCCGCCGAGGCGAACGAGCAGGCCGAGGATGCTGGCGAGGCGCCCGAGGAAACCGGAGAGATCGTCGTCACCGCCCGGCGCCGCGCCGAAGCGCTGCAGGACGTGCCGATTGCCGTCACTGCCTATTCGGGAGAGCAGCTGGAGCGTCAGGCTGCGGTCGACATCACCGACGTCGGCGACACCACGCCGAACGTCACGCTGGAGGTGTCTCGCGGAACCAACTCCACCCTAACCGCCTTCATCCGCGGAATTGGCCAACAGGACCCGGTCGGCGGGTTCGAGCAAGGCGTCGGCATCTATCTCGACGACGTCTATCTGAACAGGCCGCAGGGCGCCGTGCTCGATATCTACGATGTCGAGCGGATCGAGGTGCTGCGCGGTCCGCAGGGCACGCTGTACGGCCGCAACACGATTGGCGGCGCGATCAAATATGTCACCCGCCGCTTGTCCGACCAGCCGGAAGTTCGTTTGCGCGGCACGGTCGGCACCTACGGCCAGCTCGACGCGGTCGCCACCGCCTCCTACCCGATCGCCGACATGTTCAGGGTCGGCGCATCGGTTGCGCGCCTTACCCGCGACGGGTTCGGCAGGAACTTCACCACCGGTGATGACAACTACAACAAGGACGTGATCGCGGGTCGGATTTCCGCCGAGATCGGCCCGGACGAAAGCGCACTGCTGCGCCTGAGCGCCGACTACACCAAGGATCGCAGCAACCCGCGCGGCGGTCATCGCCTCATTCCTGGTCTTTTGTCCGGCGCACCGGTCATCGATGACGAGTTCGACAGCTTCGGTGGCCTTGACGACCCCAAGCAAAAGGTCGTGAGCAAGGGCGTCGCCGCGCATGGGCAACTGGATGTGGCCGAAGGGTTCAAGCTCAAGTCGATCACCGCTTATCGCAAGGACAAGAGCTCCAGCCCGATCGACTTTGACGCATTGCCCGCCATCGATGTCGACGTGCCCGCCATCTACAAGAACGACCAGTTCAGCCAGGAACTCCAGCTTGAGGTCGATCAAGGCCCGCTGTCGGGCGTCGTGGGCGCCTATTATCTGAACGCCAACGCAGACACGACCTTCGACGTCCGCCTGTTCACGTCGTTCTTCAGCCCTATCCTGGGGGGTTTCACCGCGTTCAGCGACGGCCATGTCGATACCAAGGCATGGGCCGTCTTCGGCGACTTCAGTTATGAATTCAGCGACCAGTTCTCGGCCTCGGTCGGCGGGCGCTACACCAACGACAAGCGCCACGCGACCGTCTTTCGCCAATCCTATCTGGGTAATGGGTCGCCCGTCTTTGGGGGCCTCGGAACGCCGTTCGGCAACCCGACATCCGACTTCGAAGGAAGCCGGACCGACAAGGCATTCACTCCTCGTGTGTCGGTCAGTTTCAAGCCGAACGACGATCATCACTTCTACGCCAGCTGGTCGAAGGGCTTCAAAGGCGGCGGCTTCGATCCGCGAGGTCAGTCCAGGTCAGCGATCGACCTGGACGGCGACGGCGACACCGATGCCGAAGACATCTTCGAATATATGACCTTCGAGCCGGAAAAGGTGTCGAGCTTCGAGCTTGGCTGGAAGGCCAGTCTGCTCGACAAGCGCCTGTTCACCAGCCTCGCGCTGTTCCGCGCCAACTACAAGGACATGCAAATCCCGGCATCGACACCATGCGTCGACGCCAACGGCACGAACACCTTCTGCGGCCTGACCAGCAATGCCGGCAAGGCGCTGATCCAGGGCGTCGAATGGGAGGGCGATGCGCGGCTGTTCGGCAATCCGGGAGGTTCGCGCCTGAACTTCGCCTGGTCGCTCGGCTACCTCGACGCCAAGTTCAAGGAATTCATCGTCCCGATGGTGGTCGATGAGGACTTGAATCTCTTCCCGGGCAACGAAACCCGCGACATCGACATCGCCGATTTCCGAAAGATCCAGAACACGCCCAAATGGACCGCCAGCGGAACGCTTCGTTATGAAACGCCGTTGGCCGATGGCAAGCTCAACCTGCTGACCACGCTAAGCTATCGCAGCAAGAGCCGGCAGTTCGAACATGAAACGGAGGGCCTCGACCAGAAGGGCTTTGCCCTGTGGGATGCAAGCGCCGTCTATGACCTCCCTGGCGGCCATTGGACGGTGGGCCTGCATGGCAAGAACCTTGCCGACAAGCGCTATATCGTCGCCGGGTATAACTTCCTCAATGTGAACCCCTATACCGGCGAGTTCATCAATAACGGCCCTGCGGCTGGCGTAGCCGGTGGCGTGCCCGGGATCGAATCCGCGCTCGGCAGGGAAGGCGTGCTGACTGCCTATTACGGCAATCCCCGCCAGATCCTGTTCACCGTCGGCTACAAGCTCTAGAACGAGGAAAGGCGCGGGTTGCCGGGCGGGCCCGGTCCCCGCGCCTTCAACCAATGCATCACCCCACCTCATTCCGGGAACGGCGTTGGGCGTCGCGCGACGGCCTCAGCCTCTTCGCCCGCGACTATCCGGCTGCGGGAGACGAGGCGGGGCTGCCCGTTATCTGCCTCCACGGCCTGACCCGCAACTCGAAGGATTTCGAGGAGATCGCCCCGATCTTGGCCGGCCGGGGGCGGCGGGTGATCGTCCCCGACGTGCGCGGACGCGGCCAGTCGGACCGGGACCCCAACCCCGCCAATTATCAGCCCAAGACATACGCCCGCGACGTCATCGAGATGATGGCCGTCCTCGACATCCCGAAGGCCGTCTTCCTGGGCACGTCGATGGGCGGGATCATCACCATGACCCTGATGGCGGTCAGGCCCAGGGCGGTCGCGGCCGCCATCCTCAACGACGTCGGTCCCGAAGTCGCGCCCGAGGGCATCGCCCGGATTCTCTCTTATGCCGGCCAGCCGATCAAAGTCCGCGACTGGAGCGATGCCACTGACTATGTCCGCCGCACCAATTCGATCGCCTTTCCCCACTACAGCCAAGAGGATTGGCGTCGCTTCGCCCAGCGAACCTTTCGTGAGACTGACGGTGCCCCGGCCCTGGATTATGACCCGGCGATTGCCGTTCCGCTGGCCAGGCCGGTTTCGAAGCTGTCGCAGTGGATCGTCGGCCTGCTGTTCCGGCGTCTCGCCCGTAAGCGGCCCATCCTTCTTGTTCGGGGCGCGAACTCGGACATCATCAGCGCCGAGATCGCCGATCGAATGCAGCGCATTGCGCCGCGCCTGCAACGAGTCGACGTGCCCGGGATCGGCCATGCGCCGACGCTGACCGAACCGGAAGCGGTTGACGCGATCGAGCAGTTCCTGCGAACGGTGCCCTAGGAAGCACGGAGAGGACGAGGGCATGAACCAGCAGCAGGGCGCGGCCCCATCGCCACGGGCGAATATTGTCCTGGCGCTGCTGCTTCTGGCTTACATCTTCAACTTCCTCGACCGGCAGATCCTCGGCATCCTGTTGGAGCCGATCAAGGCCGACCTGCAATTCACCGATAGCGAACTGGGCGTCCTGACGGGTCCGGCATTCGCGCTGGTATACAGCCTGGTCGGAGTTCCGCTGGCGGTGCTCGCGGATCGCACCAGCCGGTCTGGCGTCATCACCGCCTCACTCGTCGCCTGGTCCGGCTTCACGGCCCTGTGCGGAATGGCCGCAAATTTCTGGCAACTTTTCCTTTTTCGACTGGGTGTGGGGCTCGGCGAGGCCGGCGGCGTGGCGCCATCCTATGCGCTGATTGCCGATCACTTTCCCGCGGAACGCCGAGCGCGCGCCCTCGCGATTTTTTCCCTTGGTGTCCCCATTGGACTGGGTGCCGGCGCGATTCTCGGGTCGTGGATTGCTTCGACCTTTGACTGGCGTACCGCGTTTGTCGCGATGGGGGTGGCCGGGATCATCCTCGCGCCGATATTCAAATATGTGGTTCGTGACCGCCCACGTGTCGCGGGATCATCCGCACCGTCGCTGCGCGACCTCGGGGCGACCTTCCCGGCCATCGCGAGGAAACCGAGCTTCTGGTTCATGGCCTTCGGCGCCTCGCTGAGTTCGCTGTGCGGATACGGCCTCGCCACCTGGGTGGCTTCGATCCTTATCCGAAGCTATGGCATGTCGCTCGTCGGCGCCGGTCAGTTTCTTGGCTCACTGCTGCTTGTGGGCGGGACAGCCGGCGTTTTCATGGGGGGGTGGCTCGCCGACCGGCTCGGCACTCGGGACCGCCGCTGGTATGCCTGGCTTCCGACGATTGCCTGGTTGATCACCGCCCCGCTCTACGCCGCCGGGTTGATGGCCGAGAACCTTACCGTGGTCTGGCTGCTGCTGCTCGTTCCCAACGCGCTCAACATCCTCTGGCTTGGCCCGGTGACGACTGCCGTGCAGCACCTCGCGCCCCAGCCGATGCGGGCGACCGCCAGCGGCGCATTCCTTCTGATCAACAATCTCATCGGCCTCGGTGTCGGGCCTTTGCTGATCGGAGCCCTGAGCGATCGCCTCCGCGAGACCCATGGCGCCGACTCGCTTCGCGTGGCCGCTCTCGTCGTGCTGGTCTTTTACCTGGTCGCGGCTCTGCTCATGTACCTCGCGTCCCGCAAGCTCGACCGGGATTGGGTCGAGGAAGGTCAGGATTAAGCCCACAAGTCGAAGCTGAACGCCAGCTAAACGGCGGAACGCCCTCCTTTTTGGGCCGTTTTTGGCGCGAAGGAGAATATCCATGATGAAGTGGATGCTCGCTGCCGGCGCAGCGGCGCTGGCCATGACGGCCCCGTCGGCCGCACAGCGCGGCGGAGGGGACAAGGATCGCGGCCAGGCGGCCAAGGTCGACCGGAGTGGCGGTGGCCAGAAGGCGCGCGCCCAGCGAGGCGGCGGACAGAAGGCCCGCAGCCAGCGCAGCGGAAGCGACCGCCAGGCTCGCGCAAAGCGTAGCGGCGAGAACCGCGAGGCCCGCGCTGCCAAAACGAACCGCGGCGATCAGTCGCGCGCTCGCCAGATGCGGGTTGCCCAGAATGATGATCGGCGTCGCGGCCGCAACGAAGCCAGGGCGACGCGCGATGACGATCGCGGTCGCCGCAATGACCGGACCCGAGTCGCTCGCGTCGAAGACAACCGCGGTCGCGGCCGCAACGACGCCCGCGCCATCCAGTTCGACCGCAGGGGCGATCGTGACGTGGTTCGGGTTCGCGGCGGCGACGGAGTCCGTGTCGCCACCTTCGATAACGACCGGGTCTTCCGCGTTCGCGACGTCGACCGCCGAGGCACCATCCGCTTCCGCGACATCGACCGCGACGACCTGTTCGTTCGCCGGCTCGGTTGGGGCGCCGGCGGCTGCCCGCCGGGCCTCGACCGGAAGAACAACGGCTGCCTGCCTCCGGGCCAGGCGGCGCGGTTCATCGGCCAGCCGCTGATTGCGGCGACGCGTTTCGCGGCGCTGGATCCACTGCCGCGCTCGTTCCGCAACCTCTACTGGGACGACGATGACTATTATTATCGTTACGGCGGGGGCTATCTCTATCGGGTCGATCGCGACGACGACCTGATTGACGGCCTCATCCCCCTGTTCGGGGCGGCGCTGCTCGGCCAGCCGCTGCAGCCCTATTATCTGAACAACTATTATCGGCCGTCCTATTTCAACGCCTTCTACCCGAACTCGCCGTACGACTGTTACCGCTATGGCTATGCCTATGTGTATGAAACGGACTGCATGACCGGCCGGGTCGAGGACGTCATCCCGACCTACGACTACGGCTATGGCGTGGGGCAGCTGCTTCCCTCCAGCTATGGCTACTACAACGTGCCATTCCAGTATCGCAGTCACTTCGTCGACAACGACGACTATTATTATCGCTATGCGCCTGGGTCGATCTATCGCGTCGACCGCGGCACGTCGCTGATTTCCGCGGTGGCTGCGCTGCTGACCGGGGGGCTGAGCGTCGGCCAGCCGCTGCCGGTCGGCTATAATGCCTACAACGTGCCTTTGGCGTACCGGTCGACTTATTTCGACACGCCGGACAGGTGGTACCGCTACGACAATGGCTACATCTACGGGGTCGACCCGCGGACGCGGATGGTCAGCAACGTCGCCTATGTGATCGTTTGACGCCGCCGATGCACAAGAAGGAACTCGACATGAGAAAGAGCGCAATCCCGCTCGCCCTGGCCGCCGCAGCGCTGGCCCTGACGGCGTGCGACAGCCAGAACCAGGCCCGCAAGGACGAAGCCGCCAAGGGCGCCGAGGCGGTCAAGCAAGCGGGCGACAAGACGATCGCCGCAAGCCTCGACCAGAAGGGACGTTACTTCACCCTGGTCAAGGCTGCCGGTCTGGACGTCACGCTGGCCGGGCCCGGGCCCTACACCGTCTTCGTTCCTGATGACGCTGCATTCGACAAGCTGCCCGCCGGAACGCTCGACAGCTGGATGAAGCCCGAAGCCCGCCCGGAGCTGACCAGGACGCTGACCTACCACATCCTGCCCGGCACGGTTCTCGCCGAAGACATGCGCAAGGCGATCGACGCGGGCAGCGGCAAGGCCCAGCTGGCGACGGTGGGCGGAGGGACGCTGACCGCCACGCGCGAGGGCGACCGGATCGTCCTGACAGACAGCGCCGGCGGCAAGGCAAGCATTGCCAACGCCGACGAGACGCTTGCCAATGGCGTTGTCCATCGGACGGACGCGGTGCTGATGCCTGGCGCCGCAGCCTAGCACCCATTTCACCCCTTCCGCGCCGTGTTGGCCTCGCTATAACGATCATGAGAGCAAGCGGCGTCCGGGACGTCGCGCTCGCATGATCAAGGCGCGCGAAGGGGCGAAAATGAAGGCGACGATCGAACGGGCGACCCTCCTCAAGAGCCTGGGCCATGTCCAGTCGGTGGTCGAGCGGCGCAACACCATCCCGATCCTCAGCAATGTGCTGATCGAGGCCAAGGAGGACGGCTCGCTGCGGCTGATGGCGACCGACCTCGACCTGCAGGTCGACGAGAGCGTTCCGGCCCAGGTGAGCCAGGCCGGCGCGACCACGGTTTCCGCCCACACTTTCTTCGACATCGTCCGCAAGTTGCCCGAAGGCAGCCAGGTTGAGCTGACCGCGGCGGAAGGCAAGATGCAGGTCGTCGCCGGCCGCTCGCGCTTCAACCTCGCGACCCTGCCGCGGGACGACTTTCCGGTGATTGCCGAAGGCGAGCTTCCGACGCGCTTCGAGCTGCCCGCCCAGACCCTGCGCCAGATCGTCGACAAGACCCGCTTCGCCATCTCGAGCGAGGAAACCCGCTATTACCTGATGGGCATCTTCATCCATGTCGCCGACGAAAAGCTGAAGGCTGCGGCGACCGACGGGCACCGGCTCGCCCGCGTCACGGTCGACAAGCCGGAAGGCGCGGACGGCATGCCCGACGTGATCATCCCCAAGAAATGCGTTGGCGAGCTTCGCAAACTGCTCGACGAAGTCGAGGGGACGGTCGAAATCTCGCTGTCGCCGACCAAGGTCCGCTTCGGCCTCGGCAACGCGGTGCTGACCAGCAAGCTGATCGATGGCACCTTCCCCGACTACAACCGCGTCATCCCGACCGGAAACGACAAGCTCTTGAAGCTCGATCCGAAGAGCTTCATGGAGGGCGTCGACCGGGTCGCCACCATCGCCAGCGAGAAGACCCGTGCGGTCAAGATCAACCTCGACCGCGACAAGGTAGTGCTGTCGGTCACCTCGCCCGAGAGCGGGACCGCGACCGAGGAGCTCCCGGCCGACTATGGCTCGGACGGGCTCGAGATCGGCTTCAACGCCCGCTACCTGATGGACATCCTCCACGAGATCGAAGGCGACACGGTCGAGGTCCACCTCGCCGATGCGGCCGCGCCGACCCTGCTGCGCGAGAATGACAAGGCAGCGGCGCTGTACGTGCTGATGCCGATGCGGGTGTGACTTCGGGATGATCTGCCGACTCTGGCGCGGGTGGACGACGCCGGAGACTACCGATGCCTATGAGCGGATCGTCCGCAGCGAGGTGATCCCCGGCATCGAGGCGCGCAATATCCCGGGCTTCCGCCACATCGACCTGATGAAGCGCGACCTTGGCGACGAGATCGAGTTCCAGACCCTGATGTGGTTCGACAGCCTCGACGCCATCAAGGCGTTCATGGGCGAGGATTATGCCGTCAGCCATGTGCCGGCCGAGGCACGGGCGGTGCTCGAGCGGTTCGACGATCGCGCCGCCCATTATGAGGTCATCGACCGGCGCGAACAGGGCTAGCTCTTGGCCGCGACCTTGGTCAAAGTGAAGCGAGTTAATCGGGGGACCACATGCTAAGCCAGTTCATTGCCATCGGCCTTGCTTGCGCCGCCTGCTCCGCCGGCGCGGTTGCCGCGCCGACGGTCGCGCCACCCGCGCTCGTTGCAACGCCATCGCCGTCACTCCCCGATACTGCGGCAAGGCGCGCGGCTGGGTTGGAGCTCGCGCGCGTCGCCCAGCCGGTCGAATTATTGCAGTTTGGCGCCGTGAGGGGCTTCGCGGAAACGGCGCGGCTGATGGCCAGCCAGCCTTCCGAACTGGCTTCGTACGAAAAGCGTTTCCCGGGCTTCATCGACACGCTCATCGAGCGCTCCACCCCGATCATCAACAAGGAAATTGAACGCTCTGCACCGGACTTGTGGCAGCGGATGAGTGACATCTATGTGGCCGATCTAACCGATGCCGAACTGCAGCGAATGATCGCCTTCTTCAGCTCGCTGACCGGCAAGAAGCTGATGAAGCTGACCTATGAGAATATGAACGTCGAGCCCTTGGTGAACGACATGAAGAAGGGCGACGAGGTGACCGTCCAAGCCAATATCGATGCAACCCTCGCGGCCGGCGCAAGCACGGTTGCGGCGCTGTCGTCCAGCGAGCTGGCCGAGGTGGCACGTTTCAATCTGGAGAATGCGTCAGTGATCCAGAAAACCGGCCCGCGGATCATGGCCGCAGTGACTGAGTGGCAAAACGGGCTCAATAGCGAGGAGTCGGCCGCAGAGGTCGGCAAGCTGGTTTCCCAGCTGGTGATCGAGCGCGCAGAGCAGGAGGGCTCGCGCCGCTAGCCGGCTCTGGACCAAATCGGCGGGCCTTCCTATCCCGCCATGGTGCACGTCACCCGCCTGTCCCTCAGCGATTTCCGCAATCATCGCGACGCAGTGATCGAGGCTGGCGACGGGTTCGTGCTGCTGAGCGGACCGAATGGCGCAGGCAAGACCAACGTCCTGGAGGCGGTGTCCCTGCTGACACCCGGGCGCGGGCTCAGGCAGGTGCCGATCGCCGACATGGCGCGGAGCGGCGGATCCGGCGGATTCGCGGTGGCTGCGAGGCTGGATGACCAATCCGAGATTGGCACCGGGACAGTTGCGGCAGCGCCCGACCGGCGGCAAGTGCGGATCAACGGCGCGCCTGCCGCAGTAAACTCGCTCGGCGAGCGGCTTTCGGTGCTCTGGCTGACCCCGGCGATGGACCGGCTGTTCACCGAAAGCGCGGGGGGGCGTCGGCGCTTCCTCGACCGGCTGACCCTGGCGCTGGAGCCCGGCCACGCCCATCACGCAGCGCGTTATGAAGCGGCAATGCGGGCGCGCAACAAGCTGCTGAGCGAAAGTCTGGAGGCCGATGCCGATTGGCTGACGGCGCTTGAGGTGCAAATGGCCGGGCATGGTCTCGCGCTCGGCGACGCCCGGCGGCGCACGGTCGAGGCGCTGACGGAAACGCTTGCTGCCCTGCCGGACGATGATTTCCCGCGTGCGTTCCTGCGGCTGGAAGGATGGCAAGGCAGCGATCTGGCCGGTTCCCTGCTCGCCAATCGCAGCCGCGACTCTTCGGCCGGCCGCACGACCGAAGGCCCGCACCGGCAGGATCTCATTGTCACCCATGTCGCCAAGGGCCAGCCCGCCTCACGCAGCTCGACCGGTGAGCAGAAGGCGCTGTTGCTCGGGCTGGTGCTGGCCCATGCCGAGCTCGTTGCCGAGCGACGCGCCGAACCGCCGATCTTGCTGCTCGACGAGGTCGCGGCGCATCTCGATCCCAACCGCCGCGCCGCCTTGTTCAACCGGCTCGAGGGCTGCGGCCAAGTGTGGATGACGGCGACCGAGGCGGCGCTGTTCGACGCCATTGGTCCCGGTGCCACTCGATTTCATGTCGAGGCTGGAACGATTTATCCGGCTAGGGTGGACTTTTAACGAATTGCCTCTATATCGCACTGCAACACGAGACGCCTTGCAAGCGGCGTGATCGGTCTCCCAGGAGGTCCCGGCCCGCGTCTCGACCAGCTTAACGCTCTCCATTTCACGCGGGGTGCTCACTTAACCCCCGACCGGACCGTGCCGTCAGGCACGGCCGCTCATTTCGCATATTGGAATCTCAATTGACCAAATTCACCGAACTTGGCCTGTCCAAGCCGCTCCTCGCTGCGCTGCACGCCAAGAATTACGACACGCCGACGCCGATCCAGGCGCAGGCCATCCCGATCGTGCTGTCGGGCCGCGACCTGCTGGGCATCGCCCAGACCGGCACCGGCAAGACCGCGGCATTCATGCTGCCATCGCTTGACCGGCTGGTCGCCGCCAGCCGCGGCCGGCCGATGCCGGGGCGCGCCCGCATGCTTGTGCTCGCGCCGACCCGCGAGCTGGCGGCGCAGATCGCCGATAGCGCGCGGACCTATGCTAAGGGCCAGCATATCAGCGTCGGCGTCATCTTCGGCGGCGTCCCCGTGCCCCGCTCGATCCGCGAGGTTTCGCGCGGGCTCGACGTGCT
>DASTCB010000127.1:0-20463 GCA_035711585.1 Sphingomicrobium sp.
ATGGCCTCGCTGATCACCGCCCAGCTGCTCTTCCTCGAGTCCGAGAACCCGAAGAAGGACATCTTCATGTACATCAACTCGCCTGGCGGGGTGGTGACGGCGGGCCTCGCGATCCACGACACGATGCAATATATCCGGCCCAAGGTCAGCACCGTGTGCATCGGCCAGGCCGCATCGATGGGCAGCTTCTTGCTGTCCGCCGGCGAGCCGGGCATGCGCATCGCGCTCACCAACAGCCGGATCATGATCCATCAGCCGTCAGGCGGAGCCCAGGGAATGGCGTCGGACATCGAGATTCAGGCGCGCGAAATCCTGCGCATGCGCACGCGCCTCAATACGCTCTATGCAAAATATACCGGCCAGCCGATCGAGGAGATCGAGAAGTCGATGGATCGCGACAAGTTCCTCGAGGCCGACGAAGCCAAGGAATTCGGCCTGATCGACGAGGTGTTCGACCGCCGTCCGGATGTCGGCGAGGGGGACACGACCGGAGCGGCTGACGTCACGCCGGCATAGCCGGGCCCGTATCCCCATCCCGGTCGTTATCGGCGGATGCGTCAGGCAGCCGCCTTGCCCTATCGCCATGCGCATGGTCCCGATGGAACGGTCGAAGTCCTGCTGGTGACCTCCAGCTCGCAGCGGTGGATCATCCCCAAGGGTGACATCGACGCCGGCATGGAGCCGCATCTTGCGGCCGAGAAGGAAGCCTTTGAGGAAGGCGGCGTTCGCGGTTCGATCAGCGACCGGTCGATTGGCATCTTCCATACCTGCAAGCAGCAGGACGGGGCGGCTGTTCAGGCCGAAGTGGAGGTATTTCCGCTAAAGGTAGGCGAGGAGCTTGAACGCTGGCCGGAAATGGCCCAGCGCCAGCGTCGCTGGCTTCCGGTCAGCGAGGCAGCGCTAGCCATGGAGGAGCCTGAACTTCAGGCGATTATCAGCTCGTTCCGGCCCTGAACTCAGGCTCCAACAGCTTCGAGGATCTGCTGCTCGGACAAGTTTGGATCGGCCAGGGGATGGGCCTGGACCTGTACCCGCCAGTCCTTTTCGATCTTCTGCCTGGGCCGGGAGAAGCGGATCCAGTCCACGTCCATCACCATGTCGACGGGAAGCTCGCTGACCCGTCGATTGTCCACGGCGGCATTTTCCTGGGCCGGCTTCGCTTCGGCACTGGTCGTGTAGGCGATCAACCCCACCTGCATATAGGGCGACGGCTCCATTCGGTAGAAGCGGTCGCGCAGCTGCCATGGGCCGTTCGGATCGGTGCGCGCGAGCGCAAACAATGTCATTCCAACGCGCACCAGCCTGAGCTCGACCCAGCCAGCCTCGACCGGGCGCAGTTTCAGTGAGCTGTAGCTGTTGTACGTCCCCTTGGTTTCGATCCGCGGCTGCCCCGGCTCGAGACCGACCCCGGTGGTGATGAAGTGCCAATTCTCGCGCCGAGGTTCCCAGTCCTTCTCGGTCAAACCATTGGGGAGCCGCGCCATCAGGCCGCCGAGCGACCATGTGCCGCCGGCGATCGGACCATTGCTTGATCGGACTCGCACCCTGGCCCTCACGTCGAAATCGCCGTGCAGTCGCTGGAACAGGAACGGCGCCTGGACGTCGCGGACCCAGGCGCTGTCATAAGGCTGGAGGTTGAGGGCGCCCGCCGTCGATCGCCCGACATCCATTGACTTGATCTTGTCGGGCCATCCGAACTCCCGATCGAAGCGAAGCCATTTCGGATCGAGTGTCTCGCCATTGAACTCGTCGCCGAGCTCGCGAAGGTCGGAGGCTGGGTCCGGCGGAGCGGGCTGAGCTACGACACTGGTCGAAAAGGCGAGCGTGACTAGGGCGAAACTGAAAGCTACCGGCTTCATTGGGATATGTTCTCTCGACGATGGACGAGCTCATAGGCCTTGAGCCGCCAGCAATCGCGCGCCACTTTCGACAAGCCGACAAGCGGTTCGATGGAAATGCCGCTCTTGCCCCATTAGCCATGACGTTCCATATTTGGGACAGGCACTTGGGAGCGGGGAATGCGTTAACCCATCTGCCAGTTTGATTGTGAGATAAACCGGTCTAGCATGACCGGGCGGCGGCTCACGCTGCCGCGGTGAAGACAAGGAATGGTATGACGAAGCTTTCCGGCGGCGGCGACAGCAAGAGCACGCTTTACTGCAGCTTCTGCGGCAAGTCGCAGCACGAGGTGCGCAAGCTGATCGCGGGCCCGACCGTCTTCATCTGCGATGAGTGCGTCGAGCTGTGTAACGACATCATCCGCGAGGAGACCAAGTCGGCCCTGGTCAAAACCCGCGACGGAGTGCCGACCCCGTCCGAGATTTACAAGGTGCTCGACGATTATGTGATCGGGCAGCAGCGGGCCAAGCGCGTGCTGTCGGTCGCGGTCCACAACCATTACAAGCGGCTGGCCCACGGCGCCAAGACCGGCACAGACGTCGAGCTGGCCAAGTCAAACATCCTGCTGATCGGCCCGACCGGCTGCGGCAAGACGCTGCTGGCGCAGACGCTGGCGCGGATCCTCGACGTGCCCTTCACCATGGCCGATGCGACCACGCTGACCGAGGCCGGCTATGTCGGTGAAGACGTCGAGAACATCATTTTGAAGTTGCTCCAGGCGTCCGACTATAATGTCGAGAAGGCCCAGCGCGGCATCGTCTACATCGACGAGATCGACAAGATTTCGCGGAAATCGGACAATCCCTCGATCACCCGCGACGTGTCGGGCGAGGGCGTGCAGCAGGCGCTGCTCAAGCTGATGGAAGGCACCACCGCCTCGGTCCCGCCGCAGGGCGGACGCAAGCATCCGCAGCAGGAGTTCCTGCAGGTCGACACGACCAATATCCTGTTCATCTGCGGCGGCGCCTTCGCCGGGCTGGAGAAGATCATCGACGACCGCATGCAGGGCAAGTCGATGGGCTTTGGCGCCCATGTCGCCGCCCCCGAGGAAAAGCGCACCGGCGAGACGTTGAAGAACACCGAGCCGGAGGATCTGCTGAAATTCGGCCTGATCCCCGAGTTCATCGGTCGTCTGCCGGTCATCGCCACGCTCGAGGACCTCGACGAGGAAGCGCTGGTCAAGATCCTTGTCGAGCCGAAGAATGCGCTGGTGAAGCAGTATCAGAAGCTGTTCGACATGGAGGATGTCGAGCTCGGCTTCTCCGACGAGGCGCTGCATTCGGTCGCCAAGAAGGCGATCGAGCGCAAGACGGGCGCCCGCGGCCTCCGCTCGATCCTCGAAGGCATCCTGCTCGACACCATGTTCGACCTGCCGTCGATGGAAGGGGTCGACGAGGTGCACATCGACAAGGATGTGGTCGCCGGGACCAAGGACCCGGTGCGAGTCTACGCCAAGAAGGACAAGGCCGCCTCCTCGGGCGACGCGGCCTAAGGCGTGGCCAGCATCCAGCCGCCTGCACGGCTGTTCGACGAGAGTTTCCTGAAGTTCCTGCCGGCGCCGTTGCGCGAGCCCCGGCGGGCCTGGCTGTCAATCGCGACCGGCTGGGCTCTGAGCATCCTCGGCAGCCTGCTGCTCGCCGCCCTCTTCGCCGCCCTGATGCCCCAGCTGAAGGGACCAGAGTTCCCGATGAAGGGCTGGGGGGCGCTGTTAGCGCTGGTCGTCTTCGCACCCTTCGTGGAAACGCTGATCATGGCCGGGCTGATCTGGCTGTTCGAGCGATTCCTGCCGACCACCGGGGCGGTGCTCGCCAGCGCGTTGGCTTGGGGCGGCCTTCATTCGGCCCAGGCGCTCGGCTGGGGCCTGGTCATCTGGTGGCCGTTCCTGATCTTCTCGACGCTTTACGTTGTCTGGCGCCAGCGCGGCTTCTGGGCAGGGGTGGGCGTCGCGGCGGCGACCCATGCGCTCCAGAACCTCGGGCCAGGAATGATGGTCGCCTTCGGTTAGCCGTCCGTTGCGCTGCGGGCGCTGGCCGCCCATATAGCCGGTATGACAACCCGTACCCTTCCTGTCCTTCCCCTCCGCGACATCGTCGTTTTCCCCCATCGGATCGTTCCCCTGTTCGTCGGCCGCGAGAAGTCGGTCGCGGCGCTTGAGGCGGCGATGGGCGCCGACAAGGAACTGTTCCTGGTCGCACAGCTCGATCCGGCCGAGGACGATCCTGACCGTGACGCCCTTTACGACCTGGGCGTGATCGCCACCGCCATGCAGCTGCTCAAGTTGCCCGACGGCACTGTCCGCGTTCTGGTCGAGGGCGCCCAGCGCGCCCGCCTCGTCGGCCTCAGTGATGCCGACGGCTACCAGCAGGCCGAGGTCGAGCTGGTCGGCGAGGAGGAGGCCGAGGGCCCCGAGGGGCTGGCGCTGATGCGCTCGGTGATCGACCAGTTCGAAAATTACGCCAAGCTCAACAAGCGGCTTCCGGCCGAAACCTCGATGCAGCTGTCGGAGATCGAGGACCCGTCGATCCTGGCCGACGCGGTGGCCTCCAACCTGTCGATCAAGGTCGCCGACAAGCAGGCGCTGCTCGGCGAGCTACATCCCGCTCGCCGACTGGAGATGGTGTTCGCCTTCATGGAGGGCGAACTCGGCGTCCTGCAGGTCGAGAAGAAAATCCGCAGCCGGGTCAAGCGCCAGATGGAGAAGACCCAGCGCGAATATTATCTGAACGAGCAGCTGAAGGCGATCCAGCGCGAGCTGGGCGAAGGCGAGGAGGGCGGAGACGAGCTCAACGAGCTGGCCGCCAAGATCCGCAAGACCCGCTTGTCCAAGGAAGCGAAGAGCCGCGCCAACGCCGAGTTGAAGAAGCTTCGCGCCATGGCGCCGATGAGCGCCGAGGCGACCGTCGCGCGCAACTATCTCGACGTGCTGCTCGGCCTGCCCTGGGGCAAGAAATCACGCCTCAAGCGCGATATCGCCGAGGCCCAGCGGGTGCTCGACGAGGACCACTACGGCCTGGAGAAGGTCAAGGAACGGATCGTTGAATATCTAGCGGTCCAGGCCCGGACCAACCGGCTGAAGGGCCCGATCCTGTGCCTGGTCGGCCCGCCCGGCGTGGGCAAGACCTCGCTCGGCCGCTCCATCGCCCGCGCGACCGGCCGCGAGTTCGCCCGCCAGTCGTTGGGCGGCGTGCGCGACGAGGCCGAGATCCGCGGTCACCGGCGGACCTATATCGGCTCGCTTCCCGGCAAGATCATCTCCAACCTCAAGAAGGCCGGGACCAGCAACCCGCTGTTCCTGCTGGATGAGATCGACAAGCTCGGCCAGGACTTCCGCGGCGACCCGTCGTCGGCCCTGCTCGAGGTGCTCGATCCCGAACAGAACAACCGTTTCCAGGACCATTACCTGGAGCTGGACTACGACCTCAGCGACGTGATGTTCGTCACCACGGCCAACTCGCTCGACATGCCGCAGCCTTTGCTCGACCGGATGGAGATCATCCGGCTCGAAGGTTATACCGAGGACGAGAAGGTCGAGATCGCCAAGCGCCACCTGATCCCCAAGCAGATCGAGGCCCATGGGCTGAAGGACGGCGAGCTCGCCTTTGACGATGATGGGCTGCGCTCAATCATTCGCCATTACACTCGCGAAGCCGGCGTCCGCACGCTCGAACGGGAACTGGCCAAGGTCGCCCGCAAGTCGCTTCGCCAGATCCTGGAGAGCAAGGCCGAGAAGGTCACGCTGACGTCCGACAATGTCGGTGAGTTCCTTGGCGTCCGTCGTTACCGCTTCGGCGTCGGCGAGGAGGAGGACCAGATCGGCGCGGTTACCGGCCTCGCCTGGACCGAGGTCGGCGGCGAATTGCTGACCATCGAAGCGGTGACCGTTCCCGGCAAGGGCCAGATCCGGACGACCGGCAAGCTTGGCGAGGTGATGCAGGAGTCGATCCAGGCGGCGATGAGCTTCGTCAAGGCGCGGGCGCCGGTTTACGGGGTCAAGCCGTCGATCTTCGCCCGCAAGGATATCCACGTCCACTTGCCCGAAGGCGCAGTGCCCAAGGACGGCCCGTCGGCGGGCATCGGCATGGTGACGGCGATGATCTCGACCCTGACCGCGATTCCCGTCCGCCGCGACATCGCCATGACCGGCGAGGTGACTCTGCGCGGCCGCGTCCTGCCGATCGGAGGGCTCAAGGAGAAGCTTCTGGCGGCGTTGCGCGGCGGGATTCGAACCGTGCTCATTCCGTCCGAGAATGAAAAGGACCTGGCCGAGATTCCGGCTTCGGTGAAGGAGGCTCTGGATATTGTGCCGGTGGCCCATGTCGATGAAGTGCTTGCGCGGGCCCTGACCCAGCCGATGAGCCCGATCGAGTGGAGCGAGGCCGAGGAGCAGGCGACTGAACCGGTCGTTCCTCCGACAGTCGGTGGGGAAGGGGCGACCGTTCGTCACTAGCCCTTTGACTCATGGCCCGGAAATTGGCTTAAGTTGGGGGTTTCCGGGCCCGCGAGTCCCGCGGCGTCCATGCCGGGAGCGTAGAGCATGAACAAGCAGGAACTCATCGGGCATGTCGCGGACCGTGCCGGACTTTCCCGCAATGATGCGAGTCGCGCGGTCGAAACCATGCTGGAGGTCATCACCTCGACGCTGAAGCGGGGCGACGAGGTCCGGCTGGTTGGGTTCGGCAATTTCTCGGTGACGCGCCGCAAGGCCTCGACCGGACGCAATCCCAGGACCGGCGAGCCGATGCAGATCAAGGCGACATCGCAGCCCAAGTTCCGTCCCGGCAAGGTGCTGAAGGACGCGGTCCAGTAAGGTTCTAGCGCAGCTTGTCCGGGGGACAAACGAGCAAGGACCTCCCCTGAATGTTGACGGCTGGACAGCCTCGGCCGGCTCGCCTAATGGCCCCCGACCGACAGCGCATGGGCGCGTAGCTCAGTGGTAGAGCACACCCTTCACACGGGTGGGGTCGTAGGTTCAATCCCTACCGCGCCCACCATGCGCTCACGCAGCATGTCCGGGGCACATGCGAGGAAGCCCATCCCGGCCATGCCGGGTGGACTGGTCCGACCGCAGGCGCCGATCCTTATTGCAGATAACCCGGCTGGAAGCTGGCGACGCGGCGCAACTCGCCCCAGTCGGCAAACTGGATTTCGCGGCCCCTGCGCTTGATCAGTCCCTGCCTCTCCAGGTCCGCGAACACACGATTGACGTTGACCGATGTCTGGCCGGTGATGTCGGCGATCTGCTGTTGGGTGAAGGGGTTGATCATGTTTTGCCTGCCGGGGTCGAGCCCCATTCGCGTCGCCGTCTCGCACAGCAAGTGAGCCACCCGAGCCGTCGAATCCCGCCGCCCGGTGTTGACCAGCCATTCGTAACCGATCGCGTTCTGCCGCTGGACGAGCTTCCAGAAGAAGCGCGCGACCTCCGGATTGGCATGGACGATGGCATCGAAATCCTCGGCCTTGCCGACCAACACCTCGCTTCGGACGATCGCCTGCAATCCGTAGTCGGACGTGCCTTCGTTCGGAAGGACCCCTTCTCCTGGGAAACGTAAGGAGACGATCTGCCGCCGTCCGCCGCCGTCAGTCTTGAACTTCGCGAGGATTCCGGAGCGCACCAGCATGACCTCGTCGCGTGGAACGCCGGGCTCCCGGAATGGCCGCCGCGGTTCGACATGAACCACCTTGTGCGGCATGTTCAGGAACAGGTCTGCCAGTCGTGGATCCAGGCCGGCCTCGACCAGCCTGTCGCGCACGGTCACGCCGGATTCCTCCGGTACGCGCGCCCGACGAATCGTCATAATCTTCTCCCCGCTCGCAGGGATGCGCTGCTAGTCGCGCTGGCGCAAGTGTAATCAAATATCATGAAACGACATTCGAAGTTAACTGACATTTAACCAGTTCCGGGAAATCCGGTCTCGCAGCCGTTGGAGCAGCTTCTCATCCGGCGTGACCGCCGACTTCAGATCGGGCAGCGCCGGCCAGCCGCCGTCGGCAATCTCCAGACCTTCCAGGGACTTGGCGCCGTCGTAGCGCGGAAAGACGTGGAAATGGACATGCGGATCAACCATCATGAGCATGAGATAGTTGATCTTGCCGTAATTCACTTCGGCAAGCAGCGTTGCTTCAATTTCTTTGGTTATCGTTGCCAGCTCGGCGTGCGCTGCAGGTGGCAGCCGACCGAAGGCGGTCGCATCGCTCTTCGCGGCGAGGACGAGCGATCCGATCGTCACTTGCGCCGGTCGAAGCAGGACGACCCAATGCCGATATTCGCGGATCAGGCTTTCGGGATAGCCGAACTTCCGCATCGTTTCATTGGCCATTGGGACAGCCTTTCGCTATTGCTTGCCAAGCAGGAAGCGCTTCCTTAAGGGGGCCGCGCGCGCCATCCAAGGCGCGTAATGGCGATCGTAGCTCAGTTGGTTAGAGCACCGGTTTGTGGTACCGGGGGTCGCGGGTTCAAGTCCCGTCGATCGCCCCATTTTTTCCTTTGCCGGACAGGCGGTTAGGCGATCCATGAACACCCCTTGGGGCTACCCCGACTTCGACGCCCACGAAGCGCTGCATTTCGTCACCGATGGGAAGAGCGGGCTGCGCGCCATCATCGCGATGCATTCCACCCACCTCGGCCCGGCGGCGGGCGGCACCCGCTTGTGGCACTATGCCGATGATGCTGACGCGCTGACCGACGCGCTGCGGCTGTCGCGGGGGATGAGCTACAAGAATGCCATGGCCGGACTTCCGCTCGGTGGCGGCAAGGCGGTGGTGCTGGCCGACAAGAACCGCACGAAGACGCCGGAGATGCTTGCGGCGTTCGGCGCCGCGGTAAATTCGCTCGGCGGCAAATATGTCACCGCCGAGGACGTCGGAATGTCGGTCGCCGACATGATCGAGATCTCGAAGCAGACGAAGTTTGTTGCCGGCCTGCCGGTTGAGGGTGGCGAGGTCGGCGGCGATCCCGGTCCGCACACGTCGCTGGGTGTTTTCCTGGGCATCAAGGCGGCGGTGAAGCGCGCGCTCGGCAAGGACAGCCTCAATGGTCTTCACGTCGCGCTGCAGGGCGCCGGCAGCGTTGCGGGCGGCGTCGCCCGCCAGGCGGCGGCCGAGGGCGCCAGGCTGTCGATCGCAGACGTCGATCGCAGCCGGGCTGAATCGCTGGCGGCCGAGACCGGCGGCTCGGTTGTTGGGCCCGACGACCTCCTGTTCCTCGACGCGGACGTGGTCAGCCCCTGCGCGCTTGGCGCCATCCTGACCGAGCAGACGATTGCGAAGCTGAACACTCCGATCGTCGCGGGCGGCGCCAACAATCAGTTGGCTACGGCCGAAGACGGCCAGCGGCTGCACGCCCGTGGCATCCTTTATGCTCCGGATTATGTCATCAATGCCGGCGGAATCATCAACGTCTCGACCGAATATCTTGGCGATGGCGGTCCGGATCTGGTGCGCTCGCGGATCGAGGCCATCCCGGGACGGCTTGAGCAGATCTGGGCGCAAAGCGCTGCAACAGGCCGCGACCCCGCCTCGGTGGCCGATGCCATGGCCCAGCAATTGATTGGCCGCGGTTGATTGAAGGAAGGTTGGGCGTCCGCTAGGGGGCGGGACCAAGCACCATGCACGGTTACGCCAATCCCGCCCGCTTCCTGAAGCTTGCCCGGCCGGCCACCGGCTGGCTGCTCGGCACTGGCCTGTTGCTTTTGATTGCCGGAGCCGTCGGCGGTCTCACCATGACTCCGCCCGACTATCTGCAGGGCGAGACGGTTCGAATCCTCTACATTCATGTGCCCACCGCATGGCTCGGCATGGCGGGCTGGGGCGCGATTGCCGCAGCCTCGATCAGCCAGCTGGTGTGGCGGCATCCGTTGGCCGCGATAGCAGGCCGTTCCATTGCGCCTGCCGGCGCAACCTTTGCCGCGTTATGCCTGGCAACCGGCTCGATCTGGGGTCGCCCCACCTGGGGCACCTGGTGGGAATGGGACGGGCGGCTGACTTCGATGCTGATCCTGTTCTTCCTCTACCTTGGCTATATCGCGCTGGCCTCGGCCGAACGCGAACGGGGCGGCGAAGGGCGGATGGCGGCGCTGTTCGGACTGGTTGGCGCGGTCAACCTGCCGATCATCCATTATTCGGTGCTGTGGTGGCGCACGCTCCACCAGGGCCAGTCGATCAGTATTGCACAGGGCTCGTCGATCGCACCCGAGCTGCTGTGGCCCCTGCCGCTGACCATGGTCGGTTTCACCGCCATTTTCGCGGCGGTCGCGCTGATGCGGATGCGCGCCGAGCTGGCCCGACAGAAGCTCGAGGCGCGCCTGCGTCGGAGCGCGGCCGAATGAACCAGTGGGCGTTCGTGATGGCCGCCTATGGCCTGGTCGGCTGTGCCACGGCCGGCCTGATTATGCGGGCCTGGCGGTTAATGCGCAGCGCCGAGGCAGACGCCGAGGCGGCGAAGCGCCGCCAATGATGGTCAAACCTAAGCATCAGCGACTGGTCCTGGTCGTGCTCGCGGTCGCCGCGCTGGTGGGCGCCGTGCTGCTGGCGATGTGGGGCCTGCAGGACCGCGCGGCCTATTTCGTCACGCCATCGGACATTGCCGCCGGAAAGGCCCAGCCCGACAAGGCGATGCGGCTGGGAGGAATGGTGGTAAAGGGATCGCTCAAGCGCGACCCGGACGGCCTCACCGTCCGCTTCACGGTCAGCGACACCAGGGCCCAAACGCCGGTCGTCTTCCGCGGCATCACGCCCGACCTGTTCAAGGAGGGCAATGGCGTGGTCGCGGAAGGCCGGCTTGATCCCACTGGCCTGTTCGTCGCGGACAATATCCTCGCCAAGCATGACGAGCGCTACATGCCGCCGCAGATGGCTAACGAGGTCCCCAGCCAGTGATTGCCGAAACCGGGCTTGCCGCGCTGTGGCTGGCGACCGCGCTGGCCGCCTTGCAGCTCGGTCTGGCCTGTGGCTTGGGCGGCGAGGAGGGGCGTCGGGTCGGCACCATTCGAGCCGTGGCGCTCAGCCAGGCGTTGCTCACCCTGTTCGCCTTTGGCGCGCTGGTCATGGTGTTTCTCGACAGCGACATGAGCGTGAAGCTGGTCGCCGCGAACAGCCACAGCGAGAAGCCGTGGATTTACAAGTTCGCCGGCGCCTGGGGAAATCATGAAGGCTCGATGCTGTTGTGGGTGACGGTGCTGGCGGTAGCCGGAGCGGTGGTCGCGCTGTTCGAGCGTCGGCTGGATGAGCGCACGCTCGGTGCGACGCTTGGCGCCCAGGCCGCGTTGGGGCTCGGTTTCTTCGCCTTCCTGCTGTTCGCCTCCAACCCGTTCGAGCGGCTCGATCCAGCCCCCTTGGACGGCCGCGGCCTCAACCCGCTGCTGCAGGACCCGGGCCTCGCCTTCCACCCGCCCACGCTTTACCTCGGCTATGTTGGCCTGTCGGTCGCCTTCAGCCTGGCCGTCGGCGGCCTGATCCGCGGCGATGTCAGCCCCGCAATTGCCCGCGCCATGCGGCCCTGGGTGTTGGCGGCGTGGATATTTTTGACCTTGGGAATTACAGCCGGAAGTTACTGGGCATATTATGAGCTGGGCTGGGGCGGCTGGTGGTTCTGGGATCCGGTCGAAAATGCTTCGCTGATGCCCTGGCTGGCGGCGACCGCGCTGCTGCACAGCGTCAACGTGCTGGCGGCGCGCGGGGGCCTTCGCGCCTGGACGATGATGCTGGCGCTGGTCGCCTTTTCCATGTCGATGGTCGGCACCTTCCTGGTCCGTTCGGGCATATTGACCTCGGTCCATGCCTTCGCGGTCGATCCCACGCGCGGCACCTTCATCCTCGCCCTGCTGGCGCTGTATATCGGCGGGGCGTTGACCCTGTTCGCGTTTCGGATTGCCCATGTGAAGGAAGGCGCGCCGTTCGAGATCGTCAGCCGCGAGGGCGCGCTGGTCGCCAATAACCTGCTCCTGTCCGTGATCCTCGGCACGGTCTTCGTCGGAACGCTCTATCCGCTGATTGCCGAGGCCCTGTTCGGCGAGAAGCTGTCCGTCGGCCCACCCTATTTCGACAGCGTCGCGGGTCCCCTGGCACTAATTCTCGCCGCCCTGATGATGATCGGACCGCAACTTCGCTGGCGGCGGGACAAGACGGCCATCCTTCCACGCTGGGCGCCGGGTATATTGGTCGCAATTGCGGTCCTGGTCGGCAGCTTCATCCTCAATCCGCACATCGGCCTTCTCCCGCGGCTGGGACTGGCGATCGGCGCTGGGCTCATCCCCGCGAGCTTGCAGCCGCTGTTGGGCCGCTCGCTGCGCCGCACGCCGCTGGCGGTATGGGGCATGGCGCTGGCTCATCTGGGCGTTGCCGTGGCGATCCTCGGTATGGCTTCGGACAGCGCGTTCACGCGAGAGAAGCTGGCGGCGGTCCGCCGGGGCGAGATCGTGGAGGTCGGGCCCTGGTTCGTCAGACTGCAGGAGGTCATGCCCGTGGCTGGTCCCAACTGGACGGCCATCGAGGCTGAGCTTCGTGCTTCCACGGGGTCGGGCCTGACCGTGCTGAAACCGCAGAGCCGGTTTTTCCCCTCTCCGCCGACGACCACCAACGAAGCCGCGATCGACACCCGCTGGAACGGCCAGCTCTACGCCGTGCTCGGCGAGCCTGACGGTCAGGGCAGGTGGCAGGTCCGGCTGTGGTGGAAGCCGTTCGTGACGCTCATCTGGCTCGGCGGAATCCTGATCGGCCTGGGCGGCGTGCTTGCTCTGGTTGGGCGGTTGCTCCGCGAGCGCCGCCAGCGGATCCGGGGCGAGGAGGCGTTCGCATGAACCGCTGGCTGCGCTTCCTGCCGCTGCTCGTGCTGGCCGCCTTCGTCGCAGCGGTGATCTGGCGGCTCGACCGCCCGGCCGAGGAACAGATCCCGTCGCAACTCGTCGGCCAGCCGGTCCCATCCTTTGCGCTCGCGCCGGCCATGCCTGGCAAGGCCGGCCTGCTATCGGCCGAGCTCGCGAAGGGCCGGCCCCGCATGATCAATGTCTTCGCCAGCTGGTGCGTGCCGTGCATCACGGAGGCCCCGCTGTTGATGGAATTGAAGCGCCAGGGCGTGGCGATTGACGCGATCGCGGTGCGCGACAGGCCGGAAGATGTCGCCGCCTTCCTTGCCCGTCATGGCGATCCCTTTCTGGCGATCGGTTCCGATCCCGAAAGCCGTGTCCAGCTGGCGCTCGGTTCGTCAGGCGTGCCCGAAAGCTTCATCGTCGATGGACACGGGATCATCCGCTACCAGCATATGGGCCCGATCGAGCCTGGCGATCTGCCGGAGATCCTGCGCGAATGGGAGGCGGCGAAGTGACCACTATTTCGTCACCCCCGCTAAAGCGGGGACCCATTTTTTTGTTGAGCTGGGGTCCCGCTTGCGCGGGAATGACGATCTTTGCTGCACTTTTGCTGGCCGCACCCGCCCTGGCCGACAGCGACCTGCCAGCCGCGCGCTGGGCCAATGAGCAGCTTCCCGATCCACGCCAGGAGGCACAGGCCAAGGCGCTGATGGAAGAGCTGCGCTGCCTCGTCTGCCAAGGCCAGTCGATCGCCGACAGCGACGCCGAGCTGGCCGGGGACATGCGGGCGCTGGTCCGTCAGCGTATCGCCGCCGGCGAACGACCGGGACAGGTCCGGAAATGGCTGATCGAGCGCTACGGCAATTGGGTGACCTATCGTCCTCCGGTCGAGCCAGTCACCTGGCCGCTGTGGGCGGCGCCAATCCTGCTGTTGGTGGCAGGCGCCTGGCTGCTGAGGAAGCGCCTGGTGAGGAGGCGCGCATGAGCGGCTACCTCTGGCTTGGCCTGATCGCGCTCCTCACGCTGTTGATGATGTGGCTGATGAAGCTGCGCGGCTCGATGATGACACTGGTCGCGGCGGCGATCGCCTTCGGTTGCGCCGGCTACGCGCTCCAGGGGAGCCCGGGCCTCGCCGGCCAGCCGAGCGCGTCCGCGGGGCGCGAGCCGCCGATGCCGCTCACCGGAGCACGGCACAAGCTGACCGGCCAGTTCGACTATGCCGACATCTGGCTCAACATGGCCGACGCGCTTGCGTCGCGTGGGCGGACGGAGGAGGCCGCGCGGCTGCTCCAGGCCCAGGTTGCGCGCCACCCGCGCGACTACAAGCTGTGGGTTGGTCTCGGCAACGCCCTGACCGACCACGCGCGGACGATCACGCCCGCCGCGCGCCTGGCGTTTCAGCGGGCGGCCGAGCTCGCGCCGGGCTATCCGGCGCCGCCCTTCTTCCTCGGCCTGGCCGAAGCGCGATCGGGCGACCCGGAGGAAGCGGTCAGGCTGTGGCGCGAAATCCTCGCCAATGCACCCGCCGACGCCAGCTGGCGGCCAATGATCGAGGACGGGATTCTGCTGATGTCGCAAGGGGCGGCGCCAGCGCCGCCCCCTTCGAACCCTCAGGCCGGCTCGTAGGCCAGGTCGAGCGCCTCGGCGACCGCCTGGTGGCGGATCTTGCCGCCCGACACATTCAGTCCATTGGCGAGGTGCGGATCCTCGGCCATTGCCTTGTCCGCACCGAGGTTGGCGAGCTTGATCGCGAACGGAAGCGTCGCATTGTTGAGCGCGAAGGTCGAGGTTCGCGCCACCGCGCCGGGCATGTTGGCCACGCAATAATGAATCACTCCGTCGACTTCATACACCGGGTCCTGATGGGTCGTCGGCTTTGAGGTTTCGAAACAGCCGCCCTGGTCGATGGCGATGTCGACCAGCACCGATCCGCGCTTCATCGTCTTGAGCATGGCGCGGGTGACGAGCTTCGGCGCGGCGGCGCCCGGCACAAGCACCGCGCCGATCACCAGTTCGGCTTCCTGCACGGCCTGGGCGATCGCCGCCTTTGATGCGAAGGCGGTCTTGATCTGGCTAGAGAAGAACATGTCGAGCTCGGCCAGCCGGTCATTGTTGATGTCATAGATGGTGACGTCGGCGCGCATGCCCGTCGCCATCTGCGCCGCGTTGACGCCGGCGACACCGCCACCGAAAATCGCGACCTTTGCGGGAGCCACGCCTGGAACACCGCCCAGCAGCACGCCCCGGCCGCCCGGCTCCTTTTCCAGATAATGAGCGCCGACATGCACCGACATGCGGCCGGCGACTTCAGACATCGGCTTCAACAGCGGCAGCGCACCGGTGCGCGACGTTACCGTTTCATAGGCGATGCAGGTCGCGCCGGATTTCATCAGGCCCTCGGCCTGCGGCTTGTCGGCAGCAAGGTGGAGGTAGGTGAACAGCAGGTGCCGTGGCTCCAGCATCGCGATTTCCTGCTGTTGCGGCTCCTTGACCTTCACGATCATGTCGCTCTGGGCAAACACGTCGGCGGCGGTCGGTAGGATCTTGGCTCCGACCTTCTCATAGGCCGCGTCGGCAAAGTCGATGCCGCTGCCCGCCTTGGCTTCGACGAACACCTCATGGCCGTTGGCGACAAGCTCGGCAACCGAAGCCGGAGTCAACCCGACCCGATACTCATGAACCTTGATTTCCTTCGGCACTCCGACGCGCATGATGGGGTTGCTCCAATTTGGGAAAGTTGCGGCCCTATAGCGGCCAGTTGTCGCGATTGCAGCGTCTTTTTGCCGGTGCTAGGGCGGCGCGCCGTGCCGGTTGGCGTCGTGAGGATCAGAACAGAATGAGCATCACCCCCGCCGGCACCGCTGAAATCGCATCCGGCGACCAACCACAGGCCCACCAACCCCACGGTTCGCTGGCCAAGTTGATGGTGGGGGCGATCGGCATCGTGTTTGGCGACATCGGTACCTCGCCGATTTACGCCTTTCGCGAAACCTTCGCCGGACAACGCCAAATTCTCGCTCCGGACCAGCTCCACATCTACGGCGTGCTCAGCCTGATCTTCTGGTCAATGACGATCATCGTGACCCTGAGTTACGTCTCCATCATCATGCGGGCCGACAACAAGGGGGAGGGAGGCAGCCTCGCGCTGCTGGCGCTGATCAACCGCACGACCAGCGACGGCGAGAAGAAGAAGTGGACGATGGGCATCGTCCTCCTCGGAGTGTTCGCCACAGCCCTGTTTTACGGCGACACGATGATTACGCCCGCCATTTCGGTATTGTCCGCGGTGGAAGGGCTGACCACCGTCAATGCGGGCTTTGCGCCATATGTGATTCCGATCGCCATCGGTCTGCTAATCGGGCTCTTTGCAATTCAGCGGCGAGGCACGGCGGCTGTTGGCCGGCTGTTCGCTCCGGTGATGCTGACCTATTTCTCGGTGCTGGCGCTGCTCGGCATTTTTCATATCACCGAACATCCGCAGGTCCTGCTCGCAACGATCAATCCCCTCAATGCGGTCGAGTTCTTCCGCATCGAGCCGATGCGGGCGTTCATCTCGATGGGCTCGGTGGTGCTGGCGGTAACAGGGGCGGAAGCGCTCTACGCCGACATGGGTCATTTTGGGCGCCGCCCGATCCGCGCGGCATGGCTGTACTTCGTAATGCCGGCGCTGTTGCTGAACTATATGGGGCAGGGCGCCATGCTGATGGCCCAGCCGGTCGAGGTCGCCACGGCGACGGTGAAGAACCCATTCTTCTTCCTCGCGCCCGAAGCGCTGAGACTGCCCTTGGTCATCCTTGCCACGCTCGCGACGATTATTGCCAGCCAGGCTGTGATTTCGGGCGCGTTCTCGGTCACCCAGCAGGCAATCCAGCTGGGTTTCATTCCGCGCCTTCGGATCACCCATACGAGCCAGCATGCGGCAGGGCAGATCTACATTCCGATCGTAAACTGGGCGCTGATGGCGATGGTGATCCTGTTGGTCCTCACCTTCGGCAATTCGTCGAATCTGGCCGCGGCCTACGGAATCGCGGTTACCGGCGCGATGGTCATCGATGGTGTGCTCATCGGAGTTGTCCTGCTGGTGCTTTGGAAATGGAACAGGATCCTGGCCTATGCCCTGCTGGTTCCATTCTTCGCGCTGAGTACCCTGTACTTCGTGGCCAACCTGCTAAAGGTGCCCGATGGCGGCTGGTTCCCGCTGCTGGTCGGCGCGATCGCCTTCACCATGCTCACCACCTGGGCGAAGGGCCGCAAGCTAATGATCGACCGCATGGCCGAAGCCGCGCTGCCGATCGAGGTGTTCATCAAGTCGGCAGCGACCAGCGCAACGCGGGTTCCCGGTACCGCGGTGTTCATGACAACCTCGATGACCGGCATCCCGCATGCCCTGCTGCACAACCTCAAGCACAACAAGGTGCTGCACGAACGGGTCATGCTGCTCACCGTTCGGATCGAGGACGTGCCGTTCGTCATGGGCGAGCGGCGGATCGAGACGCAAGATCATGGCGCCGGCTTCTTCCGGATCATCATCCGCTACGGCTTCATGGAAGAAATCGACGTCCCCGCCGCGCTGGCGATGGTCAAGACCTGCGGCCCGCAGTTCAAGATGATGGACACCAGCTTCGTCCTCGCCCGCCAGACGTTGATCGCCTCGGCTCGGCCGGGAATGGCGATCTGGCGCGAGAAGCTGTTCGCCTGGCTGCTCCGCAACGCGGTTAGCGCGATGGAATTCTTCAAATTGCCTACCAACCGCGTGGTCGAGTTGGGCAGCCAGGTCGAGATTTAGGCGAAACCGCAAGCGCGCCCGATCATTCAGCCCGCCATGGCTGAGTATATTTCATGGTTTGCAACCGCCGCGACCATCCTCGCCGCATTGGTGACCGCGTCCAACCTGGGTGCACGCATCACCGGCTACGGCTTCATCATCTTCCTGTCCGGATCAATTGCGTGGCTTGGCACGGCCCTGCTGACCGACCAGCCTGCCTTGCTGTGGACGAATGGGGTTCTCACCCTACTCAATATCTGGGGAATCTGGCGCTGGCTGGGACGCCAGGCGACGCTTGAAGAGGGCGCCGATGTTGCCCTCAAGTCCAGCCTCGAAACCCCCGGGGAAGCGTTGCTCGCTGCCTCGCTCCTCAGCCGTTGCTCAGTGGTCGACCAGCACGGCGATGATTGGGGCCACGGAGTCGATGCCATGATCGGCAGTGAGTCAGGCCGGATCCATTATCTGGTCCTCTCGCAGGGAGGGGTGGGCGGCGTCGGAGAACGGCTGCATCGATTGGCCTGGTCGCCCTCCGTCTTCGATCCGGGCTCGACCAGCCTGAGAATCCCGCGCCGGCAGCTCGAGCGCTTGCCGGAGATCAGCAGGGACCAATGGCCGGCCCGCTAATCCTCACCGCGGATTTCTCACCCGCCGATTTCGCCTGGCTCGAAGGGCTTCGCCGAGCGCATTACCCCGCCGAGCTCAACCGGGTGCCGGTCCACCTGACCATGTTCCAGGGCCTGCCGCCCTCGGCGGCCGAAGAGGTCAGGGGGCAGCTGAAGCTTCACTCGGCCAGCTCGCCCCCGCGGGCGACGATCGCCGGCCTGATGCCATTCGATGCAGGCGTCGCCTTTCGGGTGGTTTCGGATGATCTCGAATCCATCCGCGCGGCGATTGCCGATCATTTCCACGGGCTGCTGTCCGCACCCGATGCCGCAGGTTGGCGGCCGCACATCACCATTCAGAACAAGGTTCCGCCCCGGGAGGCGAGGGTGTTGCTCGGCGAACTCGAACATGGTTTTCGGCCTCGACCGCTAGGCATCGCGGGCCTTTCCGTCCACCGCTATCGCGGCGGTCCATGGGAGACGTTGGCCAGTTACCGGTTTCGCGGTTAGCTGAGATCGCCGATCCCGTCGCAGTTGAGGTCGAAGGCGGCGAGTCCCGCCTCGAGGACCGAGGCCAGCATCGGCATGTCCATCAGCTCCTCGACGATATTATTTTCGGAAGAGGCCTCCTCCAGCGCCTCGTCCCAGTCGGCGACATCATAGGTGCCCTGGCCGACCCAGGCGAAGGCGAGCAGCTCCGCCTGCTGGTCCTCGGCGAGGTCCTCGATCGACGCGATCAGCTCTTCCTCGACGCTGGTGTTGATCGAATCGTCGAGCACCGACAGCGTTTCCTCGTCGGTATCGTCGACATTCTCGGGCGCTTCGCCCCCGTCATAATCGGTCGGAACCTGCGCCTCATATTCGCGAGCGCGAAGGATGATGCGGCAAAGCGTTTCCAGCGGAGTCAGCGGTTCCATTGGGTCGTTAGGCCTCCAGTTCCTCGCCCTTGAACGAGGGTAGGGGGTGCCGGTTCCCACCCCTTGTTGACGCCTTTTCGCTTGCCACCTATAGGCTCGCCCCGCGCCCGTGCGCCAAGCCTATTTCGGGGCGGAGTAGCTCAGCTGGTTAGAGCAGCGGAATCATAATCCGCGTGTCGGGGGTTCGAGTCCCTCCTCCGCTACCACCTACCGCTAAGTATTTCAGATACTTAGAAGAGTGTGCCAGCGCCATCGTTGGCACACTTCCTTCCAGTGATGTCGGTATTTCGAGTTTCCCCAGCCGGAAACTATTGAACGAAAGTCTGCTTTCGACCCATTGCGGTCATTAGCGGTGCATGGGAAACAGGCACGATGTTTGCTTTTGATGAATGGGCAGAGTGGCTGAAGTCCGTAGCCGACAAACTCCAGCGGGCAGGCCATTCGTGCCGTTATTCAGACAATAGAGACATGCCCGAGTGCGCATCGAACCCGTCATTTGGGGTCGAGACGGAGACAGAGAAATCACTAGGGTGGCTGAGGTATTGGAAGCTCGGAACCTGCGATTTCATAATCTTGGATAAGGCGTCAGGGGACGAGACCGCGAACGAGGCTATGCTCGACGCCAACGATCAAACAGTCACTGCCCTCTTTGAGCACTTTAGGTCTCTTGCCGGATGTGATCAGTCCTAAGTGCCAATGGCCGCTTTCCACCCATTGTGGACACTAGAAATGGCACCTCCATCATCGTGCCAATTCAAGAGCCGGAACCAACGTGCCAATTCGCGCCAGCACGATGGGGGAAATATCGTGCCAGTTGGCACACCCCACATTTTCAGCCTAAGTCATTGAAAAATCAGGGGATCGGGTTCACCTCCGCTACCATTCACATCCGCTAATTTTGCTGGAATGCGCTGCAAAGGGCCGCGCTCCGGGGAAGCAGAGCGCGGCCCTCGCGTGCACCACATCACTCATAGCGGAGCGCGTGGATCGGATTGGCCCTTGCGACCTTGAATGCGTGGCCGACCACGGTGACGATCGCGATGGTCAATGCGATCAGGGCGGCCATGACGAAGGGCGCCGGGCCGAGGTCGATCCGCTGGTCGAAACCGTTGAGCCAGTCACGCATCACCCACCAGGCTATCGGCCAGGCAACTAGATTGGCAACGATCACCGGGCGGCTGAACTGCCACACCAACAGCCGGACGATGTCGCGCGTGCGGGCGCCCAGAACCTTGCGGATGCCGATCTCCTTGGTGCGGCGTTCGGCGGTGAAGGAAGCAAGGCCGAACAGGCCGAGGCAGCCGATGAACACCGCGAGCAGCGAAAAGGCCGCGAAGATCTGGGCGCGCGCGTCCTCGGTCTCGTACAATTCGCCGACGATAACCTCGCTGAATTTGGCCTCGAACGGCACGTCCGCTGCGAGCTGCTTCCACCTCTGTTCAACCGCGGCGCGAACGGTCCGAGGGTCACCGTTGTAG
>DASTCB010000128.1:0-8868 GCA_035711585.1 Sphingomicrobium sp.
AATGCCACGCTGTCGCAGCCGTCGGCGGCAAGCTCCTCGATGATCCGGACGTAGGCTTCCCGCGAGGCGTCCGTGAAAATGCCCAGGCACAGCTCGCCGAAGATGATGTCGTCGATGATCTTCCGGTCGGCCTCGTCCGGCACCGCCCAGCCAATCCCGCGCCTCCCCAGTGCACCCGGATAAACTGGCCCGGTCATCGTATATTTAGTGCCGAGGATGCCGACCTTGCTGTAGCCGTTTCGCGCTGCCTCGCCGGCAACCACCTCGCCAATGTGCAGCCCCGGGATCGGAAACGGATCGCCCGGCGATTCCAGTGCGATATGCGCCGTATTGTCGGGGCAGACGAAGAAATCGCAGCCCGCCGCCGCCAGCTTCTTCGCGTCCCCTATGAAGAAGGCGCGCAGTTGCTCGTTATCTCCACGCTCCCAAGCCTCGAGCACCAGCGCCATGCCGCGGCCGGTCATGGTGATTTCAGGATGCATGTGCGGCCCCAGCCGGCTCACGCCCTCGAGGCAGGCGGTCCGGAAGCACAATGCCGCCCCTTCGAAGCTGTGCGCCAGGATGCCGATGTGTTTCATTCGACGGTGACGCTCTTGGCCAAATTGCGCGGCTGATCGACGTCGGTGCCTTTGGCCACCGCGACATGGTAGGCGAGCAGCTGCACCGGCACCGCATAGACCAGGGGCGCGATCAGCGGGTGGACCTCGGGCATCTCGATCGTCGCCATGCAGCCCTCGCCGGCCTCGGCCAGCCCCTTGGCGTCGCTGATGAGAACGATCTTGCCGCCGCGGGCGCGCACTTCCTGCATGTTGCTGACGGTCTTTTCGAACAACGGACCGGACGGCGCGATGACGATTACCGGCACCAGCTCGTCGATCAGCGCGATCGGGCCATGCTTCATCTCGCCGGCGGCATAGCCTTCGGCGTGGATATAGCTGATCTCCTTGAGCTTCAGCGCGCCTTCCAGGGCCATCGGAAAATCGGGGCCTCGCCCAAGATAGAGCACGTCGCGCGCCGGGGCCACGAGGTGCGCCATCGCGGCGATGTCTTCGTCATGCCCCAGTGCCTGGTTGAGCGCCTCGGGAGCGCGCTGGAGATGCTCGACCAGTGCCCTCTCCTGTTCGGCCGTGAAGCGGCCCTTGGCGCAGGCGAGGTTGGCGGCAAAGGCAGCCAATACCGCCAGCTGGCAGGTGAAAGCCTTGGTCGAGGCAACCCCAATCTCCGGCCCGGCGTGGGTCGGCAGCAACAGGTCCGCCTCGCGCGCCATCGAGCTGGTCGGGACATTGACCACCACGGCGATGGTCTGCCCTTCCGCTCGCGCATGGCGCAGCGCGGCGAGCGTGTCGGCGGTCTCGCCGCTCTGCGAGATGAACAACGCCAGCCCGCCCGGCTCGAGCACCGGCGCGCGGTAGCGGAACTCGCTGGCGACATCGATGTCGACCGGCACGCGCGCGAACTGTTCGAACCAATATTTGGCGACCATGCCGGCATAGAAGCTGGTGCCGCAGGCGACGATGGTGACCCGGTTAACGGTCGACAGGTCGAAGTCGAAGTCCGGCAGCGCCACCTTGCCTTCGAACGGGCGGACATAGCTCTGGAGCGTCTGGGCAACCACCACCGGCTGCTCGAAAATCTCCTTCTGCATGTAATGGCGGTAATTGCCCTTCTCGATCCGGGCGGCCGAGGCGCCGGATTCGACGATCTCGCGGGTGACGGGGTGGTTTTCGCGATCGTAGATCTGGATCTTTTCGCGCTCGACCACCGCCCAGTCGCCTTCCTCGAGATAGGCGATCTTCTGCGTCAGCGGCGCCAGCGCCAGCGCGTCGGAGCCGAGGTAATTCTCGCCCTCGCCATAGCCCACGGTCAGCGGCGCACCCATTCGCGCGCCGATGATCTGGTCGGGGAAATCCTTGAACAGGAAGGCGATGGCGAAGGCGCCGTGAAGGCGTGGGAGCACGGTCGCGACCGCCTCGGTCGGCGATGAGCCGCGTTCGACCTCGCGCGCAACCAGGTGCGCCACCACCTCGCTGTCGGTCTCGCTCAGGAACTTGCGGCCGTCGGCGATCAGCTCGTCGCGCAGCGGCTTGAAATTCTCGATGATGCCGTTGTGGACCAGCGCCACCGGCCCGGCGATATGCGGATGGGCATTGTCGACCGTCGGCGCGCCATGCGTCGCCCAGCGGGTATGGGCGATGCCGATATCGCCATGCAGTTCTGCGGCCCTCAGTTCGCGGGCCAGATTATCGAGCTTGCCCTCGGCTCGGCGGCGTTCAAACTCGCCATTTTGGACGGTACAGATGCCCGCAGAATCATAGCCGCGATATTCAAGGCGTTTCAGACCGTCGAAAAGCCGTTGAGCAACCGCTTCACGACCGACGATTCCGACAATTCCGCACATGGGTCAGGCCTTTGTTCAAAAGATGTAGGGAACACGGATACCCGGCATGTTCGCCGGGAAGTCGCGGATGTTGCGAGTCACAAGAACGCGACCTCGGACCAGCGCGGTCGCGAGGATGATGGCGTCCGGCGACTTCAATCGCTGGCGCTCGCGCCGAAGGGCGGCCGCTCGCCCGGCGATTTCCTCGTCAAGTTCATCCACTCCGAATCCGGACATGAAGGCTTGGGTCTCGCGCAGTGATGGCTGCAACCCCTTCGACAGAACCTCGATCCAAACCATCCTGCTGACCCACGCTCGCCCACCGGACGAGGCCGCCCGCCTGATCTCCGAACGGGCAGGCTCGAACCCGGCAAGCGCGTCGACCACGATGTTCGAGTCGAACGTGAAGCCGCTCATTTGCCGGCCGGCGATTTTGTCGTCGGATAGCGGCCGGCTACCACGTCCAGGTATATTTGCCGCTGCCGTTCATCTTCCTCGTCGAACAGATCGGGGAACTCGGCCTTCACTTCCTCGTAATCGTCGTCCCATGGTCGGGTCCACGACGCGCGCTCGCGGCGCTGCCATTCCACTGAATCACCGATGTCCGTCCGATCTTTCCAAAGACCGAAACCGGCATCGATCCAGTCTTTGGGGGCGTCGGCACGATAGGCCGAAACCGCATCCCGAAGCACCGAGGCACGCGATTTGCCCTGCTCGGCCGCGATCCGGTCGAGCCATTTGATGTCCTCATCGGGCAGGTCGGCAAGTATTCGAGTCATTGATATACCGATATCATATCATGATATCGCGTCAAGGATTTGGCTGCTTCTTCGCCTGCCGCTTCTTTCGGAAACGCGCTGCCCAGCCGGCGAAGCCCTTCTGCTCGCCGCGCGCGATGACGAGCTCGTCGGCTGCCACATCCTTGGTCACCACTGAGCCGGCGCCGACGATCGCTCCGGCGCCAATGCTGACCGGTGCAACCAGCGCGCTGTTGGAGCCGATGAACGCCCCCGCGCCTATCTTGGTGCGGTACTTGCCGAAGCCGTCATAATTGCAAGTGATCGTACCGGCGCCAATGTTGGCCTTCTCACCGACCGAGGCATCGCCGATGTAGGAGAGATGATTGGCCTTGGCCCCCTTGCCCAGCTCCGCCTTCTTCATCTCGACGAAATTGCCGACCTTGGCCCCTTCGCCCAGCACGGCGCCTGGACGAAGCCGGGCGAACGGGCCGACCTCGCAACCCGTCGAAATGGTCGCGCCCTCGATGTGCGAGAAGGCGCGGATCGTCGCGCCGTCGGCGATTCTCACGCCTGGACCGAACACGACGTGCGGCTCGATCGTGCAATCGCGCCCAAGCTCGGTGTCGGCCGAGAACCATACGCTTTCTGGATCGATCAGCGTCGCTCCCTGCTCCAGCGCCTGCCAGCGCCGCCGTGACTGCCAATGCTCCTCCAGCGCGGCCAGCTCGGCGCGGCTGTTGACGCCGGCGGTCTCGAACGGTTCGCCCTCGATCGCGACCGGCGCGCGCCCTTCCTCCTTGGCGATCATCACGATGTCGGGGAGATAATATTCGCCCGCGGCATTGGCGTTGCCGACCTTGGCGAGCCACCGGAACAGGTCTTTCGATCCGACGGCCATCATGCCCGAATTGCACAGCTTGACCGCGCGCTCGGCCTCGTTGGCGTCTTTGAATTCGACCATCTTCGAGATGCGGTCGCCCTCGCCGAGGATCACGCGGCCATAGGTCTTGCCGTCGGTCGGTGAGCTGGCCAGGACCACGATCCCGGGATCGTCCTCGGCCGCCAGCCGGTCGAGCATGCGGCGAAGCGTCGCCTCTGTCACAAATGGTGTGTCGCCGTAGAGGATCAGCACCGGCCCATCGAACCCGGACAATGTCTCCTCGGCCATCTGCACGGCGTGACCCGTGCCTTTCTGCTCCGCCTGCAGCGCCGTTCGAACGCCGTTGCCGCCGAGCGCCTCCTCAATCTGCTCGCGGCCCTTACCGACCACGATCACGCGCCGCTCGGCGCCAAGCAGGTCGACCGTGTCCAGCAGGTGCATCAGCATCGGCTTGCCGGCGATCGGGTGAAGCACCTTGTGGGTGTCGGACCGCATCCGCGTGCCTTGCCCCGCGGCCAGGACCACCACCGAGAATTTGGATTGATTCATCGCATTCGCATACACGCCCTTCACGCCTTTTCCATAGACGAAGGGCTCCGGGCGCTTGGTCCGGAGCCCCGCGCGTGTCGCCCCGAGGCGACTAGCTGGAAGGCGTCGCCGGCTTGGCCGACGTCCGCTTGCGCGCGCCCGCGCTCGATCGCCGCTTGGCTGCGGCCCCGGCCTTGGGAGCCGGGCGCTTGGCCTTGGCGTTGGAAGCGGTCTTGGCCTTGGCGGCGGGAGCCTTGCGCGTCGCACCCGTCTTGCGCGGCGCTGACTTGGTAGCCACCGGCCTGGACGTGGCGGTCACTGCGGTGCCGCCTTCCTCGTCCGCCCATTTGCCCGACAGGACGCGCTGCGCGGCATCGGCAACCGCTTCGGCAATCAGCGAACCGAGCTTGGAGGCATTGGTCATCATCTGCGATGCTGCCTGGCTGGCGCTGTCGGCGGCATCGAGGCCGGCGTCGCGGATCGCCTTGCGCGCCTTGGGGCTGGCGGCAATCGCCGCCGCCGCCGCGGTCAATCCGGCCGCCAGCATCTCTCGGCTCATCGCCGCCTTGGCGATCTTGTCGAACGTATTCTTGTTGGAACCGCCGCGCGACTTATTGCGGCTGCTCGAAGCTTTGGCCATCGCTGCCTCCCATTCCTCTTGACTGCTAAAAGCGATTCATGCCCGAAACGGTTCCGAAATAGGGCAGAAAACACGCAAGTAAAAGGGAGCTGCCGCACCACACGACAGCTCCCTTCGACATGGTCAGCGACCGGACGTTCAAGCCCGGAAGGACAAAGCTGGCTGGTTAGGCCATCACCTTCCAAGCGAACTGGACCGACCTCTCTGCTGAACCATGAGACATCGGATCACCTCCTTTCGCTGCGTTGATGGCACGAACAAGATGTTGTGGTTGGAGGTGATAAACAAGACTTGTAATTGTGGTCAGTTTCGACAATCCTCTATGGCTCTCGCGCTCTCGGGCCAACTGGGAACCGCCAGCGCCGGCCCCGCCCCACCCGAAACCAGGAACCTCCCGCGGCTGAACGCCATCGCGTCGAGCAGCGGATCATCGGCCGACAACCGGCCGGTCGGCGGCAATGTGCGCGAAGCGGTATCGGTGACGATCGTCAGCGCCGCGACGGGCATGCCAGGCCGGGCAATCACCATGGTGCGGCTTGGCTTGTCGCATTGCAGCGCGAGCAGCGCGCCATACCGCGCTTCACTGCCGGTTGCGGTCGCGACATAACTCCACTGACCCGTCGCCAATGCCAGTGATTTGCCGGCTTCGAACGACAGTGGAGCGACCTGGGCCGCCGCCGGAGCAGCGACGGCCAAAAAGACAGCCGATAGTCGAATCATCTGCCGAGTTTATCGACCTTGGCCTGGAGGGCAGCCAGCTCGGCCTTCAGCTTGGCGATTTCATCGTTCGATCCGTCGCCGCCGGGACCGGGCTTGGCCTTCTTGCCGGTCATTGCCGAGGCCGCTTCCTCGAACATGGCCATGTTGCGCTTGGCGAGATCGGCAAAAATGTTCGGCCCGAAGGCACCGGCCATCGCCTGCTGGTTCTTCTGGAAGGCGTCCATCGCCGCCTCCAGATATTGGGGCACCGCCGACTGCATCTGACCGCCGTAGAGTCCGATCAGCTGGCGCAGGAAATTGACCGGGAGCAGGGTCGAGCCGCGCGATTCCTCGTCGACGATGATCTGGGTCAGCACCTGGTGGGTGATGTCCTCGCCGGTCTTGGCATCGACCACTTCGAAGTCGCGGCCCTCACGGATCATCGCCGCCAGCCGGTCGAGTGTGATGTAGCTGGAGCTTTCCGTGTCGTAGAGGCGCCGGTTGGCGTATTTCTTGATCGTCACCTTGTCAGCCGGCTTGGCCATGCACTCGCTCCACTTGAGTAGGCACACAGCCTAGACCTCGCTCTTTCGCGCCGCAACAACATCCCGCAATTGCGAAGAGAGGGCGCAACCAAGCTTGCGGCCTGTGCCGGGCCAAGCTAAGCGGGCCGCACGCACCCATAGCTCAGCTGGATAGAGCGTTGCCCTCCGAAGGCAAAGGCCAGAGGTTCGAATCCTCTTGGGTGCGCCACTGCAGAGCCACGAGCGCAGGTGCTCGATTGCGCAGCAACCGGAAGCCAGAGCGACGAGATGGCGAGGCTCGGCCGACGACCGCCGCAGGCGTGTCGATCGACGGCGCGAATTTTCTTCGAGCCGCAGCCGGCCAAACAACCGTTGGCGCGGGACTTACTCACCGTCGGATGCGCTATGTCTTATCTTCGCCCGGGATTGGCGTTGCCGTGTGCAGCGTCTCGATGACGTAGAGACGCTTGACCAGCACATAGCTCACGACGGTCAACGGCGCCGCGAGGATGACGCCCAGAGTGCCGAACACGATTCCGAAGCCGATCAGCGAGAAGAGCAGGATGACGCCGGGCAGCTCGACCGCATATTGCTGCACCAGCGGCGTCAAGACATAGCCTTCGATCTGCTGCACGACGACGTACAGCAGTATCACCCACAGGGCGAGATCGGGGCTGACGGCCAATGCCAGCAAAATGGCCGGCACGGCAGCCAGGAAAGGGCCGACGAATGGAATGAACTCGAGGATCCCCGCGGCGAGGCCGAGAACCAACGCGGAGGGCATGCCGAGCAGCCAGAGCCCCGTCCCCGTCAGCAGGCCGACGACGATCATCGCGATCAGCTGGCCCCTCAGCCAAAGGCGGAGCGCGGTCTCCGATTCGTCCATTGCCTCCGCGACCAGCCCGCGCTTGGCCGCGGGGACAAGCTTGATTGCCCCGGATTTATACACCCGCGGTTGGGCGGCGAGATAAATGCCGCCGAACAGGACCACCAGCACCTCGGCAATGCCGTTGCCGATCGACATCACTGCCCGGCTCAGGTTGGCGAAGGAACCGCTGGACTCACGAACGCCCTCGGCCAGGCGCTGCAATTGGTCGCCCAGCCCGAGATCGCCGACCCTTTGCTCGAACGACAGCCACGCTGCGGGCAATGTCTCGCGCAGGATATCCAGCTGCTGCGCCACCTCGGTGCCGAACAGGAACATGAAGACTCCGACTATTCCCAGGATCAAGATGATCGCAGTGGCAACCGCAACGCTTTCGGACAGCCGGGTCAGCCTGCCGATACGCCCGGCAAGCGCCCGAAAAACGGTGGCCACCACCACCGCCCCGAACAACATCAGCAGCAGTGTGCGGAGCTGCCAGGCGAGCAGGAACAGCAGGATCAGCGCAAGGATGATCAGTACCCGGCGGACGAAGGTTCGTTCGTCGATCCCCTGCCGCCGGTCGTCCGCCATCTTTCGATCTCCGCGATCAGGCCTGCGGCCCCTTTGTCCTAGGCCCTGATGCCCCACATCAGGGCATTGGCCAACGTTCCAGAACCTCGACGAACCGGGACAGCCAGGCGTTGGTCTGGTGGCCGTCGACCACCCGATGATCGATGGTCAGCGTGACATAGGCCATCGGCCGGATCAGGATCGCGTCCTGGCCGTCGACCTCGCGCACTACCACTCGCTTCTCAAGCTTGCCCACGCCGAGGATCGCCGCTTGCCCGGCATGAAGGATGATTGGCACCGCGAGCAGGCTGCCCGAAACGCCATGGTTGGAAATGGTGAAGCTGCCGCCCGAGACATCGGCCGCGGCAAGATTGCCAGAGCGGGCTCGGCTGGTGATATCATCCAGCTTGCGGCCGATTTCCTCGAGGCTGAGGGAGCCGGCATCCTTGACCACCGGCACCACCAGTCCCTTTTCGCCGAGCGCGGTGCCAACGCCGATGTTGATGGTCCGCGCGATGGCGATGCGGTCCTTTTCCCACCGCCCGTTGATCGCCGGGGCCACCGCCATCGCCTCGGCCGCCGCCTTGATGAGATAGGCGGTGTAGCTGAGCTTGACGCCCTTGGCCGCCTTGGCCGCTTTGTGCGCCGCGATCGCCGAAAAATCGGCCTCGAACAGCGCCGTGACGTGCGGCGCCTCGCTGACCGCGCGGACCATATTCTCGGCGATCTTGAGCCGCATTCGGTCGTGCGGGATGTCCTGTGGGCTGAACTGCCGCGGCTGGGCGGTCGCCGGCTCGCCCGCGGTTACCGTGGTTGCCGAAGCCACCGCGCGGTCGACATCGTCCCGGGTGATCCGCCCATCGCGGCCGGTACCGTGGATCCGCGCGGGGTCGATATTGTGCTGAAGCAACGCGCGGCGAACGGAGGGTGAGAGCCGAGTCTCCCTTTCCCTGTCCGTCCTGAGCGGAGCCTCCGGAGGAGGCGAAGTCGAAGGGCGTCCTTCGACTGCGCGCTCCGCGCTTCGCTCGGGACGAACGGATTCCTG
>DASTCB010000129.1:0-9859 GCA_035711585.1 Sphingomicrobium sp.
CCGATCCATGAGCTGGTCAACGAATTGCTGATGTCGCCGATGGGCCGCCGCGACTGGCCGCTGCGCTTCTGGTCCAAGGAGCGGCTGATGAGCGTCGAGGCGCGGCGGGGCTGGGTCGAGCCCGACCTCGCCGCGATGCCCTAGGCTGTACGCGCGGCCGCCTTCGGGATCAGAAGGAAAGCCGCGAGGTAGAGCAGGCCGGTGAGCAGCAGCAGATTGTTGTACCCCGTCACCAGCGCTGCATATTCCAGGCAACCGCCGACCAGAGCGCCGAGCAGGTTGATGGCGAAAGCCGATTGCGAATCCGACGATTGCTGGAAGCGCTTGGCAAAGGCGATGTTGGCCAGATAGATTGGCAGGAACGCCAGCAGGGTTGCGGCGATCAGCCTCGCCGCGAACGGCAGCGGCAACAGCCATTCCGGCCGGATCGCCCAGGCCAGGGCAAGCGACGCCGCGATGCCGGCATAGACGATGGGCAGCGACGGAGTCCGCACCCGCCGCGTCGTCTCGACCGCCGCCAGCACGATAACCAGCACGCCGCCGAACACCAATGCATTGACGAACCAGGTCGTCCCGAACAGCAGCGCGAAGGTGGCGACATTCTTGGTCTCGAGGAGGAGGAAGGCCGCGCCCATGAAGAAAAGGTCGGCGTAGGGGCGCATCTCCCCGAATGGACCGCCCAGTGCACGGACGGCGACCAGCGAGGCGAGAAGGATGCCAAACAGCGCGATCAGGTAGAGCCGCGGGAAGACATCGCCCCGGAAATAGAGGAATGGCGCATTGTCGGTCGCGGGTTCGACCAGCGGCACCCCGGCCGTTGGCCGCCAGACCGTTTGACATTGCTGGCCGGCCTCGGACACGGCGATGCTGATTGCCGCCTGCCGGTCTGCCCAGGTGTCGATGCAGGGCGGATGGCCGAAGACCTTTGCGGAGGTGCCCGCCAGCCGGTCGATCAGCCACGGCTCGCGGTAGTAGTTGTACATGGCAAAAGCGCCATCGGGCTTCAGCCTGTTGCGAACGGATCGAATCGCTTCCTCGGTGAAGAGGAAGGATTCCAGGCGGATCTGCGACGCGCCGCTGACCAGGGTCAGCGAATCCGGGAGTGCGAACAGGATGAGGTCATATTTCCGGTCGCTCGCCTCCAGGAAGGCGCGGCCGTCATTGATGTTGGTCGCGACCCTTGGGTCGGAATAGGGCCGGTCGGCGTGGTTCTGCCTGCCGATCTCGATGATCCGCGGATCGATATCGACCGCGTCCACGCGCCGTGCGCCCTTGCTCAATGCAATCGCGACGTCCGACCCTGAGCCGGCGCCGATGATCAGCACGTCCTCGAGGCTGTTGGCGGGAAGGCGGAGATAGGGGGTTTCATAGATTTGCTCGCGGCGCTCAAGCTTGTCTTGTGCCGGCGCCATCAGCTGGTGCGGCACTCCATTGGCCTTGATCAGCAGGATGCCATCGTCGGGCGTGCCGACATCTTCCGTGGTGATCTTGTAGTAGGGCGACCAGCTCACCCCGGGCGTCAGGCTCTCGTACAGGAGCAACGCGATGATGGTCGCCGAATAGCCGATCGCGAGGATCCGCCGGCCTCTATCGGCAAGGAGGAGGCAAAGCGTGCAGGCGACCAGGCCCCAGACGGCGGACGGGGCGTGCAGGAAGCTCAACAGGGAAAAGGCGATGATTCCGCAAAGCGAGCCGATCAGATCGTAGCGATAGGCCGACAGCGGTGGCAGCTTTGCGAAGCATCGGCCGACCAGTTCGGCCGGGCCGGCCAAAATCGCTGCGACCAGCAAGAAGACTATCGGCAGCGCCAGCCATGCCGGCGGCCCGCGGACTTCCAGCGCAGTGAAATAAATGACGTCGGACCCGCTGCGCTCGATCGCAACCGGGAATGACAGCACGCCCAGCACCAGCAAGGTCAGGAGCGGGAGCGTGGCTGGCCAGATCGACCAGCTCTTGCGGCTGATCAGGAAGCCGGCGCCGATCCCCAGAAAGGATCCCAGCAGCACGAAGTTGGAAAAATAGGAGAGGTGGACGACGTTGGCGCCGAGCCAACGGATCAACGCCAGTTCGAGAAACAGCATCAGCCCGCTGGCCAGCAGCAGCCGGACGACCGCGTCGCGATCGTCGCGGGCCGGCGCGCCGGCGGTTACGGTTTTAGCCTGGTCCACTGATTATCCCCCCGGATTTATGGACCCGAGCTTATCATCCAGCGCAGCGATGGAAACCCCGCAGCGTCAAGCAGCCGCGCTGGCCTTCGCCGTCGCGATGTACGCGTCCACGTTCTTCGCCAGCACGTCGAGCGGGACGTTGCCGCCCTTGACCACCGTGTCGTTGAAGTCGCGCAGGTCATAGCGGGATCCGAGCGCCTGCTGTGCCCGGCTCCTCTGGCGGACAATCTCGGTATGGCCGATCTTGTAGCCGCAGGCCTGGCCGGCCCAGCTGCAATAGCGGTCGACCTCGCTCGCCACTTCATCGGGCTTGGAGCCGTTGGTCTCGACGAAGTAGCGGACGCCCTGCTCGCGGGTCCAGCGCTTGTGGTGAAGCCCGGTGTCGACCACCAGGCGGATCGCGCGGAACGCGAGGCTCTGCAAATATCCGAGCCGGCCGACCTCGAAGTCGTCATAAACGCCCAGCTCATCGGCCAATTGCTCGGCGTAGAGCCCCCAGCCTTCGCTATAGGCGTTGAAGGACAGCATGGTCCGGATCAGCGGCAGCTGGTTGGAATATTCACCCTGCCAGACATGGCCCGGGATCGCCTCATGGTGAGTGAGGTCGGGCAGGTCATATTTGCGGTGCAGGTCGGTGGTCCTGAGGTTGATCCAGAACTTGCCGGGGATCGAGCCGTCGATCGAGCCGGCGCCGCCATAGGCGCCGGGCGCGCCGGGCTCTTCCTCGGGCGGGAGCCGCTTCACCTCCAGGTTGCCGCGAACCAATGTTCGGAAAGCGCGCGGCATTTGCGCGCGGATGATCTTCAGCCGCTCCTGGATAAAGGCCATGATTTCGGCGCGACCGGGATCACCTTCGGCGAATTTGTAGCGCGGGTCGTCGGAGAGGGCGATCATGCGCGAACCGACGGAGCCCTGGGTGTAGCCGAGCTTCTTCAAGATCGGATCCATCCGGCCGTGCAACTCGGCGACCTGATCGAGCCCCATCTGATGGATCTCGTCGGGCGTCATGTTCGTGGTGGTCGAGGCGCGCAGGGCCCAGCGGTAGAATTCGGGGCCGCCGGGCCGCGCCCACAGGCCGGCGTCCATGGTCGCACGGGGCCGCTGGGCCTGAAGCTCGGCCAATTGCCGTTCGAGCGCCGGAGCAACCTTTTGCTGCGCGATCGCCCTCGCCCGATCGGCCCAGTTGCCGGGAATATCCTTGGTCCGGCGGGTCAGGCTTTCAACCAGCCCGCCGCCCTCGCGGGCGCCGTTGACGCTCATCGTCATCTGCGCCACCGCCTTGTCGATCAGGAAGGCTGGGGCAACGACTCCCTGCGCAGCCGTGGCCTTCAGCCGGCCGAGCTCGCCATCAAGCTGCGTCGCATAGCTTTCCAGGCGCGAAATATAGGCTTCTGCATCCTGGGCATTTTCGATGCGGTGGTCAGTGTCGAGGAACCGCGGCACATCAAGATAGGCGCCGACATTCTGGATCACGACATAGGGCGTATTACGCCAGCCACCGACCGCGACATCGCCATAAGGCAGCGCGAAGCCCTCGAGAGCAGTGCGATAGGCGGATTTGACCACCTCGACGCTGGTGCGGGTCGAATGGGTGAGGGCCGCGGTATCTACCGCCTCGGCGCGCGCCAGGTCGGCGCGCAGCGTTGCCGCGAGCCGGTCCTGGCCAGCCTGGCTGCGATCGGCAAGTTTGGCGCGAAGATGGGCTCGGGCGCCCGTATCGAGGCCGAGGCTGGTCGCGCTTTCCGGCGACAGGGCGAGCAGGTTTTCGCCAATCGAGTCGAGGAGGGCGGTGACCTGGGCTTCACCTGCGGCCGCTTGCGCCAAAGCCCGCGATGGCGACAGGGCAATCGTTGCGACGCCGGCAGAAAGCGCGCCGAGCGCCTGGCGGCGCGAGAAGCTCAGATCATTCAAATCACTTACTCCACAGGGGGGTCAGCCAGGAGGCAGGGTTCGCATGGGCTCGACGATCAGGCAATTGCCCTCGACGCCGGTGACGGTGACGCGCGTACCGGCAGCAGCAGGCCCGCCGCGGGCATTCCACTCGCCGTCGCCGACCCGGACCCGCCCGCCATGCTCATCGACGGCTTCGGCCACCGTCACCGTCTTTCCGACCAACCGGCGTGCAGGCTCGTTGAGCCGCACATTCTCGTCGATGGTCGCGGGTTCGCCGTACCAGCGCTTGCCGATCATCACCGCCAGCACCGAGTAAAGCGCGAACAGCGCCATCTGTGGCGCAGTGCCGAGGTCGAACAGGAGGGTGAACAGGCCGGTGGCGATCGCCGCCGCTCCGACGAACACCAGGAAGAATCCGGGCGCGATGATCTCGGCGATCAGCAGCAATATGCCAGCGATCGCCCAAATCCAGCCGGGCTCCAGATCGATCCCCATCATTGGCCGGCCTTCGGCACGCCGGCCCTGACCGGGGGCGTCGTGGCGCCTTCCACGCCGAGCACTTCCTTGGCCAGTTCGCCAATTCCTCCAAGCGTCCCCATCAATTGAGTTGCCTCGACGGGAAACAGGATTGTCTTGGCATTGGGCGAAGTCGCGAACAGGCCGATCGCCTCCACATATTTCTGGGCGATGAAGTAATTGATTGCCTGCGCATTCCCGCCGGCGATGGCGTCCGAGACCAAGGTCGTCGCCTTGGCCTCCGCCTCGGCGGCGCGCTCGCGCGCTTCGGCCTCGCGGAACGCCGCTTCGCGAAGGCCCTCTGCCTGCAGGATGTTTGCCTGTTTCTCACCTTCGGCACGAAGGATTTCCGAGGCTCGAAGGCCTTCCGATTCAAGGATCGCCGCACGCTTCTCGCGCTCGGCTTTCATCTGGCGGGTCATGGCGTTGACGATGTCCGATGGCGGCCGAATGTCCTTGAGCTCCACCCGCGTGATCTTGACCCCCCACGGCTCGGTCGCATGATCGACCACGGCCAGCAGCCGCGCATTGATCTCGTCGCGCTTCGACAGCGTTTCATCGAGATCCATCGAACCCATCACGGTGCGCAAATTCGTGGTCGAGAGGGCCATGAGGGCCAGGTAGAGATCGCTGACCTCGTAAGCCGCCTTGGCTGCGTCGGTCACCTGGAAGAAGACCACGCCGTCGACGGCCACCATGGCATTGTCCTTGGTGATGATCTCCTGGCCGGGGATATCGACCACTTGCTCCATCATGTTGATCTTGTGACCGACCCGATAGACGAACGGCGTCACCAGGTTGAGGCCGGGCTCCGCGACGCGGACGAAGCGGCCGAACCGCTCGATGGTGTAGCGGTAACCCTGGCTGACGATCTTGACGCTCATCATGATGACGATCAGCACCAGGACGGCCAGCGCGATCAGGAAATACTCAAGCATGTCTATCCCCCTCCTCGGCGCATATGATGGAACGGCTTTGCGGCTTCGTGAAGGAAAATCGGCCAGATGAACCTAAATTCACCAATCGACCTGTTCGACAAACGGGCGCTGCTGTTTCTCCCGGCCAGCAACCCGCGCGCAATCACGCACGCTCGCGAAAGCGACGCCGACCTGGTGATCCTCGACCTTGAGGATGCGGTGAAGCCGGAGGACAAGGAGTTGGCGCGCAAGGCCGCGGTCGAAGCGGTGGCCGAACCCTGGCCGATGCCGGTTGCGATCCGGATCAATGGCGTCGGCAACCCGTGGCACGGGCCGGACCTGGTCGCCATCAACCATGCCAGGGTCGACCTGGTCATCATGCCCAGGGTCGAGGACAAGGAGGAGCTGACCTTCGTCCGCAAGCAGTCGGGCAAGCCGGTAGCGGCGATGATCGAGACCGCCAGAGGGGTGCTGGCCGCTTCTACGGTCGCGCATGACGCGGTGGCCCTGATCGCGGGGACCAATGACTTGGCGGCCGACCTACGCCTGCCGCGCGGGGCGGGACGGGGCCCGCTGCAGACCGCTCTTCAGTCGATCGTCCTGGCTGCCCGGGCATCGGGAATCGCGGCGTTCGATGGAGTCTACAACCGGCTCGATGATCTCGACGGCTTTGCCGCAGAAGCAGCTGCGGGGAGGACGCTCGGCTTCGACGGCAAGTCGCTGATCCACCCGAGCCAGATCGCGCCCTGCCATGCGGCATTTGCACCGAGCGACGAGGAAATCGCCCGGGCCAGGCGGCTGGTCGAAGCCGCGGCGGGCGGAGCCGAGCGGTTCGAAGACGAGATGGTCGAGCGCATGCATGTCGAAACGGCCCAGCGCCTGCTTGCCCGCTACAGCGGAGGCTGACGGGGTTGGCGAATCGCGCCGCCTCTGCCAAAGGCGCGCATGGCCCACCTTCTCCACGACGAAATCCCGCTTGGACTGACGTTTGACGACGTCCTGCTGCAGCCGCTCGAGTCGGGCGTGCTGCCGAGCGGGGCAGACACCCGAACCTTCCTGACCCGCGAAATTCCGCTCAATATCCCGATCCTGTCCTCGGCCATGGACACGGTGACGGAGGCGGACATGGCGATTGCCCTTGCCCAACTCGGCGGGATCGGCGTGCTCCATCGCAATCTCGATATTCCGGATCAGGTTGCTGCCGTGCGCGCGGTGAAGCGGTTCGAAAGCGGCATGGTCGTCAACCCGATCACCATGACCCCCGACCAGACTCTGTCCGAGGCGCTGGAACTGATGCGAGCCAACCGCATCAGCGGCATCCCGATCGTCGAGAAATCGGGCAAGCTGGCCGGAATCCTGACCAACCGCGATGTCCGTTTCGCGGAGAACCCCAACCAGCCGGTCAGCGAGCTGATGACGCGCGACAATCTGGCGACGGTCGGGCTGGGCACCAGCCAGGAGGTGGCACGCCGCATCCTGCACGAACGGCGGATCGAGAAGCTGCTGGTGGTCGACGATTCCAGCCATTGTGTCGGCCTCATCACCGTCAAGGACATCGAGAAGGCGATCGCCTCGCCATTGGCCACCAAGGATGCCCAGGGTCGGCTCCGGGTGGCCGCCGCCACGACCGTCGGCGACAAGGGCTTCGACCGCAGCGAGGCCCTGATCGAAGCCGGCGTCGATTGCGTCGTCATCGATACTGCCCACGGCCACAACCGCGACGTCAGCGCCGCGGTCGAGCGGGTGAAAAGCGTATCGAACAGCGTCCAGGTCGTCGCCGGAAACGTCGCCACCGCCGAGGCTGCGCGGGCACTTGCCGACGCGGGAGCCGATGCGATCAAGGTCGGCATCGGCCCGGGCTCGATCTGCACCACCCGGATCGTCGCCGGTGTCGGTGTGCCGCAATTGAGCGCCATCATGGCCGCGGCCAAGGCGGCCGGCGAAAAGGGCGTTCCGGTCATCGCCGACGGCGGCATCCGCACGTCGGGCGATATCGCCAAGGCGCTGGCGGCAGGCGCATCGACGGTGATGGTCGGCTCGCTGCTCTCCGGGACCGAGGAAGCGCCGGGCGAGACCTTCCTCTACCAGGGCCGCGCCTACAAGGCGTACCGCGGCATGGGCTCGGTCGGCGCCATGGCGCGCGGCTCCGCCGACCGCTATTTCCAGCAGGACATCAAGGACCAGCTGAAACTGGTCCCTGAGGGGATCGAAGGCCAGGTGCCTTACAAGGGCCCTGTCCGCGATGTGATCCACCAGCTGGTGGGCGGGGTGAAGGCGGCGATGGGCTATACCGGCTCGACCAGCATCGAGGAGCTTCAGCAGCGCGCGAAGTTCGTCCGGATCACCAACGCGGGCCTTAGCGAAAGCCATGTCCATGACGTCGCCATCACGCGCGAGGCGCCCAATTATCCTACTCGCTAAGGCCGCACTTCTTTTCCGTTCGCCCCGAGCGTAGTCGGGGGGCGCGTGTATCGACTTCGCGCGACACGAACGGATTTGGATCGAGGCTAGCTTTGACACCAAGCGCAAGAGTCCAGGCCGCGATCGAGATCCTCGACGAGGTGATCGCTTCGACCCGGGATGATGGGCCACCCGCGGACGCCATCGTCACCCGTTATTTCAAAACCCGGCGCTATGCCGGTTCCAAGGACCGCCGCGCGGTTCGTGAACTGGTGTTCCGCGCCATCCGCCGGAGTGGGGAACGGCCACGAAGCGGTCGCTCCGCCATGCTCGGCCTCGCCGACGAGGATGCCCAGCTGCTCGACCTGTTCGATGGCTCTCCCCACGGCCCCGAGGTCCGCGAGCCGGCCGAGGACGTCGCTCCTGCCTTGCCCGTTCCGGAGTGGATCGTGCCGGCGCTTTCACCCCATGTCGGTGCGGACGAATGGCCAGCCTTGCTCGAACGCGCGCCGTTGGACCTCAGGGTCAACTTGACCCGGGCCAGCCGTGACGAGCTCCTTGATCAGTTTACCGGCGCCGAGCAAACCCGCCATAGCCCATCGGGCCTAAGGTTGCCGCCGGACACCCGGATGGACGATCACCCGGCCTTCGCCGGCGGACTGGTCGAGGTGCAGGACGAGGGCAGCCAGCTGATTGCGCTTGCCTGCCAGCCGCAGGACGGCATGCGGATACTCGATCTTTGCGCCGGGGCTGGCGGCAAGTCGCTGGCCCTCGCCGCCGCTGCGCCTCGGGCCGAGATCATCGCGTCGGACACCAATCGGGCTCGATTAATGCAGCTTTCGCCACGGGCTGAGCGGGCTGGAGCCAATATCGCCATCCGACTTCTCGATGGCGGCCGCGAGACGGCACAACTTGCCGAGTTGTCCGGCGAATGCGACATCGTGCTCGTGGATGCGCCATGCAGCGGGTCGGGCACCTGGCGCCGCAATCCGGAGGGGCGCTGGCGGCTCACTCCGGAACGGCTCGGCAGGCTGGTCAATCTGCAGGAGCGCCTGCTCGACATTGCCGCGCCGCTGGTGCGGCCCGGCGGCGCGCTAGTGTACGCCACTTGCTCGATCATCCGAACCGAAGGCGCCGACCAGGCGCGGAACTTCTTAGGCCGCCATTCATCTTGGATCGTGCAGGCTGTGCCCTTCGATGGCGGTCGTGCGGATGGCCCAGGGCGGCTCCTGACGCCGACGCACGACGCCACTGATGGCTTTTTCGTCGCGCGATTCGTCAAGCCATGCTAGGTCTGCGCGATTGTTGGAGATTTTGATGCGCCTGACACCGTTTGTGCTCTGCCTGGGCCTTGCCGCCTCGACGCTGCCGGTTGCCGTCATCGGGCAGCGCCCCGACGACCAGATTGCTCCCAAGTCGATCGAGCTCCTGAAGCAGGGTGAAACGCTGCTTGCCCAAGGCAAGCTGGTCGAAGCCGACGATGCGCTCGAAACGGCGCTGGTGGTCGACCCCAAGAACCGTACGGCGTTCACCGTCATGGCCAAGGTCGCGATCAAGCAGAAGCTGTACGGCCAGGCGATCAAGCTGACCAACAAGGCACTGGCTCTTGAGCCGACGGACCGCGACGCGCTTGCAGTGCAGGGCGAGGCGATGGTCGAGCTGGGTGCGCTTCCGCGGGCCAAGGACAATCTCGCCAAGCTGCAGAAGCTTTGCGGGGCAACGAGCTGCCCGCAAGTGACGGTGCTCTCAGCCGTCATCGCCAAGGGTCCGGCCCTGGCTGCGGCCAAGACGCCGGAAGTTCCGAAGAAGAACTAGGAAAGCTCGCGGGCCAGCGCGGTAAATTCCTTCACGCTGACCGTTTCGGCCCGCCGCTCGGGATCGATTCCGAGCGCTGCCAGCGCATCGAGCGCGCCGGGCAAGGCCTTGAGGCTCGACCGCAGCATCTTGCGGCGCTGGCCGAAGGCG
>DASTCB010000130.1:0-6443 GCA_035711585.1 Sphingomicrobium sp.
GCCGCTTGACCGCGGCGTAGCTGGCGATGCTGAAGGGCAGCAGCGCAAGGTAGATGACCGAAATCGCCAGCAGGGTCAGCCACGGCTCATTGAGCAGTGCGGCGCCGAGCAAAGCGACTCCGGCCAGGGCGAACAGGCGCCATCCGCGCCGGATTCGAATGGATGACCAGCTGTAGGTGGGCACGCTGGAGATCATCAGCAGGGCGATGAACAGCGTCCAGGGCAGTACCAGCTGCCAGCTGCGGAACAGTTCATTGCCGCTGATCAGCCAGAGATAGAGGGGAACGAAGGCCAGCCCTGCACCGACCGGCGCCGGAACGCCCGTGTTGAACCCCGCGGACTTGTGCGGCTGAAGATCGGCGTCGATCCGCGCGTTGAACCGCGCCAGGCGGAGCGCGCAACACACCGCCAGCGCCAGCGCCGCAATCCAGCCGAAGCGGGGCGCCTCCTGCAGCGACCAGAGAAAAACGATCAGCGCCGGAGCGGTGCCGAACGCGATGTTGTCGGACAGGCTGTCCAGCTCCGCCCCGAACTTGCTCTGCGCCTTCAGCAGGCGGGCAATGCGGCCGTCGAACCCGTCGAGGACTCCGGCGCCGACAATGCAAGCCAATGCTTGCGGCCAGTCGCCGGTAATTCCAAACCGCACTCCGGTGAGCCCAAAGCAGAGCGCCAGCACGGTGATGGCGTTTGGGAAGAACGCCCGAAAGGGCAAGCCGGCCCGCTCCCCGCTGGTCACTGGCTGATCCCGCTTCGCCGCGGATCGACCCCGATCTCGCCCAGGATGGTCTCGCCCGCGATCGTCCGCTGCCCAAGCAGCACCTGGCTTCCCGTTCCCGCCGGCAGGTAAACATCCACGCGGCTGCCAAAGCGGATCAGTCCGATCCGCTCGCCGGCCTGGACGCGGTCGCCTTCCTTGACGAAGGACATGATCCGGCGCGCGACCAGCCCGGCGATCTGGGTAAAGCCGATCCTGGTCCCGTCTTCGCGTTCGACCAGGAAATGCTGGCGCTCATTGTCCTCGCTGGCCTTGTCCAGGTCGGCATTGAGGAACTTGCCCGGGACATAGGTTATGCGCCGGACGATCCCGGCGATCGGCGAGCGATTGATGTGCACATCGAACACGCTCATGAAAATTGAGACTCGGGTAAATTCGCCTGAGAGCCCGCCCTCCCCGGCCAATTCGATCGGCGCGGTCACCCGGCTGATCATCGTCACCAGCCCGTCGGCCGGGGCGACGATGAGCTTCGCGTCCGACGGCGTCGTGCGGATGGGATCGCGGAAGAAGGCCGCGACCCAGATGGTCAGTCCGACCAGCAGCCAGCCGAAGATATCGGGCAGGAAGCTGAACCCGATCAAGGCCAGGAAGGCCGCGATCAGGGTGAACTTGCGGCCTTCCGGATGGACCGAAGGGAAGCGCCATTTGACGGTCGTCAAATGGCCTGTGGGCTTGTCGAGCGGCTTGTCGATTTCGGGCATGGCGCCGTTCCTTAGGGACTAGAGGAACGCTGGGCAATCGCCCGGAGTTGCCTAAGTTTCGGCGACTGCCTAAGGCGCGCCCCGACATCCCAATCCCGAACAGGAAGGCGAAATGGCCAAGATCAAGGTGAAGAACCCGATCGTCGAGCTCGACGGCGACGAGATGACCCGCATCATCTGGCAGTGGATCCGCGAGCGGCTGATTCAGCCCTATCTCGACGTCGACCTGCTCTACTACGACCTTGGCATCGAGAAGCGCGACGAGACCGAGGACCGCATCACCGTGGAGGCGGCCGAGGCGATCAAGAAGCATGGGGTCGGCGTCAAATGCGCCACCATCACTCCGGACGAGGCACGGGTCGAGGAGTTCGGCCTCAAGAAGATGTGGAAGTCGCCCAACGGCACGATCCGCAACATCCTGGGCGGGGTGGTCTTCCGCGAGCCGATCGTCATCTCCAACGTGCCGCGGATCATCCCGGGCTGGACCGACCCGATCGTGGTCGGCCGCCACGCGTTCGGCGACCAGTATAAGGCGACCGATTTCCGTGTGCCCGGCAAGGGCAAGCTGACGATCAAGTGGGTTGGCGAGGATGGCGAGGTGATCGAGCACGAGGTGTTCGATTTCCCCGCGGCCGGCGTCGCCATGGGCATGTATAACCTCGACGAGTCGATCCGCGACTTTGCCCGCGCCTGCTTCAACTTCGGCCTGCAGCGCGGCTGGCCGGTGTACCTCAGCACCAAGAACACCATCCTCAAGGCGTATGATGGCCGCTTCAAGGACATCTTCCAGGAAATCTACGACGCCGAGTTCAAGGCCGACTTCGACAAGGCCGGGATCGACTATCAGCACCGCCTGATCGACGACATGGTCGCGAGCGCGCTCAAGTGGAGCGGCAAGTTCGTCTGGGCCTGCAAGAATTACGACGGCGACGTTCAGTCGGACCAGGTGGCGCAGGGCTTCGGCTCGCTTGGCCTGATGACCTCGATCCTGATGACGCCGGACGGCAAGACCGTCGAAGCCGAGGCGGCGCACGGCACTGTCACCCGCCACTATCGCCAGCACCAGCAGGGCAAGGCGACCTCGACCAACCCGATCGCCTCGATCTTCGCCTGGACCGGCGGCCTCAAGTTCCGCGGCAAGATGGACGAAACGCCCGAAGTGGTTCGCTTCGCCGAGACGCTCGAACGGGTGTGCATCGAGACGGTCGAGAGCGGCAAGATGACCAAGGACCTGGCGCTGCTGGTCGGCCCCGAACAGGCGTGGATGACCACCGAACAGTTCTTCGAAGCAATCCGCGAGAACCTCGAGGCCGCGATGGCCGCGGAGACCGTCCAAGCCTGATTTCGCTCCTCCCTGTTGCGGCGAAGCAGCAATGGGGAGGTGGCAGCCCTGAAAGGGCTGACGGAGGGGACCCTGCGCCGCGGTGTTTGGCTCCTCCACCGCACTTCGAGCGGTCCCCTCCCCACCCCTTCGCGGCAGGAAGGATGACTAAAGCCTTCTACCCTGCTTAAACCGCCCCATGGCGGGCGGAATCCATATGACCCCAGCGCTGAGCGACGCGCTGACTATCCTCGGCGCGGCGGGAATCGTCATCCCCGCCTTCGCCCGGCTCAAGATCAGTCCCGTCATCGGCTTCATCCTGGTCGGAATCATCGCTGGTCCGTTCGGGCTCGGCGCGCTGACCGACCGCTACCCCTGGCTATCATGGGTATCGATCACCGACCCGGAAGGGATCGAGCCGTTCGCCGAGCTGGGCATCGTCTTCCTGCTTTTCTCGATCGGACTTGAACTCAGCTTCCGCCGGCTAATGGCGATGCGGAACATGGTGTTCGGCATTGGCGCGGCGGAGATGATTGCGACCGCCGTGCTGATCGGCGGATTCCTGGTGGCCGTCGATTGGCCGACAAGAAGCGCGCTCTGGCTTTCGCTCGCGCTGGCCATGTCCTCGACCGCATTGGTACTGCCCATCTCAGGCACCCAAAGCGCGGTCGGCCGCGCGGCGCTGGCCATGCTATTGTTCGAAGACCTTGCGCTGGTGCCGATGCTCTTCCTCATTGGCGCGACCAGCGGTGCCGCGGCGGGGGATCTTGGACAGATCGCGCTGCAGGGAGCGCTGGTGGTTGCCGCCATCCTGCTCGTCGGGCGCTTCCTGTTGCCAACCCTTTTTGCCCAGGCGGCTCGATCGAAGAAGCCGGAGCTGTTCCTCGCCATTTCCCTTCTGGTCGTGATCCTGGCCGCGACCGTGACCGCCTCGACCGGCCTTTCACCCATCATGGGCGCGCTCGTTGCCGGGCTGGTCATCGCCGAAACCGAATATCGCAACGAGGTCGAGGTGGTGATCGAGCCGTTCAAGGGACTGGCGCTCGGCATTTTCCTGATCACCGTCGGAATGCGGATCGATATCGGCGGACTCCTTGCCGATTGGCCGCTGCTGCTCGGCGCCCTGACGGCGGTCCTCCTGGTCAAGGCGGTCGTGACAAGCCTCCTGCTGCGCATGGCCGGGGCGCGGCCAGGCGTTGCGGCGGAGACGGGCGTGCTGATGGCCAGCCCCTCGGAAACCACCCTGATCGTGCTCGGCGCTGCCGGGGTCGCAGGGATCTTGAGCGCCGAAACGGTCGGCTTCTGGTCCGCAGCAACCGCGGTCGGCCTCACCATCACGCCCTTGCTCGCCAGCCTCGGCCGCCTCATGGCGCGGCGGGTCGATCGCGCCGCCCTTGCCACGGATGATCATGGACCAACCGCCGGCAAGACGATCATCTTCGGCTTCGGACGGGTCGGACGGATGATCGCCGAGATGTTGCAGGAACATGGCCGCCCCTATCTCGCAGTCGACAGCGACATCGATGGCTTCACTGAGGCAAGAAAGGCTGGCTATTCCGTGCTTTACGGCGATGTATCGAGACGGGAACTGATTGAAAAGCTCGATCTCGACAAGGCGGCTGCGGTAGTGCTGACGATGGATGACCCTGCCCTGACGCGGCGGGTCGCAAAGCGGCTGCGCGACGAGCATCCGCACTTGCCGATCATCGCCCGAGCCCGCGACTCCGACCATGCCGCGGCGCTCTATCGCGCCGGGGTGACCGACGCTGTGCCAGAGGCGCTTGAGGCGTCCCTCCAGCTGTCCGAGGCGGTGCTGGTCGATATCGGCGTGGCGATGGGCCCGGTGATCGCCTCGATCCACGAAAAGCGCAGCGAGCTTCGCTCCGAGATCATGGAGGCCGGCCAACTGGAGGTCGAGCCCAGCCTGGGACGTCGTCGGGCGCGGGATTCCGCGCCTACCGGCGGGTGACTCTCACGGTGAGATCGGCGTCACCATGGATTGTGACACTCTCGCCGGGGCTTAGTCGCACCATCTGAGAGACTTGCACTCCCCGAGTCCCTCCCGACGTGCAATCGGCGGCAGCCTGCGGTCTTTGCCATTGGACTGAGACATTCGTCGCCTGCCCGGCGTTTCCCAGATCATTCCAGTAAAGCTGGATGTTGAGCGAGGTCTGCTGGCTTTGATTATACGCCGAATTCTCAGGGCAAGGGGTCTTGAGGGCTTCGCTCCTGGATTGAGAGTAGCTGGCGCCCGCAGATCGACCGACAAGGAGCGTGTCGGAAAAAAGCTGCTTGTTCCCTGCGGTCACATGAACTTCAATCGGGATGGCTTGGCCCGGTTGGCCTCCGGCGGACAGGGTAGCGGAGGTTGCGATCCGGTCGCTCGGAGCTGGTTCCAGTATGACCCTGGCATCCGCATCCTGTGACGCCATGGCCAAAAACATCGCCAATATCATTTCAGCTCCCCCGAATATCTATGCCGCGACCTTTTCCAGTGCATCCCGGACCGCCTGCAACGCGTCATTGGCCTTGGAGCCGTCCGGACCACCGCCCTGGGCCATGTCGGGCCGGCCGCCGCCGCCCTGGCCGCCCAGCGCCGCGACCGCCGCCTTGACCAAATCCACCGCGCAGACCTGGCCGGTGAGGTCATCGGTCACTCCAACGGCAACGCTCGCGCGGCCCTCGTTCACGGCGACCAGCGCGGCGATGCCCGAACCGAGCCGCTGTTTCATGCCGTCGACCTCACTCCGCAGTCCCTTGGGATCGAGCCCGTCGACCACCTGGCCGAGGAAAGCATGGCCACCAACTTGCTCCGGCCCCGCGGCTTCGGCCTTGCCTCCGCCGCCCATGGCCAGCGCCTTCTTCGCCTCGGCCAGCTCGCGCTCGAGCTTCCGGCGCTCCTCGACCAGCGCGGCGACGCGCACGGGAACTTCGTCGGGGGAAGCCTTCAGCGCCGAGGCGGCCTCGCGCAGCTTCTCGTCGCGGGCGTTCAGCCACCGCCGAGCGCCCTCACCGGTCAGCGCCTCAATGCGGCGCACGCCAGAGGACACCGCACTTTCGGAGATGATCTTGAAGATGGCGATATCACCGGTCGCGGCGACATGGGTGCCACCGCACAGCTCGACCGAGAAATGACGGGCGTCATCCTCGCGCCCCATCGACAGCACGCGAACCTCGTCGCCATATTTCTCGCCGAACAGCGCGAGCGCTCCCGACGCGACAGCCTCGTCCGGGGTCATCAGTCGCGTGACCACCGGTTCGTTGGCGCGGATCTCGGCGTTCACGTCCGCCTCGATCTGGGCGATCTCCTCACGGGTGAGCGCCCTGGGGTGGGAAAAGTCGAAACGGAAATAGTCGGGCCCCACCAGGCTGCCCTTCTGCGTCACATGCCCGCCAAGCCGATTGCGCAGCGCCGCATGGAGGAGGTGGGTCGCACTGTGGTTGGCGCGGGTCGCGGTGCGGCGCTCGACGTCGACCTGCTGCTGGAGCACGTCGCCAACATTGACCGCGCCCTTCACCACCGTGGTGCGAAGCGCATGAAGCTTGCCCAGTGGCTTCGACGTATCCTGAACTTCACCGTCGAAGCCAATGAGAGAGCTTAATTTTCCGGCGTCGCCAACCTGCCCGCCGCTTTCCCCGTAGAAGG
>DASTCB010000131.1:0-14354 GCA_035711585.1 Sphingomicrobium sp.
ATGGCAACGTCCGGCTTGCGCTTGGCCAGGTCGAGCAGGAAGGCACCAAGCGTCACATTTTCCTCGTCCCTGCCGCCGGTCCGGTCGAGCTTGATCCGCGGGTCGAAATCCCAGCCGACGATCAGGATGCGGTGCCGCGCCCGCTCCATCGCCTCGCGGATGACGTGATAATAGTCGCAAGCGTCGACGATCACCGCCGCACGCTCGGCACGTTCTACACGCCAGCAATTCTGCAACGGCTTGAACAGCGGCCCGTCCATTTCACCCCTTTAAGCGAAGGGTAGCAATGCTAGGCCGGCCAGTTCGTTCCGCCCCCCTAACGCTTGCTAGCGCTCCACTCCCTTTACCTTCCCCCAGGTGCGGGCGGCGGTGTAGCCGAGATAGCCGGTGCCGAAGAGGGCGTAGAGCTCCTCCGGCAAGCCGCGCAAATAGGCGGTCATGCCGCTGCCGATGCTGAGCGCCAGCTTGGGATCGGCCGCCGCGATCAGCCCCATCGGCACCGCCCACAGGATCAGCGTGTACATGACATAGAGGAAGCTCGGCCGCGCCCGGCTGGTCCAGGGGTCGGGCGAGCGGGCCTCGGCGATGATCGCCTCCATCTGGACTCCGATCGCGGCCATTTCCTGGTCGCCCTGAAGCTTGATCAGCTCCAGCTTGGCGCGATCGCGCGCCTGGGGATCGGGGATGATCTTGTCGAGCAGCTTCGATACCGGCCCGACGATCGCTTCGAGAAGAGCCACGGATTGTCTCCCTTAAGTTCACAAAAGCCTTGGCGTTTGGTACAAATCACTCGTCTGATGTGCCAATTCGGTTTGCCAGCCAGCCGTAGAGGAAAGCTTCGTTGGCCGGCCGCTTCTCGGCGAGGCGGAGGTAGCGCTCGCCCTGCAGCGCCTCGAGCGCGCGCAGCAGCACGGTCTCCCCGCCGCGGTTACCGCGCGCTTCGAGGAAGGCGTCGAGCGCGGCCAGCGTGACCGGCCCGACCCGCCCGTCGGGGACCAGGTCCGGATAATCCTTGCCGCCGCGGTTGAGCGCGGTCAGCGCGCGCTGCAGGAAGGTGGCGGCGACCGCCGGCCCCATGTTGGCGCCAGTGTCGAACAGCTCGGCGGCGACCCTTGGGACACGCTCGGCGACCTGTTCGAACCTCGGCCGAAGCCAGTAGAGCCGGCGGTAGATTGCCGCCGCCTCGTCACGCGGCAGCTCGGCCATCGCCCCGCCATAGCCGTGCGCCCGCGCCACCATCTCGGTGATTCCGAACCGCGTCGGCCCGCCCCGGTCGGCGGGATGATTGACGTAATCTCCTTCCCGCTCGATCAGGTCATCAATCAGATAATCCACGTCCATTGTGCATCCTCCGGTTCATCCGAGTCTCGGAAATGAACCAGATAGGATTGGTGTAGGACAGCGATTTATTCGATCTGGAGAGCGGCAAGAACCCGCGCGGTCAGTCGTTGGCAGTCGGCGCCGGCGAAAGGAAAGGCTCCGACAAGGGCCGAATGAACCTCCGGGGCGAGCGCCTGCTGCAGCCTTGCCCGTGCCCGGTGGAGCCGGGTCTTGACGGTGGCCGCCGGAATCCCGAGGGCTTCGGCCGCTTCCTCCACGCTCAGCCCTTCGATCTCGCGGAGGACGAACACCGTGCGGAAGCTGGCCGGCAATCCGGCAACCGCCTGTTCCAGCAGGTGCCGCAGCTGCTCCCGGGCCACGCCGGCATCCGGGGCGGCAGGTTGCGATCCGCGCATCAGCGCCTCCCGATAGTTGTCGAGCACCGCGACCCCCTCCGCCGCCAGCGCGGTCCGTCGGCGCCTCTCCGAGCGCAAGCGCCCGAGCGCTTCGTTGATCACGATCCGGGTCAGCCAGGTCGACAGCGAGGATCGGCCGGCGAAATCGCTCATCCGGTCGACCGCCTTGAGGTAGGCCGACTGAACCGCCTCCTCCGCGTCGTCGCGGTTCTTGAGGATGCTCCAGGCGGCTCGAAACAGCCGCTGGTTGTTGGCGGTGATCAGCTGCCGAAGTGCGGCCGGATCGCGCGCCATGCAGCGTTTCGCCAGCTCGAGCTCTTCCGGATGATCCGGCGAGATCCGCGCCTGGATGGTCATGGCTTCACCTTTAACATCATGCGCATGCCGGGATGATAGCGGCAGATGACGGCAATTTCGCCTGCCTTGCGGACGATGCTCGACTTTCGGGTGCCGGGCGGCAGGTCGACGTCGAAACTGCGGTCTTTTGCCGTCGCCGTATGCCGGAACATGTCCTTGTTGACCCACAGGATGCGATCGCCCGCGCGGACCCCTTGCGGCATTGGCCCGAACTTCATGGCGCCGATGACGATGGTGTGGGTTCGCGGCGCCGCCACTGCCGGGGGCGATGGCAGCAGGAGCGCCGCGAAGACGGCAAACGCAACCGGCCGCACCGGGTCAGAGCTTCGCTGCCAGGGCTTCCGCATGAGCCTGATGCTCGCCGAACAGGGCGACCCCGGTTTCCAGCAAGGCCTTGAGCTCGGCATTGTCGGCCGACGGGATCAGCGTGGAACGCAGCGCGCCATTGACCGTCGCGTGATAGGCCGCCTCATTCTTCATATAGGCGCGGTCGAACTCCGCACCCTCCAGCTTCGCCAACTTGTCGCTGGTGTCCGCCGCCTGCCTGGCGAGCGCGGCGCTGGTGCCGTTGTCGGCGGGGGTCACGCCCAGCTTCTTGACCAGCGCCAGCGCCTGGGCCTCCACCGCCTGGTGGTCGCGCAACATGACCTCGGCGAAGCCGCGGACCTCGGCGTTTTTCGACTTGGCCAGCGCCTGCCTGGCGGCGGTGATGTCGATCTGGCCGGCGGTGTAGGCGATGTGCGCGATCTCCGCGTCCGACGGCCCGGTCTCGGGGTTGGCGCTTGCGGCCGTGGCCAGCAGCAGGACGCTCGCGGCGAGTAGACTGGACTTCAACGACATGGCATCCCTTCCTTGTCCTGGCGGCCACAAGCGCCGCCGTCGTCCGATTGGATGCCAGCTTCTAGGAAAGGTTCCCGCCCGGTGATGCGTATTCCACTTCAGCTTGCCCTGGCCCTGACGATCCTCGCCGCGCCAATGCCGGCCGCGGCCCGGCTTTCGCCCGCCGAGACGCGCATGACCCGGACCGTCGACGCCGAACAGCAGCGGACGCTCGCCATGCTCGAGAAGTGGGTCAACCAGAACAGCGGCACGCTCAACGCGGAAGGAGTCAGGAAGGTCGGCGACATGCTCCGCGCCGAGCTGGAGCCTCTCGGCTTCAAGATCGAATGGATCGACATGAGCGCGGCGGGCCGCTCGGGCCATCTGGTCGCGCGGCATCCGGGCAAGGGCAAGAAACTGCTGCTGATCGGCCATCTCGATACGGTGTTCGAGCCCGACAGCCCGTTCCAGCGCTGGGAGCGCAGGGGCGACCAGGGCGTCGGACCCGGATCGGGCGACGACAAGGGCGGCATGGCGGTGATCGTCGCCGCCCTCCGCGCGATGCAGGCCGCCGGCACATTGAAGAATGCGGACATCACCGTCTTCCTGACCGGCGACGAGGAGGATGCCGGGCCGGTCGAGATCAGCCGCCGCGACCTGCTGGCCGAGGGGCGCAAGGCCGACGTCGCGCTCGACTTCGAGGGGCTGGTCCGCGACGAAGGCCGCGACATGGGCTCGATCGCCCGGCGCAGCAGCGACGAATGGACGCTGCGGGTGACCGCGCGCGGCGGCCATTCGAGCGGCATCCTCTCGCCCGGTTCGGGCGCCGGCGCCATCTATGAGGCGGCGCGGATCATCGACACGTTCCGCCGCGAGCTGCCCGAGCCCAACCTGACCTTCAACGTCGGCCTGATCGGCGGCGGGGACGGCGCGGTGCTGGACCCGGGCCGGGTGCGGATCGCGGCGACCGGCAAGACCAACATCATCGCCAGCACCGCCATCGCCCGCGGCGACATGCGCGCGCTGTCGGTTGAGCAGATCGAGCGGACGCGCGACAAGATGCGCGCAATCGTCGCGCAGCCGCTCAATGGCGCGACCGCTGCAATCGAATTCCACCCGGACGGCTATCCGCCAATGGCGCCGACGCCCGGCAACCGCGCGTTGCTCGACAAGCTGAATCTCATCAACCGCGACCTCGGCATGCATGAAATGGGCGAGCTCGACCCGGTCAAGCGCGGCGCGGCCGACATCAGCTTCGTCGCGAAGGACGTCGACGGGCTGGCCGGCCTCGGCCCTTATTCGACCGGCGACCATGCGCCGGGCGAGGCAGTCGTCATCCCGTCGATCTGGGTCCAGGCCAAGCGCGCCGCGATCCTGATGAGCCGGCTGGCAGCGGAGAGGCGCTGAGGCTTATGACCGCTTTCGACCCATTGCGGTCATTGGCGAACCGTTGCATTCAAGGTGGATTATCGCGGGCGGGGGGACGGTATGTTTCGCCTACTGAAGATAAGACCGCCAAACGGTTGGAGCTCGGTCGGGTGGGAATTGGTGATCGTGACAGTGGGCGTGCTCCTCGCGCTCGGCGCTCAACAGATTGCCGAAACCGTCAACGAGCGCGGCGAAGCGGCTGAGACGCGCGCGTCACTAACCGGCGAAATCCAGGAAAGCCTCGCCGTCCTCGAGCTCCGCCGCACGGCACAGCCGTGCATCGACCGGCGCCTGAAGGAGCTGCGCGCGATCGTCAACGAATGGGGCCGCACTGGCAGCTTCGAGACACCGCGCTGGGTCAGCCAGGCAACCTGGTTCGCGTTCGACACCGCGCGGTTCGAGGCCGCTCAGTCGGCGGGCCGTCTCGCGCTGCTCCAGAGCGAGGAGCAATATCGCTATGGCCTGATAGTTGAAAGCCTGCGCGCCTTCCGCGACATCCAGAAGCGCGAGGCCGATGCCTGGTCGACGCTCAGGATGCTGCAGAGCGGCCCCGAAGTTCTGTCGGCCGGCGACCGGACGGCGGTCCGGGTGGCGCTGCAGGACGCCTCGACGCTCAACCACTTCGCACAGATTAGCGTGGGGCAGACGCTTCCCCAGGCGGCGGCCTTTGGCTGGCGGCCCGACATGAGGCGGGTCCAGCAGAGGATGGGGCTCGCCTGGAAGGACGGGCGTTTCCGGCCCTCCGTCTGTATCAGCATAGACACGCCGGCCGACCAGGCCCACCGCGAGGCAAATTTGATCTATCCGTTGCCGGAGTGATTGGCGCCGATCCGCGTTTCCAGGTTAAGGCCAGTCCCGGCGCGTTCGAGGTCGTGCAGACTTACACCTTGCTCGGCATTGAGCACATCCTGACCGGTTTCGATCATCTGTGCTTTGTATTGGCGCTTGTGATGATCGTCGGATTCAACCGGCGGCTGTTCTGGACGGTAACGGCTTTTACCTTGGCGCACTCCCTCACGCTCGCGCTCGCTACCTTGGGGGTGATCCATGTCCCCGGCCCGCCAGTCGAGGCGACGATCGCTCTGTCGATCGTCTTCGTCGCCAGCGAGATCATTCAGAAGCAGCGCGGCCGTGAAGGCTTCGCGACGAAAAAGCCGTGGTTGATCGCTTTCGCCTTCGGCCTCCTCCACGGCTTGGGATTCGCAGGCGCACTTGCAGAGATCGGGTTGCCGGCAAACTCGATTCCGCTCGCGCTTCTGTTCTTCAACATTGGCGTCGAGATCGGCCAATTGATATTCATAGCCGCGGTTCTGGGGGCAACTCGCTTGCTATTCTTGGTCGTGGCGAACCGCATCGATCTGCGCGCCGCTGCAATCGTACCTGCCTATCTGATCGGCGGCACAGCCAGCTATTGGGTCATCGAACGAGTCTCCAATTTCTGGAGATAGGCCTCAAACAGGAATGTCCGCTTTCCACCCATTGCGGTCATAAGGCTACCCCTCGCCGACCGCCGGAATCCGCTCGTCGATTGTTGACATTTCTGTCACTTGCCTCGCCCGCTTCGCCATGCATTACTGCCGGTCGAGGAGCCGCGCGTCCGATGCGGCGACCGGGGAGGATGTTCATGCCGAAAAGCCATATCGTTGCGCTGTCCCTGCTGGCCACCAGCGCCCTTGCCTTTGCCACGCCCGCCCAGGCCCAGCGGGTCGAGCGGATCGTGGCGTTCGGCGACAGTTATGCCGACGACGGCAATTTCTTCGCGCTTGCCGGGATCGATCCATTGACCACCGGGGCCTACACCAGCGGGCGTTTCTCGGGCGGCACCAACTATGTCGACACGCTCGGCGAGATCCTCGATGTGCCGATCGAGAATTTCGCCATTGGCGGGGCGCGCACCGGGATCGGCAACCAAAGCAACCCGTTCAGCTGGGGCTTCACCTATGAGGTCGATCAGTTCCTCGACGTCGGCGCCCAATCGGGCGTGTTCCCGACGATCGAGCCGCAGTTCCAACCCGGCGACCTGGTGACGGTTTCGATCGGCGGCAACGATTCCCGCGCCTATCAGCTCGGTGGCGGCAGCGTTGCCGGCGCGGCCGCGGCGGCCGACGTATCGATCATGCAGGCAAGCGCCAACCTCGACCGGCTGGTTGACGCGGGGGCGCCGACCATCAGCTTCCTGGCCGGCGACACGGGCCTATTGCCCGAAGTGAATTTTCAGCCCGATCCTGCGCTGGCCGCCAGCGTTCGCTCGGCCTTCTCGACGGCCTTCAACTCCGGCATGCAGTCGACCTTGGCAGGCTATGCCGCCGACGGCGTCATCGTCCATTATCTCGACCTCGGCCTGGTGCTGCAGAGCATCGAAGCCAATCCGGAGGCCTTCGGCATCAACGAATTCGCTTGCCCGGCCTTCCCTGCACCGCTCGGGCCGGGCGTTCCCGGCAGCACCGCCTGCATCGTCAACAGCGCGGGCTTCCTGGTCTATGGCGACCAGCTCCACCTGACCTCGAACGGGTTCAAGATCGTCGGCCAGTATGTGGCCGCGCAACTGACCGCTCCGCTGGTGCTGCAGGCGCCGAGCGACCTCGGCCTCGACGTCGCCCGCCAGTTCGGCCGCACGCTGACCGCCCGGATGGACACGGGGAGCCCACGCGACGGCGATGCCTATAATGACCTCAAATTTTTCCTGGTCGGCGACGGCTTTACAAGCCAGCATGAGGACGGGCCGACCAACCTCGCCTTCCGTTCGAGCGGGGTCGGCGCGACCGCGGGCGTCGAATATGGCTTCGGCACCGGGGTGGTCGGCGCCGCGGTCAATTACTCCAGGGCCAGGGCCAATTTCACCAGCGACGCGGCCGATGTCGACGGCCACTCGCTGCAGCTCGGTGGCTATGGCGCCTTCGCCATCGGACCCGCCTTCGTCCAGGCCTATGCCGGCTATGGCTGGGATGATCACGACGTCGAACGGACGGGCGTGGTCGACGGGATGGAGGCCGACACCGACGGCAACCATTTCCTCGCCGGAATCAAGGGCGGCTACCTGATGCCGCTGGGCGCGGTTCGGGTCGGCCCGGTCGTCGGGCTCGACTATGCCAAGGCCAAGGTCGACGGCTACACCGAAAGCGGCGACCCGGCGCTGACGCTTAACGTCGACTCGCTGAGCTACCGCTCGCTGCGGGGCAGCCTGGGCGTGGAATTGCGGAGCGACCTGGATGGCGGCGGGGTCCAGCTGCGGCCCTACGCCTCGGCGGTGGTCGAAAAGGACTTCACCGGCGACGACCGGACGGTGCGCTTCGCCCAGACCTCGGCCCCGACCATCGTCAACAGCTTCGAGCTCGAGGACGCGTCGAAGAAGGCCTATGGCCGCTTCACCGGCGGGTTCAGCGCGGCGATCTTCTCGACCGTCAGCTTGGAAGTCTCCGGCTCGGCGACGATCGGCAAGGACCATGGCAACGAGACGTCGGCCAATGTCGGGGTCCGGATCGGCCTCTAGACCTAGCCTCTGAGGCAGTCCGCAAGCACCCGTCGCGGCTCGGCGCCGGCCGGGACGACCAGCGACGGCAGGCCGCTGACCGACACGTCGACTGGCGCCGAGCCGGCGAAGGTCTCGGCCACGTCGCGCGCATGTTCGTCGGGAGCGACCGTCGCCCGCCACTGGCCCCCGACCCCGCCGGGATCGACGATTCCTGCGATCGGCACCGACGCCGCCTGTCCATTGCCGGTGAAACTGAGCGTCGCCTTGGCGCCGGCCGTCGGCGGCAGGTAACGGATGAAGATCAGCTGGCTCTGCCCCTCGCGCTGGCGCTGGCACTGGATCGAGAAGGCGGGGTTTCCCGGCGGCCCGAACAGGGCGGTCCGATCCGCCTCGCGATAGGTCCAGTCCAGCCCCCCGGTGGCGGGTGGCAGCGCGGCCTGCCGGGCGGCTTCGGCCGCAGCGGCGTTGGCCGGCGCCGCCAGCCCGGTCGCGGGCTCGTCGCCCGTCAGCCGGTCGGGCGGCGCGACCGCATTGTTGTCGACCGGGTCATTGTTGCCGCAGGCGACCAGCAGCAGGGCAAGCGTGATTGGGGTAAGCAACTTGTTGCACATGCCCGTTGAACGCTCGCCCGGCGCCAAGGTTCAGGAAATGGCGGATTTCAGCGCTCGCGACGGAGCTGGTCGGGGATTTCGCTTTCCAAGGCGTCCAACGCTTCGATGAAGCGGCGCTTGCGCGAAAAGCAGTAGGGAATGACCGATGCCGCCGCAATCACGACCAGCCCGAACATGATCACCACTATCAGCGAATATTCCGGGTTCCAGTGGTTGAAATGCCACCAGATGGCATAGAGGGCCACCAGCGCGACGATCGCGCAAACGATGCCGATCGAACGGAAAAACAGGCGGCCCAGGAATCCGTCGATCCGATCGAACGTCCCCGCCATCGCCCCTCCCCTCTGCTGCGCGCATATAGCATGGCGATTGACATGAATGCGATATTGGCGGCTCATGCGGGCCGGCCGGCATGGTGTTAAACCTCAACCCGCCCGATTGGCGTTCCTGGGCGGCGACAGAGCCGGCGTTGGAGGGGGATGCAACATGGATGATGTGCAAACCGCGAAGGTCCCGGTCCACCTGTGGATCGTCGGATTCCTGGCGCTGCTGTGGAATGCGTTCGGCTGTTACGACTATCTGATGACGCGCATGCGGAACCTCGAATATTTCCGCAGCATGGCGCCAGACGTCGACCCCGAGGCGATGCTGGCCTGGGTCGACGGCTTCCCGATCTATGCGCAGTTCGGCTGGGGCCTCGGAGTCTGGATGGGGCTGTTCGGCTCGATCCTGCTGCTGATGCGCCATCGCTGGGCCGTGCCGGCGATGGGACTGTCGCTGCTCGGGGCGGTTCTGGGCCTCGGCTACCAGATCTTCATGGCGCCACCGCCGCCGCCGCCGATGGATTCCGGCGCGATGGCGGTCATGCCCTGGGTGATCATCATCGTCGCGGCCGCACTATTCTATTATGCGCATCGGCAGAAGCAGGCGGGAGTGCTCCGCTAGGAAAATGGGGCGCCCAGCTTAACCCTGGGCGCCGCCATAAGGGTGGCTGAACGACTTGCGCAGCTGCTCCTCCCAGTCCTCGCCCTCGAACCCATATTCGGCGCGCTCCTCGGGGGTCATGGCTGCGTAGAAGTCGATCGTCGCCTGCGGCACTTCGAACGGCTGCCGCCGCGCCCCTTCCATTTGCTCGGCCATGGTCGGCGTGTCGAGCCAGGCATCCATGAACGCCGCCAGGCTTGGGTGCTCGACCTTGAACGAGCGCTGCCAATCCTCATCGCTGTCTTCGTCCTCGATCTCTTCCGGATCCCAGGCGACTATCTCGCCCGAATCCAGGTCGATGCAGGAGAGCGCCGGATTCTCGTCAAACAGCGGCAGCAGATTCTCCGGCCAGGGCTGGCCAAGCGGCCCAAAGGGTTCTGCTGTCATCTTGCGATGGCGCTCGACGGCCTCGGCCAGCCGCATCAGTCCCTCGCCGGGTCCGAAGCCGCCGTCGCCGATCGCATAAAGCTGTCGCAGCTCGGCCGGAAGCGCGCGCCCGATTGCCCGTGCCGCCTGGGCCAGCGCGGCTTCGCCCGGCGGGTCGGCAAGTGGCGCAGGTTCGCTGGCCTCGTTACCGCCGCCCATCCGATAGCTGCCGTCGGGCCCGACCATGACCATATTGCCCAGGCCCTGCTGGAGCCCTGCCATTCCGCCGAACATACTGCTTAGCTGGCCAAGCATCCCCTGGAGCTGGGCAGCCGCGGGATGCCCCTGTCCGGCCAGCTGGCCAACCATCGCGCCGAGATCGAGCGGCTGGGCATCCGCCACCAGGCTCGCATCCGCGGTGCGCCGACGCGGATCATTGGCGCGCTCGGCGATGCGCTGGAACAGGTCCGATGGAATGTCGGCCATGGCTAGCCCCCTTCAAACTGACCGGCATGATGCTGCGGCAATGTGAGAAAAGTGTGAAGGGGCTAGCGCGACTGGATGAACCGACGGATATCGCCGGACAGTTTCGCCCGATCCTCGTCGCGGACGTACATCATGTGCCCCGCCTCATAATATTGATACTCGATCCGGTCCTGCGGAATGCCGGTGCGCGACAACGCGTACTCGGCGGCGAAGAAGGGCGTCGCGAAGTCGTAATAGCCCTGCCCGACGAAGATGCGCATGCCGGCATTCTCACGCAGCGCCTTGCCCAGCCAGGGCGTGACGTTGAGATAGGCGTTGGCGTCCCGGTCGCCGATCCGCCAGTCCCAGTCGCGGCCGAGGCCGGCGATCGATTGATATTCGCGGTCGGTGACGAAGCCGAGCGAGCCGCGAGCCCAGCTGTTGATCGCGGCGGTATAGCCCGCGTCGATACCGTAGAAACTGGGATCGTTGTCGGGTGTTTCGCCGGCGCTGTCATAGTCGCGACCGGTGTAGCGGCTGTCGAGCCGGCCTACGGTCAGGCCGCGGTCGCGCAGCAATTCCTTGTAGAAGCGGCCGGGGGTGACGCGCAGGTCAGCGCGCTCGAGATAGGCTTCGCTGAGCCCGGTGAAATGGGACAGCCGCGCCCGGATAGCCGCGCGCTCCTCGGCCGGCAGCTTCTGCCCCTTGAGCAGCGCCGAGGCATAGGGGCCGATCGCGAACTGGCGGGCTTCCTCGACGAATTGCTCGACCGACGGCGCACTGGCCTTGCCGTGATAAAGGGCGGTCGCGGCCATCGACGGCAGATTGGTGATAAAGCTAAGCTCATTGCCCGGCGCGTCGGATCCCGCCGCGAAATCGAGCACGGTCGAGATCAGGATGACGCCGTTCAAGCCGACGTCGTTGAAGGTCGATCCTTCCAGCTCATTGACCACCGCCGCCGACCGGGTCGTGCCATAGCTCTCGCCACCGAGGAACTTGGGGCTTGACCAGCGGCCATTGTCGTTGAGCCAGCGGCGAATGACCTGGGCCACCGCCTTTGCGTCGGCCGTCACGCCATAGAATTCCTTGGGCTCCGTCTTGCCGATCAGATAGCTGAAGCCGGTTCCGGGCGGGTCGATGAAGACCAGATCGGTCACGTCGAGCAGGCTGTCGGGATTATCGGCCAGGGGATAGGGCGGCGCGCCGTCGTCGCGCGCATCGGACGGAATGGCGACGCGCTTCGGGCCGAAGGCGCCCATCTGCAGCCAGACCGAACCGGAGCCGGGCCCGCCGTTGAACAGGAAGGTGACCGGCCGGGACGGATCGCGCGGTTCCTTGACATAGCTGGTGGTGACGATCGCCGCCTTCTGCGTTCCGTCCTGCGCGCTCAGGATCGTTTCGGCGATGGTTGCGCTGTATCGGATCTTGTGCCCGCCAAAGGTGCCGCTGTGCTGCGTCGTACGGGCCTGTGGCACGACGGTCTCGACCTTGACCGGCTTGTCGGTCTTGTCGTCCCTGTCCTGCGCCAGCGCCGGGCCAGCCGCCAGGGCAAGCGCCGTCACGGCCGAAAGTGCGATCTTCATTTACCCCTCCCGAATCATCGCGCGGACCATGCCCGGCGATCGGGCAGGAGCAAAGCCGGGTCGATGAACGACGCTTAAATCACTGCGGGCGGCGTGGGCGGCTCCGCCGATGCGACGTTCATCGCCGGGCCGAACATCTGCGGCATCGCCAAGGCGTCGAAGCCGTACGGGTCGGGCAGGAACATGACGCCGTTGCCGGTGGATTTGACCGTCAGATAGGTCATGTAGACCGGCACTGGTCGGGGCAGCGGGATATACTGCTCTTGTCCGGGAGCATCGGCGGGAACGCCGACCCACCTGGCGAAGCGGCGATAATCCTCCAGCCGCACGCAGCCGTTGCTGATCCAGCGGTCGCCGTTGAACTTTTCCTTCAGGGGCGTGTCGTGGAGGTAGATGCCGTAGTCGTTCTTCATCTCGAACTTCATCTCGCCCATCGAATTCCACGGTCCCGGCTGCTGGCGGACTCGGATGGTCGGCAGCTTCTTGGATGAAGCGATCGCCTTCCAGTTGATGTCCTTCGGATCGACCAGCGGGGCGTTGGGCCCCCAGTCGCGCAGCACTTCATAATGGAAGTCGCGGAAGTAGGAGACGCCCTGCTCCTTCACCTTCTTCGCGGTGAGCGATTTGACCAGCTCGGGCGGCACGTTCCAGTAAGGATTGGCTTTCACGTTGCGCATGAGGACGGCCATCATCGGGGTCTTGGTCTTCTGATCGCCGACGATCACCCGCATCCGGTCCGCCATCCGGTCGCGATCGAACAGATAGACTTCGGCCGAGCCGGAATCGACCACCACATAACGATCGAAGGTTCTCGTCTGGGGCAGCCGCCAGGCGCGCTCCATGTTGATCGCGATCCGGCGGGCATAATGGCTGGCCCCGCGGTTCAATGAGGCGAGGGTCGCCCGGCCGGCGATTCCGTCGGGTTTGCCGACGCCGTGGACCGTCTGATAGTCCGTCACCGCCTGCGCAAGGCGGGCGTCATAGCCGCCGGCGGAAGGAAGACCGAGGCGGGTGCGGAGCAATGCCACGCGCTTGCCGGTAGAGCCGCGCTTCATCGTCGGCCCGGACGGGATCTTGGTCTGCGGCAGCCGGCCCCAGGTCGCCTGGTAGTATTGCAGGCCGTGGCCTAGCTGGACGAACAGCGGGTTGGGGGCGTTCCGGCGCCGGCTGGAGCCGAAATCCAGGTTGAAAAGGCGCGCCAGCCAGTTCTGGGGCTTCTGCTTGCGACGGGCAACCGTGCTCATCTCCGGGTCGACATAGACGAAATCGATGCCCTGTTTGATGGTGCGCGGCACCGCGATCGGTTCGTCGCCGCGCGGCTGCGCCATCAGCGGCGTGGTCGCCACCATCGCCAGGGCACCCAGGACCAGACCAAATTTCATGCGCATAAATTTTGCGCCGCATCCGCGGCGCTTCCCTTCGTGGATTTGTCGATCAAACTCCCTGCGCGCCCATGGGTTGCGCGGGGCTGAACACATTGTTCCGGCAGTTGAACGAAACTTGCGCCTACCTCCGCCCAAACCGCGTCCTTTGCGTCTTGCCAAACCCGGTCCGCCGCGTGCCCGGCTTACCCTGCGTGGCATTGCCGACGCGTGCGGGAACGACGCGGTCGGGATCGGGAATGCCGAGCTCATCTTCCTCCAGCCGGCGGATCTCGTCGCGCAGCCTTGCCGCTTCCTCGAACTCGAGGTCGGCAGCGGCCTTGCGCATCCGCTCCTCCAGCTCGCCGATGTAGGCGCGGAGGTTGTGACCGACGAGGTGCGGCGTCTCCTCGTCGCCGGTGTCGACCACTACCCCGTCTCGCGTGGAGACATGGGCGATGATGTCGCTGATCTGCCGCTTGATCGATTCCGGCGTGATGCCGTGCTCGGCGTTGTAGGCTTCCTGCTTCTCGCGCCGCCGCCCGGTCTCCGCCAGCGCCCGCTCCATCGATCCGGTGACCGTGTCGGCATAGAGGATCACGCGGCCGTCAATGTTGCGCGCGGCCCGGCCGATCGTTTGGATCAGCGAGGTTTCGGAGCGCAGGAAACCCTCCTTGTCGGCGTCGAGGATCGCCACCAGCCCGCATTCGGGGATGTCGAGCCCCTCGCGGAGCAGGTTGATCCCGACCAGCACGTCATAGACGCCGAGCCTGAGGTCGCGGATCAGCTCGATGCGCTCCAGCGTCTCGACGTCGCTGTGCATGTAGCGGACCTTGAGGCCCGCCTCGTGCAGATATTCGGTCAGATCCTCGGCCATGCGCTTGGTCAGGGTGGTGACCAAAGTCCGGTAGCCCTTGCGCGCGGTCTCCTTCGCCTCATGGACCAGATCGTCGACCTGGTCCTCGACCGGCTTGATCTCGACCGGCGGGTCGATGAGGCCGGTGGGGCGGATGACCTGCTCGCTGAACACCCCGCCGGTCTCGTTCATCTCCCACGGGCCCGGTGTCGCCGAGACGAACACCGATTGCGGGCGCATTGCGTCCCATTCGTTGAAGCGCAGCGGTCGATTGTCGATGCAACTCGGCAGTCGGAAGCCATATTCGGCAAGCGTG
>DASTCB010000132.1:0-7022 GCA_035711585.1 Sphingomicrobium sp.
CGCCGTTGGCCTCGGCGGCGGCGATGATCTCGCCGGCCAGCGGATGGATTCCGCCGGCAGGCGAATAGGCGACGATTTCCGGCAAGCTGCCGCTGTCGCGAGCCTCGGCAAGGATCCTGAGGCCTTCCGCCAGGAACATGCCCTCCACCTTGCGCGCCTTCTTGTCGCGCAACGCACGCAGATGTTTGACCGTCTCGTTGGAGAATGAGGTGATCTGGCGCGGCATGTGCGCCTCACTCTTCCCCGAACCGGTCCTCGACCAGCGCCGCAAGCTCGGCCAGCGCCCGGTCGCAGCCGTCGCCCTCGCAGTGGATGGTGATGGAATCCCCCATCGCCGCGCCCAGCATCATCAGGCCCATGATCGAGGTGCCTGTGACCCGGTTGCCGTCCTTCTCCACCTCGATTCTGGCGGAGAGGCCCGCGGCGACATTGACAAATTTGGCGCTGGCCCGGGCGTGGAGCCCGCGCTTGTTGGTAATCTCGATGGTCTTCGAGATGGCGTTCAAGCCGCGGCCTCGCCGAGGATTTCGGACGCTACCGAGATATATTTGCGGCCCGCCTCGCGCGCGGCAGCGACGGCGGCGCGGACGCTCATCGCCTTGCGCGCGCCTTCCAGCCGGATCAGCATTGGCAGGTTCACGCCGGCGATGACCTCGATGTTCTCGCTCTTCATCAGGCTGATGGCGAGGTTCGAAGGAGTCCCGCCGAACAGGTCGGTCAGGATGATGACGCCCTTGCCCTGGTCGACGCGCTGGATCGCCTCGGCGATTTCCTTGCGCCGCACCTCCATGTCGTCGTCGGCGTCAATGCAGATGCCTTCGACGGCCTGCTGCGGGCCAACCACATGTTCCATTGCGGTGATGAACTCGGCCGCGAGTCGGCCGTGAGTCACCAGCACTAATCCGATCATTCACTCACCCGCATGTCTAGGCCCGCGCCCCTGGACTCGCGGGTTGTCCCTCGATCGTTTCGCTCTGCGGCGCCGCGAGGTCACGGTGACGGACATTCGGTGAAAAACCCGCGTCGCGCAACCGCCTCGCCATTTCGACTGCCGCAGCCACCGACCGGTGACGCCCTCCCGTGCAGCCGAAAGCCACCGTCAGATAGCTTTTTCCGGCGGCCCAATAGCGGGGAATAAGCCGGATTAACAGCGATTCGATCTGCTCCATGACCGGCGACCAACTGATGTCGTTCGAGCAATAATCCTGCACCCGCTGGTCCTCGCCGGTCAGCGGCCGCAATTCGTCCATCCAATAGGGATTGTCGGCAAAGCGCATGTCGAACACCAGGTCGGCGGTGCGGGAGATGCCGCGGGCGAATCCGAACGAGACGATGGTGATCACCGGCTCGTCGATCGCTCCCCCATAGCGGCGCCGCAGCTCCTCACGCAGCTCGGCGGGAGAAAGCTCGGTCGTGTCGATCAGCGCATCCGCCGCCTGCCGCAGTGGTGCGGTCACCGCCCGCTCCTTGGCGATACCGTCTTCGGCTGGGCGATCGGGCGCCAGCGGGTGGCGGCGGCGAGTCTCGTCGTAACGCCGGATGAGCTCCGATCCGGCGCAATCGATGTAGAGTATTTCGGGAGCGACCCCTTCGATCGAGCGAAGCAGGGCGGGAAGGGCCTGCGGGTCGAATCCCCGGCTTCGGACATCGACTCCGACCGCGACCGGTGCACTTTGCCGAGCTTCGCGCTCGCCGTGGACAAAATCCTTCAACAGGGCGGTCGGGAGATTATCGACACAGTCCCAACCCATGTCTTCCAGCGCATCGAGCACGGTCGATTTGCCGGCGCCGGACATGCCCGTGACCAGCAGCAGGCGCGGCAAGGACCTGGGCCGCGCTTCGCCCATCAAAATTTGAGCCCGAGCAGGTCGAGCGCCAGCGATATCTTTGATGGCGCGGATGCCGTCATCGCATCGACGCTGATCAGCGGGATGCCGATCCCCATGATCAGCCGGTCGCGGTCGTCATCGGGCAGGCGTTGGATATCGCTGGTCAGCTCGACCACCAGCGCGACGGGCAGGTCCGAAACCGCGTCCACCTCGACGATCCCAACCCCCCGAACTTCCAGCTTGCCCTTGATCGTTTCCGGTGCCGAGGCGAGCAGCTTGTCGCCGTCCCTCCGGATGATGGTCCGGTCGTCGGCGACCAGGGTGAAGCCGCGGTCGAGCAGGCGCAGGGCGAGGTCCGACTTGCCCGATCCGGATGGACCGGAAATGAGCACGGCCCTGCCGTCCACGGCGACCGTGGATGCGTGCAGATTTTCGGTGCTGAGCCGCGATCCGTTCATTGCCGGTCGGCCGCCTTGAGGATGATCGTGAAACGGGCACCTGAAGGCGCGTCGTCGCGATCCGCCACGTCAATCTCCCCGTCATGGCCTTCGACGATTGCGCGCGCGATCGCCAGCCCAAGCCCCGAATGCCGGCCGAAGCTCTCGGCCTGCGGCCTTACGGAATGGAAGCGATTGAAGATGGCCTCACGCAGCTCTTCCGGGACGCCGGGACCTTCGTCGTCGATCCGGACCAGGATCTCGTCGCCGACGTGCGTCGCGGCGATCTCCACCAACCCGCCAGGGGGTGAGAAGCTGATGGCGTTGTCGATGATATTGTCGATGGCGCGCGCGAGGCGGCCCGGCTCGCCCATCACGATCGCGCTTGCGCGCCGAGGCCGGGCGAAGGCTAGCCGGACATTGCCGGTTTCGCGACGTGCCTCCCATGCGGCCACGAGATTTCCGATCAGGGCGCCCAAATCGACTGGTTCGAACCGCGCTCGGGCCAACTCCGCGTCCGTTCTCGCCGCCTCGCCGACATCGCTGACCAGCCGGTCTAGTCTGACAACATCCTGCCGGACTACGTCGATCAACTGCTTCTTGAGCTTGGGGTCCTCAATTCGCTCCAGACCGTCGATGGCCGAGCGCAACGAAGCGAGCGGGTTCTTGAGCTCATGGGTAACGTCGGCGGCGAAGGCCTCGATATTGTCGATCCGCTGCCTGAGCGACTGGCTCATGTCGCTGATCGAGCGGGCCAGGAGGCCAATCTCGTCGGTGCGCGATGGAAGGCGCGGAACCTTGACTTCGCGCGCCCGGCCCAGCCGAACCCTATGCGCCGCCAATGCGATCCGGCGCAGGGGGCGAACGATGGTCCGCGCCAGGAACAAAGACAGCAGGACCGACAAGGTGGCAACGACTCCAAGGGCAACGAGCAACGACGCACGCTGCCGGCGGACGCGCCTGGTGAAGTCGCGGTCGTTGTCGGTCATCAGCAGGGTCGCACCGCCGGCCACGGGCGCAGCGGCGGAAAATACCGGGGTCAGCTCGGGCGCCTGCCGGATCTTCGTTTCCGTATCGCCGGTCTCGCGCGATTCCATGACCTCGCTCCAGGCCTGGGCGCGGTCGACCGCAGGTTCGACGAAATCCTCGTCGCTTTCCTCTCCGACAAGTGCGTTGAAACCCCGATCAAGAGCGCGCGCGACATCCTTGGTCCATCTTTGGGTTTCCGGATCCCGGAGTCGATAGGTCGGGCCGGTCAGCCGCCAGCTGTCGAGCTGGAGCCGGCCATCGGAGCCATAGGTTCGAATGCGGGTCTCGGTCTGGCGCGAAAGATTGGCCAGCAATCGCTCGCCCTGGCTGGCCGGAACCGATGCCAGGGCGGTGGCGGCCATGCCGGCTTCGGACTCTACCTGGTTGACCCGCTCCTTCTCCAGCCGGTTGCGGTAGGCGTCGAGATAGAAAAAGGCGAGCAGCACCAGGACGAGCGTCAGCACGTTCACCGCCAAGATGCGGTGCGCCAGCGTCCAACGTCCCGACCAGGTCAGGACGAGGTCGGCGTCGTCACTCCTCTCCGAAGCGGTAACCGACGCCATAAAGGGTCTCGATCGCATCAAAACTGGGGTCAACGCCGCGGAACTTGCGGCGAATGCGCTTGATGTGGCTGTCGATGGTGCGGTCATCGACATAGACGTCGTCCTGGTAAGCGACATCGAGCAGCTGGTTGCGCGATTTCACTACGCCGGGCCGCTGGGCAAGCGCCTCGAGGATCAGGAATTCGGTGACCGTAAGGGTAACATCCTTCTTGTCCCAAAAGACCTTGTGCCGAGCCGGATCCATGACCAGCCGGCCGCGCTCGATCAAGGGCTCCTCCTCCCGGCCGGCTTCGGATTCGGTGGCGCCGGTGCCGCGGGCCAGATCCTGCCGCCGCAATAGCGCGCGGATCCGGGCGATGAGCAGCCGCTGCGAGAAGGGCTTGGAGATATAGTCGTCCGCGCCCATGGCGAGGCCCAGCGCCTCGTCCAGTTCATCGTCCTTCGATGTCAGGAAGATGACCGGCATCGAACCGGCAGAGCTGCCCATTTCGCGCACCCTGCGGAGGAGCTCCATCCCGTCCATCTGCGGCATCTTGATGTCGAATACCCCAAGGTCCGGCGCGTTGTCCGCGAACGCCCTAAGCGCCGTCTGGCCATCGGTGTAGACACGGGTCAGGAAGCCCTCGGCCTGGAGCGCGATCGACACCGAGGTCAGGATGTTGCGATCGTCATCGACGAGCGCGATCACATGGCTCATGCCCGCTCCTTAAGGTCACGCGCATCGATAGCCAAGTTTGACGCCTTCCAACAAGGGCGCAGCGGGTCGCTTTGACCGGACCCCCTGTGATATGTATAGGCCCCGCGCATACGAATGCGGCGGCGCTCACCGTGGGCGTCGCCCTTCATATTTCAGGGAGGATCGAACGTGAGCGAGCGCAATCCAGCGCACCGTCTGGAAGCCCAGGGCATCGTTACCGGGGCGGCCATCCACTGGAACCTGATGACCGCGCCGCTGGTCGAGCAGGCAGTGTCACGGCGCGAAGGGCTGCTCGCCAAGGACGGTCCGCTGGTGGTCAAGACCGGGAAGCATACCGGCCGCTCGGCCCAGGACCGTTTCGTCGTGCGCAATTCCACCAGCCAGGACACGGTGTGGTGGGGCAAGTCGAACCGGCCGATGGAGGCCGATGCCTTCGACCGCCTCTATGCCGACTTCCTGGAAGCGCTGAACGGCAGGGACGACCTGTTCGTCGCCGATCTTTATGGCGGTTCGCAGCCCGAGCATCGCGTCAAGGTGCGGGTGATCAACGAGCTCGCATGGCACAATCTGTTCATGCGGACCATGCTGGTGCGTCCCGAGGCGCATGAGCTGGCCGGGTTCGTGCCTGAATATACGATCATCGACCTGCCGAGTTTCAAGGCCGACCCGGAGCGGCACGGCTGCCGCACGGAGACGGTAATCGCGGTCAATCTGGAGAAGAAGCTGATCCTGATCGGCGGCACCGCTTATGCCGGCGAGATGAAGAAGTCGGTGTTCGGCTTGCTGAACTTCCTGCTTCCGCCGCAGGGCATCATGCCGATGCACTGCTCGGCCAACATCGGCAAGGATGGCGACACTGCGATCTTCTTCGGCCTATCGGGCACCGGCAAGACCACGCTCTCGGCCGATCCCAACCGCACGCTGATCGGCGACGATGAGCATGGCTGGTCGAACACTGCGGTCTTCAATTTCGAAGGCGGCTGCTACGCCAAGATGATCCGCCTTTCGGCCGAAGCCGAGCCGGAAATCTATGCCACCACCAAGCGCTTCGGCACGGTGCTCGAAAATGTGGTGATGGACCCGGTGACGCGCGAGCTCGACCTCGACGATGCAACGCTCGCCGAGAACAGCCGCGGCGCCTATCCAATCGACTTCATTCCGAATTCGTCGGAATCGAACATGGGGCCGCTGCCGAAGAACATCGTCATGCTGACCGCCGATGCGTTCGGGGTCCTGCCGCCGATCGCGAGGCTGACTCCCGACCAGGCGATGTACCACTTCCTGTCCGGCTATACCGCCAAGGTCGCCGGCACGGAGATCGGCGTGACCGAGCCGGAGGCGACCTTCTCGACCTGCTTCGGGGCGCCGTTCATGCCGCGTCATCCGTCGGTCTACGGCAACCTCCTGCGCAAGCGGATCGCCGAGACTGGCGTCGACTGCTGGCTGGTCAACACCGGCTGGACCGGCGGGAAATATGGCTCCGGAAAGCGCATGCCGATCAAGGAGACGCGTGCGCTGCTCAATGCCGCGCTGGATGGATCCTTGAAGAATGTCGAGTTCCGCAAGGACCCGAATTTCGGATTCGACGTACCGGTCTCGGTTCCCGGGGTCGACACGTCGATCCTCGACCCGCGTTCGACCTGGGCCGACAAGCAGGATTACGACCGCACGGCGGCCAAGCTCGTCGACCTGTTCGTCGACAATTTCGCCGAGTTCGCGGAGCATGTCGAAGAGGGAGTGCGGCAAGCGGGGCCGCAAATAACGGCCGCCGCCTGATTTGCCCGGTCAATCGATCGGGCTCACTCTTCCGAGAAAGTCCGATCAATGACCGAGTTTCCGGTACGCCACTTCCTGTTCGATGATGCCGTCGCCCATGTGGGCGAGGGCCTTCTGTCCCGCGCACTGCCGCGAGAGGAATGGACCCATGAGGCTCATCTCGGCGCAACTACATATTTGATGCTGCGCCATCCAGAGATCGATCTCGATACGGAGCTGCCGGGAATCATCTCGCGCTACAATGAGAGCGTCGGCGGCGTGAACAGCGATACCGAAGGCTATCACGACACGATCACGCGGGCTTACCTCCGCGGCATCCGCCTGTTCCTCGATGAAGCGGACATGGCTCGCCCGATCCATGAGCTGGTCAACGAATTGCTGATGTCGCCGATGGGCCGCCGCGACTGGCCGCTGCGCTTTTGGTCGAAGGAGCGACTAATGAGTGTCGAGGCACGGCGGAACTGGGTGGAGCCGGATATCGCGGCGATGCCTTAAGGCCATCGGCCTAAATAATATCGTATACGATTAAATCGTACTTGACATGAAAGCGCGACTCGCATATTTGCAGCGCATCCGATCTAATCGGTTACGTACTAAATCTGAAAGGAAATGAACATGACTGCCAAAACGATCTATTCTGGAACCACCCACAACGTCGGCGGCCCCAACGGCTATGCCCGCAGCGCCGACG
>DASTCB010000133.1:0-10360 GCA_035711585.1 Sphingomicrobium sp.
CGTGTGAACATCAGCGAATATTTGGATGAGGTGCGCGCCAAATACGCGACCGGACAGGCGAGCGAGCACAGCTACCGGCCGGCCATCCAGAGGCTATTCGACTGCATCGATCCGGCCCTGACGGTCATCAACGAGCCCAAGAAGTCCGAGGCAGGCATGCCCGCAGGAAATTGGGGGACAGTTTGAATTGCCCCTAAATTTTTCGAGCAAGCCCTTATCGAAGCGCGGCAATGGTTCGGGCAGGCGCGCCAATTAAGTGCATTTAGTAAACTGTCACCGTAATTGCGGCTTTTTGGTATGGCCATGAAGGCGCAGGGAAAAACTAGTTAAGCAGTGACGCCCTTTTCGCTTTCCTACACTAACCTATTTGGTTAGTGCGAGTCGCATGGCAAATCGGCTGCGGCGGCGGTGGACGCTTGAGTTTCTTCGTGAGCTTATCTTCGCCGGGGACTCTCGGCTGGCCGCCGAGTGGGCGGGGGTGACTCATTCGCATGCGTGGATGCGGCGGCTCAAGGAGCCGAAGTTTGCCGGGCTGTGGGATGCGGCGCTGAGGCTGAATGCGGAGTTGGAAGCGGGGGCATTGGTTCGGCGAGGGGCCCCCTCCACCATCCCGGATCAGGTCCGGGACGGTCCCCCTCCCCGAGCAAGCTCAGGGAGGATCTAGATGGCGCGGCTCGAACCGCGATGGGTGTCGGTCTTCCTGAAGCAGCTGGAGCGGACGGGGAATGTGCGGCTGGCGGCGGAGCGGGCGGGGGTGGATTTCTCCACCGCCTATCAGCGGCGGAAGCGGCATGGGGAGTTTGCGGAGGCGTGGGAGGCAAGCCTTGCTGCGTTTCGGCAGCGGCCCCTCCACCATCCTGCGGATGGTCCCACTCCCCCAGACAAGCTGCGGGAGGAATTGGCCCCTCCACCATCCCGGATCGGGTCCGGGATGGTGCCCCTCCCCATTGCTTCGCAACAGGGAGGAGCGGACCTCGTCGCTCGACCGGACGGGAAGCTAATCCGATCCTCGGACGCGCGGTGGGGGAAGCGGGCGGAAGAGGAGTTCCTGACCGAGCTGACGGTCAGCGGCAATGTCCGCCGCGCCGCCGAGGCGGCGGGGTTTTCGACGGCGGCGGTGTACAAGAGGCGGATGAAGGATCGGCACCTGGCCGCCGCCTGGGACGCGGCGGTGGAGACCGGCAAGGCGCGGGTCCAGGCCTATCTGGTCGAGGCGGCGACGCGGACCTTCGATCCCGAGGAGCTGCCGATCGGCGACGAGCGGGAGGTGGCGAAGGTGTCGATCAGCGAGGCGATCAACATCGCCAGGCTGAAGGGTCCCGCGACTTCCCCCGGGGCGAACGGGCTGGAGGAAGAGGGTGACGAGGACCGGTTCAGGGAGGTGAGGGAGCGGATCCTGGACAAGCTGCAGCGGCTGAAGGAGCGGGACCAGCGCGAGCTGGGGGAGGCGGGCTGGGCCGAATGGCCGCTGCCCCCGCGGCCGGGCGAGGAGGAGGGCGGGACGGTATGGCTGCCGCCCGACTATCGACTGGTGGGGCCGGAAGCTTGACTTCAAAGGAGATTTGGGGTTGAGGGCGCGCCTCACCCAGCTTCGACCGTGAAGATGGATCCTGGATCAGGTCCGGGATGACGGGTTGATTGGGCGGTCCCGTGAAAACCGCCTGGCTGGGGATACCTCGCACGGTCCCCTGACGAACGAAGGAAATGAATCATGCGTCATCGCGTCGCCGGCCGTAAGCTGCAGCGCACCACGGCCCACCGCAACGCCCTGTTCCGCAACATGGCGGCCGCGCTCATCAAGCACGAGCAGATCACCACCACGCTGGCCAAGGCCAAGGAGCTGCGGCCCTATGTCGAGAAGCTGGTCACGCTGGCCAAGAAGGGCGGGCTTTCCAACCGCCGCCTGGCCCATGCCCGGCTGATGGATGAGGCCCAGCTGGCCAAGCTGTTCGACACGATCGCGCCGCGATACGCGGACAGGAGCGGCGGCTATACCCGCGTCATCAAGGCCGGCATCCGCCCGAGCGATGCGGCGGCGATGGCGGTGATCGAGTTCGTCGACCGCGACGTCTCGGCCAAGGGCCAGGACAGCGGCCCGGTGATGGTCGACGAAGAGGTCGACGCTTAAGTTTTTCGCTCCAAGTTTTACTTTGAGCGAGGATCAAGGGAATGGCGCGGGCTTGCTGTCCGCGCCTTTTCTTTTGGACACAATCGCTTAACCGAATCCCACTAGCGCGGGATACTAATCGCGGTTATAGAAGTGCCATTGAGGAGCAAGTGGCGGGGGCCTGCTTGCTCCTCTTTTCTTATGGGGACGTGCCGAGCAGTTCGTCCGCCCTGATCGCCAGCTCGGTGCGGTTGCCGACCCCGAGCTTCTCGAAGATGGCGTGGAGATAGACCTTGACGGTCCCTTCCGTGACGCCGAGCTGCTCGGCGATCTCGCGGTTGCGGAGGCCCTTGCGGACGCAGGCGATCAGCTCGCGCTCGCGCGGGGCGAGGGGGATGATTCGGCGGGCCGGTGCGGAGGCGAGCTGGCGGCTGCGGGCCTTCAGCTCCGGGTCGAGCCACTGGCGGCCGGCGGCGACGCTTTCCAGGCAGTCGAGCAGGAAGGCCGGGTCGCTGTTCTTGAGGACGATGCCCTGGACCTTGAGGGCCCTGGCCTCGAGCAGGGCGGAGTCGTCGATCGCCGCGGTCAGGAGCACGACTTTCGCGTCTGACCTGGAGGCGCGCAGCCGGCGAAGCACCTCGATCCCGTTGCCGTCGGGCATCTGGATGTCGAGCAGCAGCAGGTCCGGCTGAAGCCGCTCCATCGCCTCCAGCGTGGCCTGGCCGGTGCCGGCCATGCCGACGATCTCGAAGCCGCTGTCGCGCAGCAGCACCTCGATCGCATTGCGGATCATCGGATGGTCGTCGGCGAGGAGAATGCGCTTCATCGTGCCGCCTCGCTCAGGGGCAGGGAGATGGACAGGCGGGTCACGCCCATGCCGCGCGCCATGTCGATCGCGCCGGCCGCCTGCTCGACGCGCTCCTTGAGGGTGGCCGGCATCTCCACCTGCCCGTGGCGCCGCGGGAACTCGGCCCCGTCGTTGATGAACTCCAGCTTGAGCGCGTCGGCCAGGGCGGCCAGCTCGACCGTGATCGTCTGCGCCGAGGCGTGGCGGACCGCATTGGCCACCGCCTCGCGCATCAGCTGGTGCGCGTCGAGCCGGAGCCGGGTGGGGATCATCAGCTCGGCCGGCTCGGCGGAGAAGCTGCAGGTGACGTCCCACTGGCGGGACAGGCGGTCGGCCAGCGCGCGAAGGTCCTTGGCAAGGTCGTTGAACGCCGCCAGCGGGCCGCTGCGCAGCGAGGTGATGAAGGAGCGGAGCTCGCGCTGCTCCTGCATCATCAGCTGCTTCAGCTCGTCGAGCTCGGCCTCGATCGCCCGGCCCGAGCCGTGGGACCGCTTCATCGCCTCCAGCCGGAATGAGGCGCCGGCGACGAACTGCACCACGCTGTCGTGCAGGTCGCGGGCGAGCGCCAGCCGGGAGCGGGCCTCGGCGCTCTCCTCGGCAGCCTTCAACAGCGCGTGACGCTGGATGTGGGTTGCGATCTCGGCCGAAAGCTGGGCGGCGACGTCGATATGGTCGGTCGAAAGGCCCGGCACCTTTTCGAGGAACAGCACGCCTTCGGCCCAGTCCGACCTGACCGGAATGGCGAGGCCATTGCCGAGGCGGAGGCCGCGGGAGGCCTGCGGCGAGACCAGCTCATCCGGGTCGAACGGGACCAGGTTGCGATCGGCGTCCCGCTTCAGCGCGCGGCGATGGCCGAAATCGTAGAGGAAGGGCGTTGCGTCGATCGCCCTGGCGATAGTCGAGGTCAGGACGAGCGCTTCGCTGACGCTGCCGTCCTCGATGGTCAATCCGCTGGCGTGACCCTGACCCGGCTTGCGGGACACGAAGACGCCGGTCGTGGCGCGCAGCCCCGCCATGGTCGCGCGAAGCCCGGTTTCGACCGGCGATTCGTCGAGCGAGGGGGCCGGGAACAGCTCCTCATCCTTGCGCCCGACCCGGATCCAGCGCTGGCTTGCGCCGAACCAGATCAGCAGCAGCGACAGGATGACCAGGTGGCCGGTGCGGACGGCGAAGCGCTGCAGCTCGAAGGCGGCGCCGGACCGGATCACCAGGAACCCGGCGGCAAGGAAGAGCAGCGTCAGCAGGGTCGCCGAAAGCGCGGTCGCCCGCCAGCCCCAGCGGATCGCCGCCGAGAGCAGGATGAACATGAAGAAGGTGAAGAAGGGGCTGGTATAGCCGGCGGTCAGCAGGACCAGCATGGAGAACATCAATATGTCGATGGCGTGGGCCGGCCCGGCCATCCTGGCGTCGAGCCACCAATTGTTCCAGGTCGCCGCGGCGATCGCGGCGGCGAGGAACAGGTAGATGGCGAGGATGGCGTAGGTCGATTGGGGCGCGAAGGTTGGCTGGCTCGGATCGAGCCGAAGGGCGAGCAGGAAGAGCATCGCCTGGATCAGGCGGCCGAGCGCGATGACGCGGCCCGACGAATGGTGCAGCCCCTTCCCCACGGGACAAAGCATATCGCAATCGCGGGGAGCCGCACAGTGGCCTTGGGGCCGGGCCAAAATCCCGCGATGGCACGGCGGCGGCGCAAGAAAAAGGCCGCGAACCTATCTTTCGGTAAGTTGGACGAGGCCCTTCGGATTGATAGTTGCTGCCCGTCCGTCCAAGTCCCCGGGGAAGCGCTGGCAACCGCCGCGCTTCCCCAGTTCGTTTGAGGATCTGTGGCCTAATCGGGCCGTCACGGAGTGAATCCGTGACGTCGGTCGGGCTGGCCTGCGGCCACCCGCCGGCCGGCTCTCGCAGCTCTTCGACACAAGCTGCCGATTGCTGCGCCAATCGCTAGCGCTGCGCTGGGCAGCATCCCATGCTGCCCATGCTCGCACTTATGCCCGGGCGCTAAAGCTGAACAATTGGCATCATCCATATTCAGCAGCGGTGCAGCCAGACAGGCGTAACAATCGCGGCAAGCTGGGCGATTGTCTGCAGCGAGCATGCCCCGGCATGCCCGCCTCGCCAATTGCACCCAGCCTTGTGAACGTGTTTTGAGGAGGGTGCCATGTCGGCAATGACGAAGTTCCTGGCCGGTGCGGCCGGACTGGCGGCGCTCGTGGGCTTCGCAGCCCCGGCAGCGGCGCAATATTATCCGGGTTACCCGGGCAGTGGCTACGGCAACAACAATGTCGTCGGCGCGATCATCGGCCAGGTGCTCGGCAATAGCCGCTACGGCAATTATCCGTACGGCAACTATGGTTACAACCAGTACGGCAACTACGGCTATAACCAGTACGGCAACCAGAACATCGCGGTCGACCAGTGCGCACGCGCGGTCGAGGCCCGCATCGGCGGGAACCGCGGCGGCTATTACGGCTACGGCAATGTTCCGTACGGCGGTGGCTACGGCTACAACCAGGGTTATGGCGGCCGGGTGCTGGGCATCACCAAGGTGGACCGCAAGAACTATGGCATGAAGGTCCATGGCGTGGCCAGCTCGGGCTATCGCGGCTACGACGGCTATGGCCGCGGCGGCTACGGCAATTACGGCTATAACGCCGGCGCGGACCTCAGCTGGAACTGCGAAGTCCGCTACGACGGCCGGATTCGCGACATCAACGTCAAGCGTCGCAGCGCCAACTGGCGCGGATACTAAAAGGTCCCATCAAAGTAATACTTTGATGGGGACCCATTGGTTCCCTCCTTGTCCGGGGGAACGGGGTGCGCGGGAATCCTCGGATTCCCGCGCATTTTTCTTAGGCGTTGGCCCGAAGCGACGAAGCATACTCTTCAAGCTGCCCGGCGACTGTGCCCCAGCCATCCTGGAAGCCCATCTGCTCATGCTTGGCCTTGTCCGCCTCGTTGGCGTGCAGCGCGACGGCCCGGTAGGCGGTCTTGCCGTTGCCGGCGTCCTCGAAGGTGACGATCGCGGTCATCGGGAAGCTCTCGCAGCCTTCCGCGGCCATTTCGGCCGGCCGATACTCGGGACCGAGCGCGCTGGTCCAGGCGAGCTTCCGGCCCTCGACCACCTCCAGCACGCAACCGGCGTTGCCGTGGCCGGTGTCGAAGCCGTCGGGACCCTGCATGCGGATGCGGAAGATTCCGCCGGGCCGCGGGTCGAGCTCGCACTCGGTAATCTGGTAGGGCCGCGGCGCGAACCACTGCTTCAGATGCTCGGGATCAGTGTAGGCCATCCACACCAGGTCGATCGGCGCGTCGATGGTGCGCTCCAGCACCAGATCAAGCTTGTCGGTCATCGTCTTTCTCCTTGTCGTTCAGGTCCATCACATATTCTTCGAACCGGTCGTGCCGCTTCTCCCATTCCGAGCGGCGGTCCACGAGCCATTGCTCGGCCGAGGCGAGCACGCCGGGCTGCAGCCGGCAGGTGCGCACCCGGCCCTTCTTCTCGCTCCGGATCAGGCCGCTTTCTTCGAGCGCCTTCAGGTGTTGCATCACCCCCGGCAGGCTCATGTCGAGCGGTTCGGCCAGCTCGCTGACCGTGGCCGGTCCGCGGGCCAATCGAGCGAGCATTCCGCGCCGCGCCGGGTCCGCGAGGGCCTGGAAGGCGCGATCGAGCTTCAAATCGTTAAGCACACGCTTAACTATCGAGTCGTGGACCGGGAGTCAAGACAGTTAAGTCATGGCTTAAGTTTGAGGGGAGTCTGCGGGCAATCCGGCCGCTTGCGGGCATCGACAGCGCGTCTCAGGTTGCCTCCAGAATCCACTCGATTTTCCTGAACGCCAGATTAACGGATAACGGACAGCGAACGGGTGCATGCGCGGCGATTTGGCGCGAGTCACCGAACGAGCTGATGGCGATGAATGTTCGAACCGTTTCGAAGTTGACAACCCACCGGGAGCGACCCGAGCTGGAGATCACGTTCAGCTCGCGCGACGGATATGTCTGGGCGAGTTGGCCCGGGTCGAGCGGCTCCGTCAGGCTGGGAAGCCAACAAGCGGTCATGGCCATGATGAACGACTTCCTGACACAGGTCGCGATTGGCCAGCGGATGCAAGGGCCGGAATGCGATCGACGTTCGCCTTTCGGGGGCGCCGGCCGCAAGCGACGCGACGAATGCTAGCGCCTGCTGCGCGACCCACGCTCAGGTGGCTTTGCCAGCGAAGCCCGTTTTTGGCATTATCTCCCCATGATTGGGCAACAAGCTCCAGCGAAGGGCTCGTTCGTTACTTCCCTGTTCCATGACGAACCTGCCGGAACCTTCTCGGACGGCCATATTTTCGCCATCGCGCCCGACATCAGCAGCGACCCCAGCGATCCGGAGATTGGCTATTGGCATTGCGACATTGCCCATCATGACAGGCTGACCTGGTCCGAAAGGGTCTACGAGCTGTTCGGCATCCCCAATGGGGCGCCAGTCGACCGCGACTGGGCGGTGGCACGCTATAGCGAACCGTCGAAGAATGCTCTGACACGGGTGCGGACCTACGCGATCAGCCGCAAGCTGGGCTTCATCCTGGATGCCGAGATCACTCCCGATGCGGCCGGCAGCCAATGGATCCGGGTGCTGGCTGTTCCTATAGTGAAAAGAGGCAAAGTGGTGGCCGTGCACGGGCTGAAGCGCGCGTTCTAGCGCTTTTACCGGTATCCGGCTCCCTTCCCAGCTGATCTAGATATTGGTCTGGTCGGCCGGAACCCCTTCCGGCAGCCCCGCCGCGCCATCGCCATCGACCTCCGCCGCCGGCCCCGCGCTCACCCCATAGCAGGTCATCGACAGCGATCCCATGGCGTAGCCGCGCAGCAGCGGCTCCGCCCCTTCACCCGCGGCAGCAAGCCCGGCGATATAGAGCAGTGGAATGAAATGATCGGGCGTCGGCACGGCCTTGGCATAGTCGGAGTGGCCGGTCAGGCCGAGGATCGCCCCGGGGTCGATCGCCATCTGCTCGGCGGCGGCGTCGTCGAAACGCTGGGCCCAGTCGAAGCCGGTGTCGGGCTGGTCCCACTGGATTCGGCGGAGGTTGTGCACGACGTTGCCGCTGCCGACGATCATGATCCCCTTGTCGCGCAGGCCGGCGAGCATGGCGCCGAGCTCGACGTGATATTCGAGCGGCTTCAGCGCGTTGATCGACAGCTGGACGACGGGGATGTCCGCCTCCGGGTAAAGATGGGCGAGCACGCTCCAGGCGCCATGGTCGAGGCCCCACTGGTCGCGGTCGAGGCCGACCCATTCGGGATTCACTTCATCCGCCACTTCCTGGGCGACGTCGGGAGCGCCGTCGGCCGGGTATTGGAAGTCGAACAGCTGCTGCGGGAAGCCGTAGAAGTCATGGATCGTGCGCGGCTTCGCCATCGCGGTGACCGCGGTCGCGCCGATGAACCAGTGGGCGGAGATGCACAGGATGGCACGCGGCCGGGGCAGGCGCCGGCCAAGCGCGCGCCACTGCTCGGTATAGCCGTTGAGCTCGAGGGTGTTCATCGGGCTGCCGTGGCCGATGAACAGGGCGGGGGCCTTTGCCATGCCGGCTTGAACGAGCCGGCGCGGCCAAGGATGCACCGGCAGCGCGTACTGGCTCCTTGTATGCCGAGATCCATGCCCAGGGCGGAAACTCCGACCGCGCATTCGCGGAGTTGGACAATGCGGTCCGCGCCAAGGACCCAGGATTGCAGTCGTTGAAGAGCGATCCCTTCCTCGATCCAATCCTCCGCGACCCGCGCTACGCTGCCTTGCTCAAGCGGCTCAATTTCCCGACCTGGGCCTAGCCTCTGGTATCGACCCAAAGTCGAAATTCCAGCCCTGACCTTTACACCCGCGGCCAAATGGTTATCCGCCGCGCATGACGGTCCAGCCCCAAGACTCCATCCTCATCGTCGATTTCGGCAGCCAGGTGACGCAGCTGATCGCGCGCCGGGTGCGCGAGGCGGGCGTCTATTGCGAGATTGCCCCCTTCAACGCTGCCGACGAGGCGTTTGAGCGATTGAAGCCCAAGGGCATCATCCTGTCGGGCGGGCCGCAATCGGTGCATTGGGAGGACAGTCCCCGCGCCCCGCAGCATTTCTTCGACCGGGGCCTGCCGATCCTCGGCATCTGCTACGGCCAGCAGGCGATGGCCGAGCAGCTGGGCGGACGGGTCGCGCCCGGCGACAGCAGCGAGTTCGGTCGGGCCTTCATCGATATCGTCGATGAAAGCGCCCTGTTCGACGGGCTGTGGAAGGTCGGCGAAAGCCACCAGGTGTGGATGAGCCACGGCGACCGCGTCGAGCAGCTGCCCGATGGGTTCAGGATTGTCGCCCGGTCCGAGGGCGCGCCCTATGCGATCGCCACCGACGAGGACCGGCGCTTCTATTCGACCATGTTCCACCCGGAGGTGGTGCACACGCCCGATGGAGACAAACTTCTGGCCAATTTCGCGCGGCACATCTGCGGCTGCGCCGGCGACTGGACGATGGGCGCCTATCGCGAGGCCAAGATCGCCGACATCCGCGCGCAGGTCGGTGTTGGTCCGAATGGGGGCAAGGTGATCTGCGGGCTATCGGGCGGGGTCGACAGCGCGGTCGCCGCGGTGCTGATCCACGAGGCGATCGGGGACCAGCTGACCTGCGTGTTCGTCGACCATGGGCTGATGCGGCAGGGAGAGGCGGAGCAGGTCGTCTCGCTGTTCCGCAATTCGTACAACATCCCGCTGGTCCATGTGGACGCGGAGGAGCTGTTCCTGTCCGGGCTGGCCGGGGTCACCGACCCGGAGGCCAAGCGCAAGTTCATCGGCAAGACGTTCGTCGATGTGTTCGACGAGGAAGCGCGAAAGATCGGCGGGGCCGAGTATCTCGCCCAGGGGACTCTCTACCCGGACGTGATCGAAAGCGTCAGCTTCACCGGCGGGCCCAGCGTGACGATCAAGAGCCATCACAATGTCGGCGGCCTCCCTGAGCGGATGAACATGAAGCTGGTCGAGCCGCTGCGCGAGCTGTTCAAGGACGAGGTACGCGAGCTGGGCCGCGAGCTGGGCTTGCCCGATGCCTTTGTCGGGCGGCACCCGTTCCCAGGACCGGGGCTGGCGATCCGCATCCCGGGCGAGGTGACCAGGGAGCGGTGCGACATCCTCCGCAAGGCCGACGCCATCTATCTCGAGGAAATCCGCAACGCCGGGCTGTACGACGCCATCTGGCAGGCGTTCGCGGTGCTGCTGCCGGTGCGCACCGTCGGGGTGATGGGCGACTATCGCACCTATGACAGCGTCTGCGCCTTGCGCGCGGTGACCAGCGTCGACGGCATGACCGCCGACATCTACCCGTTCGACGCCGCCTTCCTGTCGCGCTGCGCGACGCGGATCATCAACGAGGTGAAGGGCATCAACCG
>DASTCB010000134.1:0-22575 GCA_035711585.1 Sphingomicrobium sp.
CGTGATCGAGACCACGCCCGACATCCTCCGCAAGATGTCGGGCAAGGATAATCCGCAGGCGATCCTCGGCGCCTATCGCCAACCCGACACTTCGCTGGCCGCGATCGATCGATCCGCCTCGCCGCTGTGGATCGTCACCCAGGCGCTGCGCGACCCCGGCAATATCGGCACGATCCTGAGGACCGGTGACGCCACGGCGGCGGGCGGGCTGATCCTGCTCGACGACAGCGCCGATCCTTATTCGGTTGAGGCGGTCCGTGCCTCGATGGGGGCGATCTTCACCCAACAAGTGGCGATGGCGCGTTGGGACGAGTTCGTCTCCTGGCTTCGGGCTGGCCCCGGTCAGTTGGTGGGCACCAGCCTGAAGACCGACAAGGACTATCTTGACGTCACCTATGAGCTGCCGTGCTTCCTGCTGATCGGCAACGAGAGCCAGGGCTTGCCAGCGGAGTATGAAGCGGAATGCGACCTGCTGGTGAAGATGCCGATGCTGGGCCGCGCCGACAGCCTCAACGCGGCGGTTGCGGCGGCGGTGATGGCCTTTCAGGTTAGAGCAAGCTGGCGGAACCGATAATCGCGCCGGGAGGTTGTTCCGCCATGAAAACGATCGCCACCGTACCGCTTTTCGCGCTCGCCCTGATGGCGTGCGATCCCTATTACGGGACCGGGCCCGAGCCCTATCCTCAAGGGCCGCAGGGTTATCCGCAGCCGGGCTATCCGCCCTACCCTGATCCCAACTACCCGTCGGGGGGGCCGCCGATGCCGCCGGGCGGACCGGTCTATCCCGGTCCCGGCCAGCCGGCGCCAGCGCCAGGCTACCCGAGCGGCGAGACGACCTATCGCGCAATCGGCACCGAGCCCTTCTGGGACCTGGAGATCGGTCGCGATTTGATCTTCACCGACCGCGGCAACAATGTGAGCGTGTCGCAGCGTACGCCACAACCGACCCAGGGCACCGCGGGACCCATCTACCGAACGGAACGGCTGGAGGTGAACATCGTCCATCGCCAGTGCAGCGACGGCATGAGCGACCGCAGCTATCCTGACATGGTCGATATCCGGGTCGACGGTCGGCAGCGCTATCGTGGCTGCGGAGCCCCGATCGAATTTTTCAATCAGACCGACGAGACCGGCCAGCCCCGCTATCCCCAGCAGGGCGCGCCGCAGACCGGCTATCCGGGGCCGGGCACGCCTTACGGGCAGCCCTATCCGGGGCCGAGTCAGCCGGCCTATCCCGCCCCAGGCGGACCCTATGGGCAACAGGGCTACGACCCGCCGGCAGCGCCGCAGGGATTGCCGGTCGCCAATTTGACCGGAACCAACTGGCGGATCCTGTCGATCAACGGCACCCGCACCCCGGCGAGCAATTTCTACGTCAACTTCATGCCCGACCAGATCGGGGCGAAGTTCGGCTGCAACTCGATGAGCGCGAGCTACACCCAGGTCGGCAGCATATTGTCGGTTGGCCCGATCGCGGCGACGCGGATGGCCTGCCCCGACATGGCATTCGAGAACCAGGGGGCGAGCATCCTCCGGCAGCCGCTGACGATCAGCGGCATCGGCGCGCGCATCACCCTCAGCAACGACCGGGGCGCGATCGAGCTGGTCCGGGCGCGCTAGCCCTTAAGATCGCAAAACTCTCAAGGCGAGACGCCTTTTCGTGCGACGTTAGTGAGCTTTGGCGTGCAAGCGAGTTCGAGTGACCAACTGTTCAATGAGTCGCCGGCGAGGCTGGCAAATGAATTCCTATATTGCCAACTAATTCGGCTAGGCGGCGTCTTCGTTGTCTGCCGGCTTGGGCGATGCGAGCTTGGTCAGCGGTCTAGGCGCAGCTTCAACCATCGGTAGCGGTTCAATCGGTTTGCCGCTTCCTGCGCCAAGCTCTTCGAACCGCTTGGCCGAAGTCATCACCTGACTTTCCAAACTTCCAACCATCGCATTGAAGTTGCCGTTAGCTTGTTCGAGGTTCCTGCCCAGGCGGGCAATGTGACCAGCGAGGGTTGCCAAACGGCCGTGCAATTCGCTGCCGACCCTGCCAAGCTCCTGGGCTTGGGCGTTGAGAGCTTCCTGCCTCCACATACCCGCCATAATCTTGGCGAGCGCCAGCATGTTGATCGTCGAGGCGATGATCACGCCGTTGCGAAAGGCTGTTTCGATCAAGTCCGGAGCGCGCTCGGCGGCCGCCGACAAGAAATGCTCGCCCGGAACGAACATGATCACGAAATCAGGCGACTTCTCAAACTGCCGCCAATATCCCTTCTTGCCCAGATCGGCGGCATAGCTCTTCAAGGCGGCGGCATGCTGCCGCAGCAATTCCGAGCGGCGCACATCATCATCTTCGTCGAACGCCTGCTCGAACGCCACTAGCGGACATTTGACGTCGATTACGATGGTGCGGTCGCCGGGCAGGCTGATGACGCAGTCCGGCCGAAGCTGCCGCTCGCCGTCCGAAACGCTCTCTTGCAGCGAGAAATCGACATTCTCCGCAAGGCCTGCGGCCTCCAGAATCGTGCGCAACTGTTCTTCGCCCCATCGGCCGCGCGCCTTAGGCGACGAACCCATCACGTTCGCAAGCCGCTGCGTTTCCTTGCGCACTTGGTCGTTGCCAACCGACAACTGAGCGACCGCCTGCTGAAGCTCCCGATAACTGCCTTCCCGTTCCTTCTCGACCCGCTGCAGCCCTTCCTCATAGCGCTTCAACGTGGCCTCGACCGGCTGCAACAATGACTGCAGCTTGGCTTGGGTGGCCTTGTCGGCCTCGGTGAAACGCTCACCGGCCTTGCTGAGAAAATCCTTGTGCGCCTTTTCAAGCAGCTGGTCGCCGATCTCGCGGAACTGGGTGGCCAGCGCATCGCGGTTTGCGGCAAGATCCTTCATCCTCTGATCGAAGTGCTCCGCCTCGGCCCTCAGGCGAGCCACCTCAGCGCTGAGCGGCCCGATCTCGCTACGTGCCGCATCCCGTTCGGCAACGATTCCGTCGAGCTGCATCCGGAGATTCTCGACCGTCTGCCGGGCCCCCGCGGTTTCGCGTCCTGCGAACAGCCAGCCGATCAGCGCGCCAATGGCGAGCGCGACAATCGCAACAATGATCAGGCTGGTGTCCATAAGCCCCTCCATACGCGGAACGAATAGCGAACATACGCCGCTTCGACGCGCTGCTCAAGCCGCCATGCATTGCACCCGCCTGCCCGGGTTGCAACGACCGAACATGCGCCGCGCCCGGTGCCATTTTGACACCGATCGGCCCAATCCAATCCCACCGGGATGGACACGATCGGCAAAAAACGCGTTTATACGTCAATGCTGGGGAAGGTTCGCATGATCCGGGCAGGTCGCCTGGTAGTCGCGGCGCTGCCGATTGCGTTGCTCGGCGCCTCGGCCACGGCCGGGAGTTCGACCATCGAAACGGCGAGCGACCCGATGCGCTTCTTCGAGGGCCGCACCGAAAGCATCAGCACCATCAAGCTGATCATGCGCAAGCCCTACCGTTCCCGCACCCTCGGCGACGGCAAGATCGACGAAGGAATTCTGCACCTGGTGCAGCACGTCCACCAGGACGGGAAGGCGCCCTACGATCGCAGGTGGCGGGTACGCCAGTCGGGTCCGGGGCGGTTTACCGCAGCGATGAGCGAAGCTGTCGGCCCTGTCACCATCCAACAGGTCGGGGAACGGTACCGGTTCCGGTTCAGGATGAAGGGCAATGTGGCCGTCGAACAGTGGCTGCACCCGCTGCCTGGTGGGACCGCCGCCAAGAGCACGCTGAGCATCCGCAAGTTGGGGATCGTGGTCGGCCGCTCCGAAGGTACGATCCGCAAGCTCTAACGCCGGATTGAAGCCCAAACTTGCGGAACCTTGACGGGGGTGCTTCGCTGCTCAGCCCAAGGAGATCCAAGCCATGTCCATCCGCAAGCAGATCGCGCTGCATCCCGCGTCAAAGGAACATGTCAACCAGCCGTTGGGCGATGCGGTGCATCATTTGATGTATTGCGCGAAGATGTGCCTGAGCTGTGCCGACTCCTGCATGGCCGAGAAGATGGACATGACCCAGTGCATTCGGCTGTGTCTCGACTGTTCCGACATTTGCGAGGCGACGGCGCGGCTCGGTCTCAGGCGGACGGGCAACGATCAGCCGATGCTGCGCGAGCTGCTCGAGCTATGCGCACGGATGTGCGAGCAATGCGCCGCCGAGTGCGAGCGGCACGACCACGAGCATTGCAAGCTGTGCGCGCAGATCTGCCGCGAATGCGCCAGCGACTGCGCCAATGCGGCGGCTTCACTGTCCTAGGCTCAATTCGTCATGCCAGCGAAAGCTGGCATCTCAATTCACCCACGAGACCCCAGCTTTCGCTGGGGTGACGGTTAGGCCGCCCTTAACGCCCGCTCTTTCCGAATCTTGGCCAGCTTCTTCAACACCATGTCGCGCTTGAGCTTCGACAGATGGTCGATGAACAGCACGCCTTCGAGATGGTCCATTTCATGCTGGAGGCAGACGGCCAAAAGCCCGTCGAGCTCCTGCTCATGGGCCTCGCCATGCTCGTCGAGCCAGCGGGCGCGAATCCGATCGGGCCGCAACACCTCGGCATATTGATCGGGCACCGACAGGCATCCCTCAGTGTAGGGAACCTCATGGTCCGAATGCGCCAGTATTTCGGGGTTGATGAACACCCGCGGTTCCCTGACCGGCTTGCTCTCCGGATCGTCGGGGTCCTCCGGTTCCTGCAAGTCCATCACCAGCAGGCGCTTGGGCACGCCGACCTGGACCGCGGCGAGCCCGATGCCCGGCGCGGCGTACATCGTCTCGAACATGTCGGAGATGAGCGCGCGCAGTTCATCGTCCACCTTCTCGACCGGAGTCGAGATCTGGCGGAGCATCGGATCGGGCGTCTCGTAAATCGGTAACAGGGCCATGGGGGCGATTTAAGCTTTCAATGCAGGGGGTTCAAGCGACAGGGCGGCGGGCGCGGAGGGCCTGGGCCAAGGTTCCTTCGTCGAGATAGTCGAGTTCACCCCCAACGGGAAGGCCGTGCGCCAACTGCGTCAAACGAATAGGAAATTTTTCCAGCCGCTCCGCCAGGTAATGGGCCGTGGTCTGGCCTTCGAGCGTCGCATTCATCGCCAACACCACCTCGTCGATGCCGCCCGCCGAGACCCGCTTCACGAGCTTGTCGATCGACAAATCCTCGGGCCGAACCCCCTCCAGCGCCGACAACCGGCCGCCGAGCACATGGTAGCGGCCGGGGAACAGGCGCGAGCGGTCGAGCGCCCAGAGATCGGCCACCTCCTCCACCACGCACAGCATCCGCTCGTCGCGCTTGGGATCGCGGCAGATGCTGCACGGATTGCTGGTGTCGACATTGCCGCAAACCGAGCAGGTTGAGAGCGTATCGGCCACGACCTGCAGCGCCGCCAGTAGCGGCTCCAGCGAAGCCTCGCGCTTCTTCATCAGGTGCAGCACCGCGCGACGGGCCGAGCGAGGACCCAATCCGGGCAGGCGGGCGAGAGCTTGGCTGAGCGCTTCGATCTGGTGCGATGCCATATTCCCCCATACCGTTCGGGCTGGCGATTGAAACCAGCAATGTCCGGGGGACATTGCGTTTCAATCGTTGTCGAAACCCTGTCCTTCACTAAAGGAAGAAAATCCGCCCTTCGACAGGCTCAGGGCGAACGGAGTGGGTTGAATTGCGCGTCATCTTCATGGGCAGCCCCGACTTCGCCGTGCCGACGCTCGACGCGCTGGTCGAGGCGGGCCATGAGGTGGTCGCGGTTTACACTCAGCCGCCCCGCCCCGCCGGCCGCGGAAAGGGCCAGCGGCCTACGGCGGTCGATGAGCGGGCGGGCGAGCTGGGGATCGAGGTGCGCTGCCCCAAATCCCTGCGCGGAGAGGCGGAACAGCTCGCCTTCGCCGGACTCGAAGCCGATGTCGCGGTCGTCGCGGCCTATGGCCTGATCCTTCCGCAGGCGGTCTTGGACGCGCCGGCGTTGGGTTGCTTGAACGTCCATGCCTCGCTGCTGCCGCGCTGGCGCGGGGCGGCTCCGGTGCAGCGGGCGATCATGGCCGGGGACGAGACGACCGGCGTGACCATCATGCAGATGGAGGCGGGCCTCGACACCGGGCCGATGCTGCTCAAGCGCGCGGTGGAGATCGAGAACAGGAACGCCGCGCGACTGACTGACGAGCTTGCGAAACTGGGCGCGTCAATGATGGTCGAGGTGCTGGCCGACCCATCGAGCTTCGAGCCGGCTCCCCAGCCGGTGGACGGCGTGACCTACGCGGCCAAGATCAGCAAGGAGGAGTCGCGGATCGACTGGTCGAGGCCCGCGGGTGAGCTCGTACGCCATGTGCAGGGCCTCGCTCCCTTTCCGGGCGCCTGGTTCGAAGTGGGTGGCGAGCGGATCAAGCTGCTGGCCGCCGAGGGGGCGCGGGGCGATGGAGCGCCGGGCGAGGTGCTCGACGACGAGCTGACCATCGCCTGCGGCGGTGACGCGCTCAGGCCGTTGCTCGTCCAGCGGGCCGGCAAGGGCGCGATGAGCGCCGAGGAGCTGCTGCGCGGTTTCCCGATTCCAACAGGCACCATCCTTCAATGACCCGCTGGCGCCTCACCGTGGAGTTTGACGGCGGGCCGTTCATGGGCTGGCAGCGGCAGGACCATGGCCCGTCGGTGCAGGAGGCGCTTGAGCAGGCTTTGTTCCGCATGACCGGCGAGCTGGCCACGCTGCATGCGGCTGGGCGGACCGACGCGGGGGTGCATGCGCTGGCCATGACCGCCCATGTCGATGTGACGAAGACGCTGACCGAGCACCGGTTGCGCGAAGGGATCAACGCGCTGGTCCGGCCGCAACCGGTCAGCGTCACGGCGGTCGAAGCGGTTGCCGACGACTGGCATGCGCGGTTCAGCTGCATTGGCCGGCGTTACCTGTACCGGATCCTCAATCGCCGACCGCCGCCGGCGCTGGACAGGGGCAAGGTCTGGCATGTTCCGGTGGCGCTCGACCCAGAGGCGATGGCCGAGGGGGCACAGCATCTGGTCGGGCGGCACGATTTCACCACCTTCCGATCGGCCCACTGCCAGTCGCAGAGCCCGATCAAAACGCTCGACAGCCTGACGGTGGAACGCGTCGGCGAGGAAATCCACATCCGCGCTGCGGCTCGCAGCTTCCTTCACCACCAGGTGCGATCGATGGTCGGCTGCCTGGCGCTGGTCGGGCGCGGGCGCTGGGCGGCGGACGATGTGAAAGCGGCTCTGGAGGCGAAAGACCGACAGGCGCTGGGGCTGAATGCGCCGCCGGAGGGGCTGTACTTCGTCGAGGCCATTTACCCGTAATCCGTCATGCCAGCGGAAGCTGGCATCTCCTTGATAATTGGACCCCCGCTTTCGCTGGGGTGACGGGTTAAACCAAGACTTCCCTCGCCCGCGGCTGGCTCAGGAACTCCTGCGGGCTGGCGGTGAGGCCGTACGCCCCGGCGCAGAAGATCGCGACCAGGTCGCCAACCTCGGCGCGGGGCAGGATCGCCTCGTCGGCCAGCAGGTCGAGCGGGGTGCAGAGGCAGCCGGTGACGGTCACTTCTTCCTCCGGCTCGGCGCCGAACCGGCTGGCGATGGCGGCCGGATAGTTGCGGCGGAGCAGCTGGCCGAAATTACCGGAGGCGGCGAGCTGGTGATGGAGGCCGCCGTCGGTGACGAGGAAGGTCTTGCCGCGGCTTTCCTTCCGGTCGACGATCCGGGTCAGATAAACGCCGGCTTCGCCGACCAGCCAGCGGCCAAGCTCGATGGCGAACTCAGTGTCGGCGAGGATTTTCGGACGATCCGCCAAGGTCTTGGCGAGCGCTGCTCCCACCGCTTCGACATCGAGCGGCTCATCCTTGGCGAAATAAGGGATGCCGAACCCGCCCCCCAGATTGACGTGAGGCGGGGCGTGGCCCGCTTCCCCGGCGATCGAGGCGGCGAGCGCGACCGTCTCGCGCTGAAGCTCGATAAGCGCGTCGGCGTGGAGGGCCTGGCTCCCGGCGAAAATGTGCAATCCCTGCCAGTCCGCTCCGGCCTCGATGATGCGGCGAATCAGCGCGGGAGCGCGGTCATGGTCGATGCCGAACTGGCTCGGCAGCCCGCCCATCTTCTGGCCCGAGCCCTTGAGCCCGAATGGCGGGTTCGCCCGGACCGCCAGTTTGGCGGCCAGCCTTTCCCGCTGGCAGATCGCCAGCGCGCGTTCCGCCTCGCCCTCGCTTTCCAAGTTGATGGTGATCCCGGCGCGGATGGCGGTTTCCAGCTCCTCGTCGCGCTTGCCGGGCCCCGCGAAGCTGATCGGCAGGCCAAGATGCGCGACGCGACCCAGTTCGCCGGCGGACGCGACATCGAAGCCGTCGACGAGGCTAGCTATGGTTTCGAGCAACGGCGCATGAGGGTTTGCCTTGACGGCATAATGCAGCGCAACATTTGGGAACGCAGCCCGGAACTGAGCAACCTGATCGGAGATCAGGCTGCTGTCGTAGACGAACAGCGGCGTCCCGCCTGCCGCCTCCACCACCGCCTCCGCATCACGGCCGCCGATCAGAAGACGCCAGTGTGCATCGGCCTCGAAGCCGGCCGGGAGGGGGCCCAGAGCTTTCACCCGATTTCCGCCTCGAGCGCGGCGCGGTCGAGCTTGCCGTTAGGAGCGATGGGGAGCTTGTCTTTCCAGACGACTCGCTGCGGTTGCATGTGCGCGGGCAGCTCGCGGCGGAAATAGGCCCGCAACCTCTCTTCCGCCTGCTCGCCCTTGGCCACCGCGACCAGCAGGATCGCCTGGCCCAGCCGCTCGTCGGGCAAGCCGAAGGCTGCGGCGTCGCTCACCGCTCCGCTGGCCAGCGCGGCTTCCTCGATCTCGGTCGGGCTGACGCGGTTGCCGCTGACCTTGATCATCGCGTCATCGCGGCCGCGGAAGCGGAGCAAGCCGTCCTCGCCCTTCACCACCGTGTCGCCGGACCACACTTCGGTTCCCGTCGGGCCATTGCGGAAGCGCTCGGCAGTGCGCTGGGGATCCTGCCAATAGCCCTGCGCCACCAGCGGGCCGGAATGGACCAGCTCGCCCTCTTCGCCGGGCGCGGCCTCACTGCCATCGAGCCGCACGACGCGAAGCTCGGCGAACGGGATAGCGGTGCCGACGCTGTCGGGGTGGCTGTCGACGAGCGCCGGATCGAGGCTGGACGAGCGGAAAGCTTCGGTAAGGCCATACATGAGGTGCAGCTTCGCCTGCGGGAACAGGGCGCGCAAGCGGCGAACCAGCAGCTCGGGCAGATGACCGCCGCTGTTAGTCAAGGTGCGGAGGGACCCGCCCGCCTCGCCCCACTCCTGCTCGGCCAGCTGCAGCCAGAGCGGCGGCACCCCGGCCAGCACGGTGACGTCATGACGTCTCACTGCGCGCATCACATCACGCGGCAGGAGGTAATCGAAGGCTACCGCCGAGCCGCCCGCCGCCCAGGCTGAAAGCAGCTGGTTCTGGCCATAATCGAACGCCAGCGGCAGGACGCATAGCGTGCGGTCGTCCGGCTTCAGGCCCAGGTAATGCGCCACGCTGATGGCTCCGAGCCAAAGGTTGGCGTGGCTCAGCATCACACCTTTGGGCTGGCCCGTGGACCCCGAGGTGTAGAACAGAGCAGCCAGGTCATTGACGTCGCCAAATTCCGTTTCCTGCGGACCTTGCTCCTTGTATCCCTCCCAATCTTCCAGTGCCGCCGCCCGAGCTTCCGCCAAATCCCCTCGCTCGAGAGAATCGAGGCGGCCCTGATTGGCGATCAGAAGCTTGGCCCCGCTATCGGCGAGAATATGAGACGCTTGGCCATGCTTGAGCACCGGATTGATGGGGACGTGAACCAGGCCGGCTCTGGCGGCCGCCAGCGGCAATACGCAAGCAAGCTTGGTCTTACCCATCCAACTGGCGAAACGGTCACCCCGTTCCAGCCCCGCCCCACGCAGCCGCAGTGCCGCCTTCCAAACCTCGGCATCCAACTGGATGTACGTCAGCACTTCTTCGCCAACGATCAATGCTGGCGCATCTGGTTCGCCGCGAAGGGCCAACCAATCTAGCGGATATGGCGTCGGGTCGGGGCCAGTCACGACCCTCGCCTAGCCTTCCTCATGCTGCGCTGCAAAGCTTGCCTAGCGTCCCCGCTTTCCCTAGGGGCGCGCCTGTGGCGACCAAGGGGGTATGGATCGTGGTGTCGGACGATCGCGAGGAAGTCGAGGCGACGGTGCGTTCGCTGCTAGTCGACGTGCTCGGGCTGGACGCGGGCCGTGTGGCCCGTTTTGATGACGAGACCGAGCTGTTCGGCGCCCTGCCCGAATTCGACTCCATGGCCGTCGCCACCTTTCTCACGGAAATGGAAGAGCGGCTGGGCATCCTGATCGAGGATGAGGATGTCGAGGCCGAGGATTTGATGAGCTTCGGCCGGCTGGTGTCGCTGGCGGAACGGCTGTCGCTCACCTAACCGTCCGTAACAAAACCGTCATTTTTCTTGCGGCGCCAATGGCTGGGCACTAGTTGCTGCGCGCCAAAGGGGAACAACCATTCGCCAAATCGCAGCCTTGCCTTACCGCAACGTCGGCCGCGGACTCAGCGCGCCGGTGCAGGTGCTGCTGGTCACGTCACGCGAATCCGGGCGCTGGGTAATTCCAAAAGGCAATTTCGCCAATAATGTTTCTCCACACTCGGCCGCCGCTCAGGAGGCGGAGGAGGAAGCAGGCGTGCGCGGCGCGGTCTGTCCGACCCCGCTCGGCACCTACCGTTACCGCAAGCGGAAAGGCAGCGGCGCTTCGCTGATGGCCGATGTCGAAGTCTTCCCGCTGGCGGTCAGCCAGGAACTGGCTGACTGGAAGGAAATGAAACAGCGACAGCGGCGCTGGTTCAGCCTCAGCGAAGCGGCCAAGGCGGTCGAAGAGCCGGATCTTCGCGACCTCATCCGCACCTTCAACGCCAGCGAGTTCAACCAGGCGACGCGGCGGGCTTCCGCGCTCAGCGTCGTCGCCGAAAAATCGAAAGTGGGCCCCATGTTTGCCTGGTTCCAACGCCTGTTGCCGAAGACCGGCGGCTTTTTCGAGTTGTTCGAGGCTCACGCGGTTGCGCTGACGGCAGCCGGCGACGCGATCGGCCGGCTGGTCCAGGGCGGACCGGCAATGCACGACAATGCCCGCGAGATTTACGAACGCGAACATGATGCCGACGAAATTATTCGCGACGTGCTGAAGACTGTTCGTCAAACTTTCCTGACACCATTCGATCGGAGCTCCATCACCGCACTCATCGGCTCAATGGACGATGCGATTGACGAGATGCAGGCCGCTGCCTCGGCCATCGAACTCTATGAGATCCAGGAGTTCGGCCAGGAAATGAAGGACATGGCGGCGATTATCGTCGATTCCGCCCGGCTGGTGGCCGAAGCCATGCCGCTGCTTCGCAACGTCGGCCCAAACGGGGCGCGGTTGCATGAGCTGACCGAGCGGCTGGTGCGAATGGAGGGCCATGCCGACGAAATTCATTCCGCAGGGCTCAAGGCCGCGTTCCAGGCGCACCGCTACGGCGATCCGCTCGCCTTCGTGGTCCAGCGCGAGATTTTCAAGCATCTCGAACGGATCGTCGACGCCTTCGAGGACGTGGCCAACGTCATCGACGGCATCGTCATCGACCACAGCTGAGTCAAAGCGGTGCACGAACTCGCCCTACCGCTGCTGATCGGGCTGATCATCATCGCGCTGGCCTTCGACTTCCTCAATGGCCTGCATGACGCCGCCAATTCGATCGCGACGGTCGTCGCGACCAAGCTGCTCAGGCCGGTGCAGGCGGTCGCCTTCGCCGCCTTCTTCAACTTCGCCGCATACTTCCTGACTCTCGCCTGGCCGCAATTGCACGCGGTCGCGGACACGGTCGGCAAGGGGCTGATCGACCAACATGAAGTGACCCCGGCGGTGGTGTTCGCGGCGCTGGTGGGCGCGATGTTCTGGAACATCGTCACCTGGCTTAAGGGAATCCCCTCCTCGTCCAGCCACGCGCTGGTTGGCGGAATCGTCGGCGCCGGCCTTGCTGCCTCCGGGCTTGGGACGATCCAGTGGACCGGGCTCGGCAAGACGCTCGCTTTCATTCCGCTTGCGCCGCTGCTCGGCATGACCGCTGCCATGCTGGTCATGCTCCTGACGAGCTGGCTTGCGCTGAAGGCGTCCAACCGGCGCGCGGAGGGCGCTTTCCGGTCGCTGCACCTGGTTTCCTCGGCGGCCTACTCGCTCGGCCACGGCCTCAACGACGCGCAGAAAACGATGGGAATCATCACCGTTCTCCTGTTCTCGACGGGCTATCTCCACGGCGATTTCCATGTCCCGCACTGGGTGGCGATCAGCTGTTACATTGCGATCGGCCTCGGCACGATGACCGGCGGCTGGAAAATCATCGAGACGATGGGCAGCCGGATCACCAAGCTGTCGCAGCACCAGGGATTCGGGGCATCAACCGGCGGCTCGGCATTGCTGTTCGGCGCGAGCTATTTCGGCATCCCCGTCTCAACCACCCACACCATCACCGGAGCCGTGATCGGCGCTGGAGTCGCCAGGCGCGCTTCCGCTGTGCGCTGGGGCGTTGCCCAGAATGTCGTCGCCGCCTGGCTGATCACCATCCCCTGTTCGGGCGCGGTTGCAGCCTTGTTCTACTGGCTTACGACGCTGTTCTCTTGATGTGGGACTTGCCGCCGCCGGATCCCGGAATCGAGATTGTCGTCGCCAGCCGCGGAATGTCGAAGGGCATTGCCCAGACGGAGGGCCCGCAACTGATCGTCAAGCCGTTCGCCAGGCTCGGCGACATCCAGTTCGGCGCCCAGTGGAAGAATGTGACATCCACGGTGGCAGGCGGCGAGGGCGCCGCCTTTGTCGGCTGGAGCCGGGAGGTCGCCAACTTCCAACTCAGCTTGCAGGCCTCGCACAAGTTCCAGACCGGCGTTCGCGAGCCGACCGACGACCATAGCTGGGAGTTCACCGGCGCAGTTTCCCGCAAGTTTGGCGCGGTCACGCTGAGGGGTTCGGCGGTCTACAGCCCGGACGATCTCGGCCCAGCCGAACGGTCGATCTATTGGGAAGCCGGGCCGACGCTCGATCTCAGCAAGCAGTTCAGGCTGTTCGCCAACATCGGCCACCGCGCTCGTCGGCTCGGGGACGACTACACTTCGTTCAATGGTGGCGTGTCGACGACGATCGTCCCCAGGATGACGATCGACCTTCGCTGGTACGATACCAATCGCGGCGAGCTGGGCGAGGCCCTCAATGGCCGTGCGGTTGTCACCGCCCGGATGGCCTTCTGAAGATCTCTACTCCGCGGCTTGCAGCGCCCCGAATTCCTCGGCCGCCAGGAATTTCTCGGCGTCCAGCGCCGCCATGCAGCCAGTGCCGGCGGCGGTGACCGCCTGGCGGTAGATTTTGTCCATCACGTCGCCGCAGGCGAACACGCCGGGCACCGAGGTGCGGGTCGTGCCGGTCTCGACCTCGATGTAGCCGTCGCCGTCGAGCTTGAGCTTGCCCTGGAACAGCTCGGTCGCCGGCTTGTGGCCGATCGCGACGAAGGCGCCCTCGACATCGATGCGGGTGATGGCGCCGCTTTTCACGTTGCGGACATCGAGGCCGACCAGCGCCTCGGGCATGCCGCCGCCGACGAACTCGGCGACTTCGCTGTCCCACATGATCTTGATATTCGGGTGGGCGAACAGCCGATCCTGCAGGATCTTCTCCGCGCGAAGCGAATCGCGGCGGTGGATCAAGGTCACGTCATGGCTGTGGTTGGTCAGGTATAGCGCCTCCTCGACCGCGGTGTTGCCGCCGCCGATCACCGCCACCTTCTTGCCGCGGTAGAAGAAACCGTCACAGGTGGCGCAAGCCGATGCGCCCCTCCCCTTCATATGCTCTTCCGACGGAAGGCCCAGCCACTTGGCCTGGGCGCCGGTGGCGATGACCAGCGCGTCGGCATGATATTGGGTGCCGCTGTCGCCCGTCAGGATGAAGGGGCGGCGCGACAGGTCGACCTCGGCGATATGGTCCCACACCACCTTGGTTCCGACATGCTCGGCCTGGGCCTGCATCTCCTCCATCAACCAGGGTCCCTGGATGACGCTGCGGAAGCCGGGGTAATTCTCGACATCGGTGGTGGTGGTCAGCTGGCCGCCGGGCTGGATGCCCTGGACGACGATCGGCTGGAGCCCGGCGCGGGCGGCATAGATGGCGGCGGTGTAGCCGGCGGGGCCGGAGCCAAGGACGATCAGGCGGCTGGAGATGACGTTGCTCATCGCGCCCAATTAGGATGCGAGTCGCGCGGCGGCAATGGCTTGAAAACTACAGCCAGAAGTGCGGTGAAGGATCGACCACGGGCGGTATCTGTCGCTGCACCACGCAGCCCTGCGACTTGCCGCGCTGCTGCGGCTGCGGTTCCTTCGCCTGCTGCTGACGCTGCTGCGCCTGGTCGGTCTTGGGGCAGATCACGCGCTTCGCGATTTCGCCGGCCAACGCAGGTGTGCCCAGAACGGACAGTGCCAATGCGCCGATGATCAAACGCCCCTGCATAACGGGGACGTAACGCCTGTGCGCCTTAACGGCAAATGAATCGCAACAAGGGACTGATAATCAGCCCTTATACCAAGCGTGATTGTTTGAGCGCCGCCTCGATGAATCCGGCGAACAGCGGGTGCGGGTCGAACGGACGGCTCTTGAGTTCGGGATGGAACTGCACGCCGATGAACCAGGGGTGGTCGGGCCGCTCGACGATCTCGGGCAACTCCCCGTCCGGCGACATGCCCGAGAAGATCAGGCCGCCTTTCTCCAGCGCGTCACGATAATGGACGTTGACCTCATAGCGATGGCGGTGCCGTTCGCTGATGTCGGTCGTGCCATATTGCTGCGCCACCATGCTGTTGTGGCTGAGCTTGGCCTGGTAGGCGCCGAGGCGCATCGTCCCGCCCAGGTCGGTCTCGGCGGTGCGTTTCTGAAGCCCTTCCGGGCTCATCCACTCGGTGATCAGGCCGACCACCGGCTCGCTGGTCGCGCCGAATTCGGTGGTCGAGGCCTGGCTGATGCCGGCGGTGTTCCTTGCGCCCTCGATGCAGGCCATTTGCATGCCGAGGCAGATGCCGAAAAAGGGCACCTCCCGTTCGCGGGCGAAGGTGACGCTGGCGATCTTGCCCTCGCTGCCGCGCTCGCCAAAGCCGCCGGGGACCAGGATGCCGTGCAGCGGCTCCAGCTCGGCGGCGAGGTCCGCATCCTGATGCTCGAACATCTCGGCGTCGAGCCAGCGAATGTTGACCTTCACCCGGTTGGCGATGCCGCCATGGACCAGCGCCTCGCGCAACGACTTGTAGGCGTCGGGCAGGCCGACATATTTGCCGACCACGCCGATCGTCACTTCGCCTTCCGGGTGGTCGATGCGGTCCATGATATCGGCCCAGCGGCCGAGCTCCGGGTTCGGGGCGTCCGCGATGCCGAACACCTTGAGCACCTCGGCATCCAGCCCCTCGGCATGATATTGGAGCGGCACGTCATAGATCGAGCGGGCGTCGAGCGCCTGGATGACGGCTTCCTTCGGAACGTTGCAGAACAGGGCGATCTTCGCCCGCTCCGATTCGGGAATCGGCCGGTCGGCGCGGCACAGCAGCACGTCTGGCTGGATGCCGTAGCTGGTCAGCTCGCGAACCGAATGCTGGGTCGGCTTGGTTTTCAGCTCGCCGGCGGCGGCGATATAAGGCACCAGCGTGGTGTGGACGAAGCAGCTTTGCCCCCGCCCGAGATCGTTCTTCAGCTGGCGGATCGCCTCGACGAAGGGAAGGCTTTCGATGTCGCCGACCGTTCCGCCGATCTCGCAAATGACGAAGTCGAGGCCGTCGGTGTCGGCCTGGGCGAATTCCTTGATGGCGTTGGTGACGTGCGGGACGACCTGGACGGTCGCCCCGAGATAATCGCCGCGCCGCTCCCGGGCGATGATGTCGCGATAGATCCGGCCTGAGGTGACATTGTCCGACTGGTGCGCGGACACGCCGGTGAAGCGCTCATAATGGCCGAGATCGAGGTCGGTCTCCGCCCCGTCGTCGGTCACATAAACTTCGCCGTGCTGATAGGGCGACATCGTCCCGGGATCGACGTTGAGATAGGGGTCGAATTTCCGGATGCGGACCTTGTATCCGCGCGCCTGCAAGAGCGCCCCGAGGGACGCTGCCAGAAGACCTTTGCCAAGCGAGGAGACCACGCCGCCGGTGATGAATACGTACCGCGCCATGGGAGTCGGGCCTTAGGGGCGAGCGGCTCCTTTAGGCAAGCCGTAGAATCAGTTCACGAGAAATAAAGTGACGATCCACCATCACGGTCGTTCGAGACGCTGCTTCGACTTCGCTCAGCGGCTCCTCAGGACGAACGGATTCGAGTTGCTATTGTGCCAGCGGGACGGCCGGCGCGCTTTCGTTGCCGGCGGGGGCCTGCTGCGGGGCGGCCGGCGCCTGCTGGACGGGCGCGACCGGCTGGAACGGCTGCTCCTTGGCGAGCGAAGTGTCGACCGTCGGCGCCTCGCGCGTGACCCCGGCAATGGCGGCCAGCGCGATCGACAGGATGATGAAGATGGCGGCCAGGACGGCAGTGGCGCGAGTCAGGAAATCGGCCGCGCCGCGCGCGGTCATCAAGCCCGCCGACGAACCTCCGACGCCCAGTCCGCCGCCCTCCGACCGCTGCATCAGGATGACCGTGACCAGCAAGGTGGCCACCAGGGTCTGGACGATGAGGAGGAAGGTGAACAACATGGAAAATGGGCCCGTCGAAAAGAGGAGTTGGGCGCGCCCTTAGCCAGCGCGCGCCGAAAACTCAACGCGCGCTGGCCAGTTGGCGGCAATCAGTTGCTCGCGCTGTCGCCGCTCGTCTGCGTTTCGAGGTCCGCGACGGTCAGGCCGACCACCGCACCCTGGGCGCTTCCCGCGATTCCGGATCGGGGGATACGGACCGACTTGCCCGACGTCAGCTTCAGCGTGACGAATTCGGTGTCGATCGATTCGATCGTCCCGATGTCCGCGCCGCCGGTGCCCTTGACCGGAGAGCCAATCGCGAGCGATGCCTCGGCGGCCGCGTTCTGCTGTTCGATCAGCGCGTTGAGTTCGGCCTGGGTATTGCCGATGTAGAGCTTGCCGTCCTGGTTGGCGAAGCTCGCCTTGCCGAGATTGGCTTCGAGCTTATCCGTCCTGACCGTGACGACGTCGCCATTGACCGCGGTCACGGTGCCGACCGGATTGCCGCTGCCATCGAGAACCTCGGTGCCGACGGTGAAGCCGCCGGCCTGGGCAAAGGCCGGACCGGCGAGAGCCAGCGAGGCCGAAGCAAGTGCTGCAAAAAGACGCATGGGATCCTTTTCCATCTAATTGGGGGCGCGATTTCTTAGCGCCATCCGCCTGATCGGCAAGTGAATAAGCCGTTCATTAGGCGAGAGCCGCCGCAGCCTCGACGATCGGCAGGAAGTCCGCCGCCTTGAGGCTGGCCCCGCCGACCAGGGCGCCATCGACGTCGGGAACGGCAAAAATCTCCGCTGCGTTGGATGGCTTGACCGAGCCGCCATAGAGGATTCGGACATTGGCGCCGGCTTCCCCATAGGCTGCCTTGAGCCGGGCGCGGAGCGCCGCATGCATCTCGCCGATGTCGGCGATCGAGGGGACCTTGCCGGTGCCGATCGCCCAGATCGGTTCATAGGCGACGGAAAATCGGGCGTCCGGCGGAAACGATACAGGAAGCGAGGCGTCGAGCTGCGCCGAGACCGTTTCGATCGCCTTGCCCTGCGCCCGCACCGCATCGCTCTCGCCCACGCAAATGATGACCGCGAGCCCCGCGGCGAGCGCAGCTTCAGCCTTGGCCCTGACGTCGGCATCAGTCTCGCCCTGCGCCTCGCGCCGTTCGCTGTGGCCGACGATCGTCAGCCTGGCACCCGCGTCGAGCAGCATGGCGGCCGAGACGCAGCCGGTGTGGGCGCCCTTCTCGGCCTGGTGGACATCCTGTCCGCCGACTGCAAATCCCGGCGCGGCACGCACCGCCCGTTCGATCAGCGTCGCCGGCAGGCAAACCGCTACATCGGCTTTGGCGGTTTCGGCGGCAATCGATATGCCGGTAACCTCCGCCAGGTCGCCCGAAAGTCCGTGCATCTTCCAGTTCCCCGCCACCAGCTTGCGCCGCGCCATTCGCCACTCCCTGTTCAGCTTGCCGTCACTCGCACCCGCCCCTAAAGCGGCCCTCAGATTTTTTCAAAGCACGGAATTCAAATGTTCGCTGCCTTTCGCCGCCTGTCCAAGTCCGTGGTCGGGACCATCATCATGGTCCTGTTCATGCTGGCGATCCTCGCCTCCTTCGCCCTGGCCGATATCAGCGGCATTCGGTCGGGCCCGATCGGAACCGGGCGCGGCACGCTGGCCGCGGTCGGCGACGAAGAAGTCACCGAGAGCGAACTGGACAATGTGATGAGCCAGGCGCTGCGCCAGGCGCAGCAGCAAAATCCCGAGGCGACCTATTCGACGCTGATTGGCGAGTTCGACAATATCCTCCAGGGGCTGATCGACGAGGAGGCGCTGGCGGCCTTCGCCAAGGACCATGGCTTCGTGCTGTCGAAGCGGCTGATCGACGCCGAGATCGCCAGCCTGCCGCAGACACGCGGCCTCGATGGCCGGTTCAGCGAGCAGGCCTATCAGGCCTTCCTCCAGCAGCAACAGCTGACCGATGAAGAAGTCCGCCGGCTCCTCGGCTCGGGAATCACGCAGCGGCTGGTGCTGGCGCCGGTGGCGGCAGATGCCCGCCTGCCGCTGGGCATCGCCCGGCCCTATGCCTCGATGCTGCTCGAGCAGCGCGAGGGCGAGCTGGCGGTTATCCCGACCGATGCTTTCCGGGCCGGATTGAACCCTTCCGACGGCGACCTGCAGTCCTTCTATGCCCAGAACCGGCAGCGCTACGTGGTTCCGGAGCAGCGAGTGCTGCGCTTCGCCAGGATCGGCCCTGAGTCGGTCGCAGGCGCGGCCCCGACCGAGGCTGAGATTGCCGCTTATTACAAGGCGAACCAGGCGACCTATGCCGGCAGCGAGACGCGAGTGATCAGCCAGGCGGTCGTGCAGGACCAGCGCCAAGCCAACGAAATCGCGGCCCGGGCCAAGTCGGGCGCCAGCTTTGCCGCTGCTGCCGCCCCGGCGGGGCTCGCCGCCGCCGACGTCAGCCTGGGCGCGCAGACCCGCGCGCAATTCAGCGGCGCCGCCAACGAGGCGATTGCTAGTGCCGCTTTCTCCGCCGCCAAGGGCGCGGTGATCGGGCCGATCCGTTCCGATCTTGGCTGGCACGTCGTCAAGATCGAGGACGTCCGCGGCGCCTCGGGCCGCAGCCTCGAGCAGGCCCGCGCGGAGATCGCCGCCCTGCTCACCACCAACAAGCGCAAGGAGGCGCTGACGGACCTGGTCACCCGCGTCGACGATCAGATCGCCGACGGGGCAAGCTTTGCCGAGGTCGTCGGTGCGGCCAAGCTGCCGGTCACCGCCACTCCCGCGATCACCGCCAACGGCCGCTCGCGCAGCGACGCAACCTATTCAGTGCCGGCCGAGCTCGAGCCCGTGCTGAAGGCGGGATTCGCCATGGCCCAGGACGATGATCCGGAGATCGTCACCCTGCCGGGAGAAGCCGGCTATGCGCTGGTCGCGGTCGAGCGCGTGCAGGAAGCAGCGCCGGCGCCTCTGGCCGCGATCCGGGATCAAGTCCGCGAAGACTGGATTCTCCGAAAGGCCAATGATCGCGCCCGGGCAGTTGCGTCGGACATTGCCGCCAAAGTGGCGCGTGGCGCGACGATGACGAAGGCGATGGCCGAGGCCGGGGTTTCCCTGCCGGCGGTGGAACCGGTTCGCGCCCGCCGCCTGCAAATTGCCCAGGCACCGCCCCAGGCGGCCGCGCCGCTGCGCCTGCTGTTCAGCCTGACCCAGGGCAAGAGCCGGATGGGCGGAGATCCCCAGGGCCGCGGTTATTTCGTGGTCAAGACCAATAAGATCATTCCGCAGGACGCCATGTCCAATCCGCTTTTGGTCGCCCAGACCCAGTCCGAGTTTCAGCAGGCGCTGCCCCAGGAACTTGGCCAGCAGATGCTGAACGCGATGAAGGCCGACCAGGGCGTCGAGCGCAACGAGGAAGCGATCGCGGCAGCCAAGAAGCGGTACAGCGGGGCCAACTAGGAACTGCGGTGAGCTCGCCGCGCATCCTGGTCATCGACAATGTCGACAGCTTCACCTTCATGCTGGTCGACTATCTGGTCGCGCTGGGAGCGGAGGTCGCCGTCAAGCGAAATGACGCGCTGGGGGTTGTCGAGGCGCTTGGAAATGGAGGCGGCGGGATCCTGATCTCGCCCGGGCCGGGCAGGCCGGAGGACGCCGGTATTTCGGTCGCACTGGCAGGCGCCTGCATCGAACGGAAGCACCCCTTGCTTGGCGTCTGCCTCGGGCATCAGGCGATCGCAATCGCCTGCGGCTCGCCGGTGGAACGCACTTACCCGGTCCACGGCAAGGTCGCCGAGGTGAAACACGACGGCAGCGGGCTGTTTGCCGGCCTGCCCTCGCCCTTCGCGGCGACCCGCTATCATTCGCTGGCGGTGCCGGACCCTCGGCCCCCGCTGATCGCCAATGCATGGAGCGCGGACGGGACGGTGATGGCCATGCGGCACCAGTCCGCCCCGGTCCATGGCGTGCAGTTCCACCCCGAAAGCGTGGCATCCGAGCAAGGGCGGGCGCTTCTCAAGGCCTTCCTCGACATCTGTCACGCGCCATGGAGACCCAGCATCGTCTGAGGAAGATGCGTTTTCAGCGTTGACGAAATCCATTTCGTTTCATACACGTTCTCCATTCGTTCCCATGAGCGGGGACATGGAGGGGCCGATGCTGACCGTGAAGCAGCATGAGCTGTTGAATTTTATCAACGAGCGTTTGTCAGCGACCGGCGTGTCGCCCAGTTTCGACGAGATGCGCGAGGCGCTCGACCTCAAATCGAAGTCCGGCGTGCACCGCCTGATTTCGGCTCTGGAGGAGCGGCAGTTCATCCGCCGGCTACCCAACCGGGCCCGGGCGCTCGAGGTGCTTCGGATGCCCGATGTGGCGGCGCCGGCGGCCAGCGCCGCGCCGAAGCCGGTCGTTCCCGCGGCTGCCAATGACACGATCGAGATTCCGCTGCACGGCCGGATCGCCGCTGGTACGCCGATCGAGGCGCTGCAGGGCACTGAAGGCTTCGCGGTCCCTGCCGCGCTGCTTGGGCCGGGCGAACATTATGCGCTCGAGGTGTCGGGCGATTCGATGGTCGAGGAGGGGATCCTCGACGGCGACTTCGCGCTGATCCGCAAGGTCGACACGGCGCGCGATGGAGAGATCGTCGTGGCGCTGATCGACAATGAGGAGGCGACGCTCAAAACCTATCGCCGCGAAGGGCAGATGATCCGGCTCGACCCGGCCAACCGCAGTTATGAGGCGCAGCGCTATGACGAGAGCCGGGTTTGCATCCAGGGACGGCTGGCGGGCCTGATCCGGCGATACTAGGGATTCGGCTCGATAACTTCCGTTCGTCCTGAGCGGGCAGGATGCAGGATGCTTACAATCCGTTCGTCCAGAGCGAAGTCGAGGGACCTTCTGAGGGGGAGCAAGCTTGGCCTTTTGGACCTATATCCTCCGTTGCGCCGACGGTGCTTACTACACTGGGCACACCGACAATTTGGAAGTCAGGTTCGCCCAGCACCAGGCCGGAGGCTATTGCGATTTCACCTCGCGCCGACTGCCTGTTCAATTGGTCTGGTCCCAAGATTTTCAAACGCGCCTTGAAGCCCTCGAAGCGGAGCGGCGGATCAAGCCTTGGTCACGAGCCAAGAAGGAGGCGCTAATCCGTGGAGATTGGGTAGCCCTTTCATTCTACGCCAGACCTCCAAAAGAACGGTCCCTCGACTTCGCTCGGGACGAACGGATAAGGGAAAGCGAATGACCCCACGCATCGATTACATCGAGCTCCCCAGTGTTACCGCGCATGAACTGACCCGCGGCTTTTACGCCAAGGCGTTCGGCTGGACATTCACCGATTTCGGCCCGGACTATGCCGCGACCACCAGCGGCGATGTCGATCTCGGCCTCAACGGACAGCCCAATGACGCATTGGCCGCGCCGCTGCCCGTCATCCGCGTCGACGACCTGGAGGCCGCGTTCGACGCGGTGATGAAGGCCGGCGGGATCATCGCCAAGCCGATCTTCACATTCCCCGGCGGCCGCCGCTTCCATTTCATCGATCCTTCGGGAAGCGAACTCGCCGTCTGGCAGTCGAGCTGAGCGTCACCGCCTAGAACGACCAGGGGTGGTGGCCCAACCGCTCCGCAACGGTTTCAACGCGCGGCTGATCGCCCAAATAGATCGCCACCCCGCCGGTTTGCTCCAGAGCCTTGCGGTCCAGCTTCAACCAGCGCGGATTGCAGCCTCTCGGCAGCCACCGGTCGGCGACGACGATATCGGCATCGGCGCAGGCACGGGTCAGCTCGGTCCAGTCGATCCGGTTGCGGCTGCGGATGGCCAGCAAG
>DASTCB010000135.1:0-2137 GCA_035711585.1 Sphingomicrobium sp.
CCCGGAGGCCGGCGGCGAGTCGATCGGCACCGAGATCGGCCGCCTGGCCTATTGGCTGGTCTGGCTGGTCGGCCTGATCGCGGCGCTGCAGCCACTGGGCCTTTCCGGCGTGCTGACGCCGGTCACCAACTTAACCAATGAAGTTTTCGCCTTCCTGCCTCGCCTGCTCGGAGCCGGCCTGTTCTTCTTCGCCGGCCTGATCCTGGCGCGGGTCGTCCGTCACGTCGTCGAGGCATTCCTCGGTGCCTTGAACCTTGAGCGGCTGCTCGGCCGCGCGGGCGTCAGCATCGGCGAGGCGCCGCTGGCGGTCGACGAGGGCGGGGTAGCGCAGGAGGGCGTCGCGCCGGCGCGCAGCTCCATCGCCCGCGCGGTCGGCGTCACCGTCTCGGCGGTGATCATCATTTTCGCCGCCATCGCCGCGCTGCAGATCCTGCAGGTTTCCGCCATTTCGGATCCGGCCACCGCAATGCTGCAGTCCATTGCGCTGGCGATTCCGCGAGTGCTCGCAGCTCTGGTTTGGCTGGCCATCGCCTTCCTGATCGGCCGCTGGGTGAAAGCGATGCTGGAAACCGTGCTGCCGAGCCTCGGCTTCGATCGCAGCGTCCATGCGCTCGGCATCATGCCCGCCGGCACCAACCCGTCGAAGGTGGTCGGCGCCATCGCCATGACCGCTATCCTGCTTGCCGCCGCCATCGAGGCGGCCCGGCAGCTCGGAGGCGACAGCGTCGCGGCCCTGCTGTTCCAGATCACGGAGCTTGGCGGCAAGGTGATCTTCGGCACGGTCATTATCGTGGTCGGCCTGTTCCTGGCGCGGATCCTGGCCGGGCTGGTCGGCAGCTCGACCGGCGAGGCCAGCTACGCCGAGACGATCGTCAAATATGCGATCATCGCCCTGTTCACCGCGATCGGCTTGACCTTCATGGGGCTGGCCAATGAGATCGTCATGATCGCTTTTGGCCTGATCCTCGGCAGCGCGGCGGTGGCTACCGCCCTCGCTTTCGGGCTCGGGGGCCGCGACTGGGCGGCGCGGCAGCTGGAGGACTGGAGTGGCGGCGACGATCGCAGGCGGGCGCCCCAGCCCCCGCGCATCAAACGGCAGCCTCCGCCCAGCGAGGACGACAGCCAGCCTCCGCTGGTGTGACCCCACAGTTCGCGGCCTTCATCGCCATCGATTGGTCGGGCGCGAAGGGGAAGCGGCACAAGGGCATCGCGATCGCGGAGGCGCGCGACGATCTTCCGCCGCGCCTTATCCGACCGGAACATGCATGGTCGCGGACGGAGGTACTCGACTGGCTGCTGCAGCGGGCGGAGGAAGAACCGACCCTGTTCGGCTTCGACTTTAGCTTCGCGCCGCCGTTCGCCGAGCGTGGAAGTTACCTTCCCGGCGAGCCGGGCGTTCCACGGACGGCGCGCGAATTCTGGGATTATGTCGATCGCCTGAGCGACGATGAAGATCTCGGTGCCGCTAGTTTCCTGGAACGCGCGCACCGGCGGCACTTCTATTTCGGCATTGCCGACGGAGTAAAAGCCGACTTCATGCGCTTTCGGCAATGCGACGCACGGCTTAACGCCCAGGGCGGCCGCAAGACCGCCTCAGCCTTCGATGCGATCGGCGCGGCGCAGGTCGCCAAGGCCAGCTTCTCGGGGATGCGACTGCTGTATCGCCTGAACGGCAAAGTCGCCATCTGGCCAATGGACCCGCTGCCCGAGGGCGGCAGCGCGGTCGTTGAAATCTATACCCGCATCTACCTGCGCAATGCCGGCATGAGCGGCAGGAAACTGCGCAGCCGCGCCGAGCTTACCCAAGCGCTCAAGGGGCTTGGCAGCCCGCCGGTGCGGCTCAGGTTTGAGCCCAACGACCACCAGACCGACGCCTTGGTCACGGCGGCGGGCATGCGGGCGCATGCCGCGAGCCCGCGTGCATTTGAACCGGAAGGCCTGACGCCCCAGCTTGCGCAGACCGAAGGCTGGACCTTCGGCATCATCTGACGCATGGGCTTGAACCAGGCCGGATTAGCTCAGCTGGTAGAGCAGCGGTTTTGTAAACCGAAGGTCGCGGGTTCGAGTCCTGCATCCGGCACCGTCCTGCTCCGCCAGAACGCAGGGCCCTCCGCCAGCTTGGCGAAGGGCCCCCCGG
>DASTCB010000136.1:0-11304 GCA_035711585.1 Sphingomicrobium sp.
GGATACCGGCATCGCGCTTGCCAGCGGCTATCCGCTGATTGAACGGCCGGCCGATGACGGTGACAAGAAAAAGCAGGTCAAGGTGACGCTGGAGATTTCGCACTCCCTTCCATTCAGTTCGATGTTCCTGAACACCGCGCCGAAGATTCGGGCGATTGCGACAGCGGCGACCGTTCCGGCGGCCGATGAATATTGCATTATCGCGCTCGACGAAAGCGTTGCCGCAACCGGAATCGAGGTGTCAGGCAGCGCCATCGTCGACATCGGCGACTGCTCGATGATCGCGAACGCTAAGCACCCGAGCAAGGCGGCGTCGAACGGCGCCAGCAGCGCCAATGGCGGCAAAGGCGGAACCGTCATCGCCAAGTCGGTCGCCGCCGGGGGCGGCGTCCAATATTCCAGCACCTGGGATGTGGACGACTATGATCCGAACACCCCGAAGATTACCGATCCGCATGCAAACGTCCCTCCGCCGGCCGCCGGGGATTGCGACAAGACCATTTCGGACATGGACAAGAACCAGGATTATCCCATCGACCGTACCGGCGAGGACCTTCCTGGCGAAGTGGTCTGTATCACCGGCGACGTCACGGTCCAGGGCTCGCTCAAGCTGGCCGAGGACGTCACCTATGTGCTGGACGGCGGCGACCTGACGATGAACAGCAGCAGCTCCAGCATAAGCTGCACCCATTGCACCATCGCGATGACGGATTTCGACAGTTCGGGGGCGGATACCGGCAGCATCAAGCTGACCGGGGGGACCGTGGACATCACTGCGCCGCTGACGGGCACCTACACGGGGATCGCCCTGTATCAGGATCGTCGCGCCACGGACGATGGCAGCAAGGGCCAGAACCACATCAACGGCGGCAGCAACGGCGCGATCACCGGCGTCGTCTACATCCCCAATCAGTCGGTGCTATATAACGGCGGCACCGGAACGACCGCAGCCTGCCTGCAACTGGTCGGCAAGCGGGTCGAGTTCAGCGGCAATTCGTACATGAAAGTCGCCAGCAAATGTCCCAACACCGGCATTCCACCGGTCGTGGGTGGCGTCCGGGTGAGGCTGGTCGGATGACCCGCCGTCTCAAACAGCTCGCGCGGAACCAGTCCGGCGCGGCCGTCATCGAACTTGCGCTCGCGGCTCCGATCCTGGCCATGATGGTAATCGGCGTGACCGACATCAGCATGGCCTATGGCAAGAAGCTGGAACTGGAGCAGGCGGCCCAGCGCGCGATCGAAAAGGTCATGCAGACGACCGGCGCGAACACGCCCGAGGACACGATCAAGAAGGAAGCCGTCTGCCAGTTCAATGGCACCAATAGCGACGGGACCTGCAAGTCGGCGCCGCTCACCACGGCCGACGTCACCGTCACCTACAACCTGACCTGCGACGGCACGGTCACCGCTTACACGAGCGATTGCACGAGCACGCAGGCCGAAGTGCGCTACATCACGGCGACGGCCGTCTACATCTATACCCCGCACTTCGACTTGCGCTTTGGCACGCAAGCGGACGGGAAATACCATCTCGACGGGTCGGCGGGAGTGAGGGTCCAATGATTCTTTGCAAGCGCCTTCGTCGCGACGAGCGCGGAGCGGCGGTCATCGAGATGGCCTTCGCGTTGCCAGTCCTAATCATGCTGATCTGGATGATCATCCAGCTTGGCCTGGTGTTCCGCGCCATGTCCGGCATCCAGCACGCGCTGGGCGAAGGAGCGAGGGCGGCGACCCTGTGGCCCGTTCCGGCGACCTCCACCATCCAGGCGAAAATGAACGCCGCGGTATACGGCATCAAGCCAGGGACCTTCAACATCCCGGCGCCCACAGCGGGCAATGCCGATGGCAGCGATTATCTGGACCTGAAGGTGACCTATACCCAGCCCACGGACCTGATCTTCATTCCGGGCCCGACGATCACCGTCTCGCGCTCCAAGCGCGTGTGGAAGGCCGAAACCGACACCTAAGCCGGCGCTTTTGCCCGGCTGGCGAAGAAGGCGGCGATCGCCGCCTTCACCTCGTCCGACTTCAGCCGCTCGGCGAAATGGCCGTTCTCAAGCTCCATCCGCTCGAGGATCTGACCGATATCCTCGCGGCGCAGCAAGGCCTGGGTCTGGCGTAGCGCCTCAGGCGGCTTGGCGAGCAACGCGGCGACAAGGCCGGTCATGGCTTGCTTCAGCTGCCCTTGCGGAACCAGGTGGCTGGCGAGCCCCATGTCGAGCGCCTCGGCGGCACCGAAGGGCTCTCCCAGCAGCAAATGGCGCGCGGCGCGGCGCCGGCCGGCCAAGCGGGGGAAGATCAGCGAGCTCGCCGCCTCCGGCACCAGGCCAAGGTCGACAAACGGCATGACAAAGCGGCAGCCATCTTCGGCCAGGACGAAATCGCAATGGAACAACATGGTCGTGCCGATACCGACGGCATTGCCGTGAACCGCGGCGACGACCGGCACCTGGTTCCGCGCAAGCGCGCGGAGCAGCCGCCAGACCGGTATGTCCTGGCCCGAGCCGGGGTCCGGCATCGCCTGGAGGAAGTCGCCGAGGTCGTTGCCGGCGGTGAAATCCTCGCCTTGGCCCTCGATGGCGATCAGCCGGATCGAGCGATTGTCGGCCGCGCTCTCGATCGCATCGGCCAGCGCCGCGTACATGGCGACGGTGATGGCGTTGCGCCGCTCCGGCCGCGCCAGCATGATCGATAGGACCCCGTCGCCCCGATGGTCGACCAGCACATGCGAATCCACCGACATCGGCCGCTCCCTATTCGAATCGGGTGACCTTCATGAGCGCATTGGCTAGGGGTGGGCAAATTTCCGCCTTGCCGTAGGGACCGATTCCGCATGAAATTCTTCGTCGACACCGCAGAGATCGCCGAAATCCAGGAGCTTCACGACACCGGGCTGCTCGATGGGGTCACGACCAACCCGTCGCTGGTGAAGAAGTCGGGCCGCGACTTCATCGAGGTGGTGAAGGAGATTTGCTCCATCTGCCCCGGCCCGGTCTCGGCCGAGGTCGTCGCGCTCGATCATGCCGGGATGATGAAGGAGGCGGAGACGCTCAGGAAGATCGCCGACAATATCGCGGTCAAGGTGCCGCTGACGATCGACGGGCTCAAGACATGCAAGGCGCTGACCGGGGACGGGACGATGGTCAACGTTACGCTCTGCTTTTCGGCCAACCAGGCGCTGCTGGCGGCCAAGGCCGGCGCGACCTTCATTTCTCCCTTCGTGGGCCGGCACGACGATGTCGGCTATCCGGGCATCGAGCTGATCGCGGACATCCGCACCATCTACGACAATTACGACTTTGCGACCCAGATCCTGGTCGCCAGCGTCCGCAACCCGATCCACATCCATGACGCGGCCAAGCTGGGCGCGGATGTGATGACGGCGCCGGCCGCCGTGATCCGCCAGCTGTTCAAGCATCCGCTGACCGAAAATGGCATTGCCGCCTTCCTCAAGGACTGGGAAGCGACCGGGCAGAAGATTTGAGCGAGTGTGTCCGGGGGGCGGGCTCAAGCGAAAATCTGGCTGATTAGGCGGATTATTAACCCTGTCGCGATAAGATTCGCGGCATGGGCAAGGTCATTTCCTTCGAGGAGCGGGCAGTCGCGACCCTGCGCGACCGGCTGGGCGCGGCGGAAAGCGCCAAGGATGACCTGCTCGCGTTCGCCCGCGGCCATTCGGGCGCGACCGCAGCGATCCATGCCGCCGTGCTGGCACTGATGGAGGCGGACGGCCTGTTCGCCCTGTTCGACGTGGTCCGGAACGATTGGCCGCGCCTGCTGGGGATCGATCATGCGGTGCTGACGCTGGTCGCCGACGGCCAAGGCTTCCGCGTCGAGACCGGCCATGTGGGAACCGTGGAACCCAAGATCGTCGACCGCGCGATCGAGCGGCTGGAACCGGTCACCATGCGCACCGTCGATTGCGGCCATCCGCTGTTCGGAGCGGCCGCGCGCGACATTCGCTCCGAAGCGCTTATCCTGATCAGCGCCGAGGCGCCATTGCCTTACGGCATATTGCTGCTCGGCCAGACCACAGCGGCCGGCCTCGACAATCGACACGGCGCGCAATTGCTGGGATTCCTTGGATCGAGCCTTGCGGCTATGATCCGGAGGTGCCTGATCGACAACTAGAGGGGGAAGGCCATCCGGTGCGGGCGCTCGCGGCCCGCTGGGCCGGCTATCTCGCCCATGATCGCCGCCGAAGCCCGCATACGGTGCGGGCCTATGTCGCCACCGCTCACAGGCTGATCGAATTCCTCGGCCGCCATCGCGGCGAGGAGATCGGCCGCTTCGCGCTGTTGAATGTCAGCGCTACCGACCTCCGTGCTTTCCTGGCCGACCGGCGGGCAAGTGGACTGGGTGCATCATCGGCGGCAAGGGAAATGTCGGCGGTGCGCGCCTTCCTGACCTATGCCGCCGAGCAACAGGGCAACCCGGCGCAATTGCCGCGGACCCGCGCGCCCAAGCGGCCGCGGACCCTGCCGCGGCCCGCCAGCCCCGACGATGCCATCGCGCTGGCCAAGGAGGCGGAGATGGCAGCCCCTAACGACTGGATCGGCGCGCGCGACCTGGCGATCCTGCTGTTGCTGTACGGCGCCGGCCTGCGCGTCGCGGAAGCGATGGGGCTTAGCGCTCGCGTACTGCCGTTGGGGCAGGCCATGCGCGTCACCGGCAAGCGCGGCAAGACGCGGATCGTACCGCTGGTGCCGGCGGTCAGGGAGGCGATCGAGGCCTATGTGGCGCTATGCCCCTATCCGCTGGCAGGCGAAGCACCGCTGTTCGTCGGGGCGAAGGGCGGGCCGCTGAACCCCGACCTGGTGAGGCGCGCGGTGCGCGGCGCCCGAGCAAGGCTCGGCCTGCCCGACAGCCTTACCCCGCATGCGCTGCGGCACAGCTTTGCCACCCACCTGCTGGCGCGGGGCGCGGATTTGCGATCCCTGCAAGAGTTGCTGGGACATGCCAGTCTGTCGTCGACTCAAATCTATACGGACGTCGATGCCGCGCGGCTGCTCGACGTTTACCGGCACGCCCATCCGAGGGCGTAAGGGAAATCCGCCCCCGCTCCACGAGGGAACGGAGGCGGTGGATAGTCGGACGATGACCAATTTTCGCCCGCTCAATCCGGTCACGGCCAGGACGGGCGTGGGGTTTTCCGTCCGCGTCCGCAATCGACCAGGCATGGATTTGATACCCGCGGTTAACGCGGCACTAAATACCCATTATGGATCAATCGCTTATCTCGGAACGCATCGATCTACGAGCTTGCGACGTCCGATTTGGACGCATCTTCGGTCGTCATGTGGCGATGGGTCCAGACCCGGTAGATATAGCCAGCGATGAGCACGACCAGGATGGCATTGGCGGCGGGGCCGAGGATCTTCTCGATATCGGTGTAACTCTCGCCGAGCTTGTAGCCCGCCCCGGCGAGCAGCGCGGTCCAGGCCGCGGTGCCTAGGGTCGAGGCAATCATGAATCGCCGGAAGCTCATCTTGAGCAGGCCAGCGGGAATCGACACGAGGCTGCGCACCGTCGGCAGCAATCGCCCGAGGAAGACGAAGAAGGTGCCGTGAAGCGCAAACCAGCGTTCGGCGCGCTTCACCTCGTCCCAGCTCATCGTGATCCAGCGGCCCCAGCGACGGATGATCGGCTCGAGCCGCTGGATGCCCAGCGCCCGGGCGGCGAGATACCACAGGACATTTCCCAGCATCGCCCCGGCGGTTCCCGAGAGCACGACCAGGCCATAGTCCAGCTTGCCCTGGCCGGCGGCGACGCCAGCGACCGACATGATCACTTCCGACGGGATCGGCGGAAAGACCGTTTCCAGGAACATCAGGAAGCCGACGCCGAGGTAGCCCGATTGCTCGATCAGGCGGATGATCCAGTCGCTCATCGGGCCCTGCCTTGTGCGACCTTCGCCTCGATCGCTTCCCATATCAGGCCGGGCGTATCGCTGCCGTTGAACTGATCGATGGCGACAATTCCGGTCGGCGAAGTGACATTGATCTCGGTCAGCCAGCGGCCGCCGATGACGTCGATGCCGACGAACAGCAATCCGCGCCGTTTCAGCTCTGGCCCGAGCGCGGCGCAAATCTCGATCTCCGTGCCGGTAAGCTCGCTTGCTTCGGCGGTGCCGCCGGCGGCAAGGTTCGATCGAATGTCGCCCTTGGCCGGCCTTCGATTGATCGCTCCGGCGACCTCGCCGTCGACCAGCACGATCCTTTTGTCGCCTTCGGCGACCTCGGGAAGGAAGGCCTGGAGGACGTGCGGCTCGCGGTAGGTGGCGTTGAACAGCTCCATCAGCGGCGCGAGGTTTGAGCCGTCGTGGCCGATCTTGAACACCGCCTTTCCGGCATTGCCGTGGAGCGGCTTGATTACCACCTCGCCGTGCTGCTGCTGGAACTCGCGCGCCGCGCCCAGCGATCGGGTCACCATCGTCGGCGGCATATATCGGGCGAAATCCAGCACCCAGACTTTCTCCGGGGCGTTCCGAACCGCTGCCGGGTCGTTGACCACCAGCGTCTCGCGCTGGATGCGTTCGAGCAGATGGCTCGCGGTGATGTAGCCCAGGTCGAACGGCGGATCCTGCCGCATCAGCACGACGTCGGCATCCTTGCCGAGGTCCAGGACGGTGAAATCGCCAAGCCGGAAATGATCGCCGGCATCCGGCTTCACGCTGACCCGATGGGCCCCGGCGTAGAGGCGCCCGTCCTGCCAAGTCAGCGCGTCGGCCAGGTAATGGTAGAGTCGGTGCCCGCGCTCTTGCGCCTTGAGCATCAGGGCAAAGGTCGAATCGCCGGAGATGTTGATCTTCTCCAGCGGGTCCATTTGCACGGCGACAGTCAGCGACAATTTCCAAACTCCGCGCGCCCTGAGCTCGTTCTCACGGATGTCCCCGGACATCCGTTCGCCCTGAGCTTGTCGATGGGCTGATTTTTCCTCCGCTAGGTGAAGGACAGGGCTTCGACAAGCTCAGCCCGAACGGAAGTTATCCCATCCACACGTTCGGAAGGTGCTTCGGAAAGCGGCGCGGGACGATGAACAGCGCGTCGATGCGAACGTCATCCCCCTCCCGTGCATATCGCGGGGTCAACCGCTCCGCCGCGACCGCGACCCGCCGCAATCGATACTCGTCGAGAGACCAATCGGCGGCTTCGGCGCTGTTCCGCTGCTTGACCTCGACGAAGGCCAGCACCCGGCCACGCCGGGCGATGAGGTCGACCTCGCCACCCGGCACCCGCGCGCGGCGAGCCAATATCCGCCAACCTCGAAGCCGTAGCCACCAGGCGGCGAGCGCTTCCGCCTTGCGCCCGCGCGCCTCGGCCAGCTGCCGGTTCAATCCTTGCCCGCCAAATCCAGCGCCCTCGCATAAGCGCGCTTACGCGGCACTCCAAGCCGCGCGGCGACGTCCGCTGCGGCGCGCGACGGGCTGAATTTCTCCATCGATGCTCTGAGTGCGGCGTCAAGGTCAGCGTCGCTGACCGCTTCCGCTTCCGGCGGCGGACTGACGACGATCACAATTTCGCCCTTCGGCGGAGCATTGGCGTAGCGATCTTCCAATTCGGAAAGCCTGCCGGTGACGGTCTCCTCGTGCAGCTTGCTGATCTCGCGGACGACCGCCGCCTCGCGATCACCGAGGATCTCATGGAGATCGGTCAGGCATGCCGCTAATCTCGGACCGCTTTCATAGAGAATGAGAGACGCCCGAAGGCCGGAGACATCCCTGAGCGCCTCTCGACGCGCGGTGAACTTGGGTGGCAGGAAGCCGAGGAAGAGGAAACGATCGGTGGGCAGGCCGGCCAGGGTCAGCGCGGAGATTGCGGCGCAAGGGCCGGGCAATGTGTAGATGGAGCGGCCAGCCTGCCGCGCCGCGCGGACCAGCTTGTATCCCGGGTCGGAGATGAGCGGAGTCCCGGCATCGCTGACCAGGGCAATTGCCTGGTCGGCCAGGTCGATGACGATGCGCAGCCGCAACGCTTCGTCGCTATGATCGTGATAGGCGGTCATCGGCGCCTTCGAGCCGATATGGGCAAGCAGCTTGGCGGTGACGCGTTTGTCCTCGGCGAGTATATGGTCGACCCGGCGGAGCGTATCGGCCGCGCGTGACGTCATGTCGCCAAGATTGCCGATCGGCGTCGCGACGATATAGAGACCGGGGGGAAGGGGCTCATTCATCTGGACGAGGGCATGGCATTGAATTCGAGTTCCCGGCAAGCGCGGCGCGTATATCTATTCGCCATATTGGGATTGAGCCTGGCGCTGGCGGGCTGCCAAAGGGGCGGGCGCCCTCCGATCGGGCCGCTGCCGGAACCGACGCCGCCTCCGACCGGCCTGAGCTACAATGGCGTTGCGGTCATCGTGCCACTGACGGGTCCCGACGGGCCGGTTGGGACCTCGATTTCCAACGCTGCCAGGCTGGCTCTGCTCGACACGCGCGAGCAGTCGATCGGAATCACCGTCTATAATAGTGCGGGAACCGGGGGCGCCGCGGCAGCGGCCCAGAAGGCCATTGCGGAAGGCAATCGCCTGATCCTCGGTCCGCTGCTGGCCGAGGATGTTCGAGCCGCCGCCCCCGTCGCCCGCCAGGCCGGCGTTCCGATCATCGCCTACTCCAACGACGAGAGCGTGGCCGGCAACGGCGTCTACATCATGGGATTCACGCCCGACCAGTCGATCGGCCGCGTGGTGAGCTTCGCCCGGTCGCGGGGGATGGACAGGTTCGGGGCCTTGGTTCCAACCGGGCTTTACGGCGAGCGCGCCGGCCAGGCGATGGTCGGCGCGGTTCGCGAGTCCGGCGGCAGGCTCGTTTCGATGGAAATTTATGACCGGAGCCAGGCGTCGGTGACCGCGGCGGCTCGCCGGCTCAACGCCAAGGGCGCCGTCGATGCCGTCCTGATCGGGGATTCGACGCGCATGGCGGCGATCGCGGCTCCGGTGCTACGGGCAGGCTCGCGAAAGCTCGGAACCGAGCTGTGGGGGACCGACCGGACCATCGAGCGAAACGCATCGCTGCGCGGGGCTTGGTTCGCTGCGGCGCCGGACGCCCAGTTCGACAAGCTGGTCGTTCGATACCGCGCGCGATACGGCAAGACGCCCTATCGGTTGGCCAGCCTCGGCTATGACTCGGTGCTGCTGGCGGTGCGTAGCGCCAGGAGCTGGCCGGTTGGCCGGGCTTTCCCGGCGCGCACCCTGATCGACAAGGAAGGCTTCGCCGGAGTCGACGGCAGCTTCCGCTTCGGACGCGACGGAATTGCCGAGCGGCTGCTCGAAGTGCGTGAGGTGACCCAGACCGGCGCGAGACCGGTTTCTCCTGCAGGAACCGCCTTCTAGGCCGCGATTTCCGCGAGGATCGCGTCGAGCAGCAGACGGCCGCGCCGGGTCGTGCGCAAGATTGGGCCATCGCGTTCCAGCAGGCCATGATCGGCAAGCCGGTCAACCGCCATGTCGTCGATCAGGCGCTCGACCTCGAGTCGCTGGGCAAGGGCGTTGGGATTGATCCCTTCGGCCAAGCGCAGGCCCATGACCAGCGCCTCATGCGCCGCTTCCATGCGAGTCAGCGTTTCTTCTTCGACCAGGCCGTGGCCATTGCGGCCGACTGCAGCGAGGAAATTCTCGGGCTTTCGGTGGCGCATGGTGCGCGTCCCGCCGCGGCGGCCATGGGCGCCGGGGCCGATGCCGGCATAATCCTGGTAGCGCCAATAGGCGAGGTTGTGGCGGCTTTCCGCGCCCGGACGCGCGTGGTTGGAGATTTCATAGGCGGGAGTGCCGGCGGCTGCGGTTCGCTCCTGTGTCAATTCGAACAGCGCAGCCGACGTGCCGTCATCGAGCGGCTCGAACTCATGCTTCGCAACCATGGTGGCGAAGCGCGTGCCGGGCTCGATCGTCAGCTGGTAAAGTGAGAGGTGCTCGGTGCCGAGCGACAAGGCCCTGTCAAGCGTTGCCGACCAGCCCTGTTCGGTATCCACGGGCAGTGCGTAAATGAGATCGAAGCTGACCCGGCCCACCGCGGTTTGAGCCGCTTCCAGGGCGCGCAGCCCTTCCTGCGCCGAATGGGCTCGGCCCAGGAAGGCAAGGGCGACGTCGTCGAAGCTCTGCAGCCCGAGGCTGATTCGGTTGACGCCAGCTCGGGCGAGGTCAGCGAAGCGCGCCGCCTCGGCGCTGTTGGGATTGGCTTCCAGCGTGATCTCGACATCGTCCGCGACCGGCCAATGGTGGCGGGCCGTGGCGATGATCGCCTCGGCGGTCGACGGCTCCATCAGTGACGGCGTTCCGCCGCCGAAGAAAATGGACTTCAGCTGATGCCCCGGCAGCAGCGCCGCCTCATGGGCCAGATCGCCGAGCAATGCCTCGCGCCACTCGCCCTGGTCGATCGAGGCGCGGACATGGCTGTTGAAGTCGCAATAGGGGCACTTGCTGACGCAGAACGGCCAGTGGACGTACAGTGCCAGGGGTGGCCCTGTTCGTTCCGCGTTCATTCTGGGCTGGATAGCAAGGCTGGCCATGAGAGCCGCGCTCCTTACTGCCCTTGTCCTGTTGATTCCAGCGGCGTCATTGGCCGTGCCGCAGCGCGTGGTTACGCCATGGACCGACACCCGGCCGAAGCCGCGCGGGGCGGCGCTGATGCGTTCCGCCATGATCGCAGGGCATAATGAGGCCCGGAGGCAATATGGCGTTGGCCCGCTTGTATGGGACGAGACGCTGGCGCGGGACGCGACGGTCTATGCGCAGCGGCTGGCCCGGACCAACCGGTTCGAGCATGACCGGCAACCGGGCCGCGCTCCGCGCCAGGGCGAGAATCTCTTCATGGGAACCCGCAGCGCCTACAGCTATGACGACATGATCCGGCTGCTGGTCGAGGAGCGTCGCTATTTCCGTCCTGGGCGTTTCCCGAACGTAAGCCGTACTGGCAGCGTCTCGCACGTCGGCCATTATACGCAGATCGTCTGGCCAACGTCGCAGCGGGTGGGCTGCGCCACCGCGTCCAATCGCGCCAATGATTATCTGGTGTGCCGCTACCTTCCCGCCGGCAACATCGTCGGAACATTGCTTCGCTGATTTTTACCAAACCGCTTCGGCGGCTTGTTAACCAGCACGAGCGACAATCGCGCCATGAAGCGCGTGCTCGCCCTTGTAATGCTCGCCGCGGCCCCCGCCGCGGCCGCTACCCTGCCCAGCCCGAACTGGCCGGCGCCGGCCGATCGCGGGGAGGCTTTGCTGCGCAACACGGTGCTGGCAGCGCACAATCGCGCCCGGACGGATTTCGGAGTTCCGGCGATGGCGTGGAGTGACCAGCTCGCCGCGGAGGCG
>DASTCB010000137.1:0-25429 GCA_035711585.1 Sphingomicrobium sp.
CTTCACACGCGCCTGGAAACTCTTGCGCAGCTTCTGCAGCTTGGGCGGGATCACCGCGATGCAATAGGGGTTGCTTTGCCCCGCGCCCGACCAATAATCCTGGTGATAATCCTCGGCCGGATACCACTCCGCCTTGGGCTCAATGGTCGTCACCACCTTGCCGTCATAATGCTCATTGGCGCGACCGATCGCGGCCTGCGCCGCTTCGCGCTGCGTCTCGTCCTGCGGGAAGATGGCCGAACGGTACTGCGTGCCGGTGTCATTGCCCTGGCGGTTGAGCTGGGTGGGGTCGTGAACCGCGAAAAAGATGTCGAGCAGCTCGTCATAGCTGATCGCATCGCGGTCGAAGGTGATGCGGATCGCCTCGGCATGGCCGGTGTCGCCGCCGCAAACCTGCTTGTAGGTCGGGTTGACGGTAGTTCCGCCCGTATATCCGCTTTCGACCGTTTTCACGCCGATCACGTCGAGGAACACCGCCTCGGTGCACCAGAAACAACCTCCCGCCAGCACCGCCACCTGATCGGCCATGATCGTTCCTCCTTCGCGTCAACCGCGAAGAGATAGGAACGCAGGCGTAATTCTTGAAGGGCTAGTTCCTGACGCTGGCCTTCAGCGTGGCCATCTCGAGCCGCTTGCCGATCCATTCGGCCAGCTCCTCGAACTTCAGCGGCTGATCGAACACGATGCCCGCCTTGCGGTCGGCAAACCAGCGCACCTCGCCGCGGACGGGGCGCAGGCTCTCGACCACCACCACCACCTTCTTGCCCAGGCAATACTCCTCGATCGGCTCGCATTTCATCCCGCCCAGCGAGATGTCATGAACGTCGACCGTGTAATAGCTGCTCTCGACCTTCACATTGGCCTTGCAGTTGACTTCCAGCCGCGGAGGCCGCGGGCGAAAGCCGTGGCGCGGCTTTCGGCCGGCCAGCAACTCGCCGAGGTCGATGTTCTGGTCGAACTTGAAGCCCGCGGTGCCTTCGCGGACCCAGATCACCGACGATGCGACCTTTTGCGATGACAGCTCGATATCGACCGTGTCGCCGACCTGGACGGCATGACCGACCTCCGCCATCAGCCCACCGGCAGACACGTTTCGAACGCGAATCAACTGCTCCCGCCCCTGCATGTCGGTCAGCTTGGCGACCCGAAGCATGGCGATCATCCGCTCATCCGAGCGCCGCTCGGACGGCCGCGGAACCGCGGTGCTCAGTGAAAAAGTGGTCGATTCGAACGCAATATTGTCCTCACCAAGCGGACGCGTGGTTTGTTTGCGCCGAATGAGTGAACCAAACATGCCTGGGCCTCTCCCAAAGCGAAGGAAAATCGCGTCAAAGCGGGACAATAAGTGTATTGAGGTTAAAATCAGGTTTCGCGCGTTGGACCCCGCTCGTAAGCTTGGTTACGCACCTGTAAGGGAGCGGAGGTGAAGTTGGCATTGCCACGCTTGTTGCTGATCGACGACGAACCGGCTTTGGCGGCCTTCGTGGCAAAAGCCGCAGGCATGTGCGGATTCGAGCCGATCATCGCCGAACGTGACGGGCAATTTCGAAACCTGTTCCGCGAACAACGGCCGCAGATGGTCGCGCTCGACCTCGGCATGCCGGTGGACGGGATCGAGCTGTTGCGTTTCCTCGCCGAGGAAGAATTCCGGGAGCCGGTGCTGATCATTTCCGGGTTTGACCGGCGCGTGCTGGAGAGCGCCTACCGCCTGGGCGAGGCGCTGGGGCTGCAGATGGTCGGCCCGCTGGAAAAGCCGGCCAGGCTCGAGCAGCTTGAGGAAATCCTCAATCGGGTGAGGCCGACGCTGGTGCCATGATCGCGCAGGCCGATCTCGGGCTTCTCGACGGATTCGAGCGGGCTCTGATCAATGGCCGCCTCCGGATGGCCTATCAGCCGAAAATTTCCCTCTCCGACGGTCGCCTGCGCCGCGTCGAGGCGCTGGTTCGCTGGGACGATCCCGAGCTCGGCGCCGTCCCGCCCTCCCGCTTCGTTCCCCTGGCCGAAAAGCATGGCCTGATCGACCAGATGACCCAGTGGGGCCTCAGGACCACGCTCAGGCAATGGATCAGCTGGCGCGAGCAGGGACTGGATACCTGCCTCGCCTTCAACATTTCCGCTCTGAACCTCGATCAGCTCGATTTTCCCGACCTGGTCGAGCGGATGTGCCGGGCGCTGGAGGTTCCGACTGACCGATTGGTGCTTGAGCTGACCGAGGGGGCGACCCAGCCGCTGATCAAGCTGATGGACACGCTGACGCGTTTCCGAATCAAGGGAATCGGCCTTGCCATCGACGATTTCGGAGTCGGCTATTCGACCCTAATGCAGCTTCGCCAGCTTCCCTTCACCGAGCTCAAGATCGACCGCTTCTTTGTCGACGACGCGCCGAGCTCCAAGGACAGCGCGCTGATCGTGAAAAGCATCATCGAGCTCGCCCACGGGCTCGGTCTGACGGTGACGGCCGAGGGAGTGGAGACCGAAGAGCAATTGAAGCTGCTGCGCGAGCTCGGCTGCGATGTCGCCCAAGGCTTCTTCATCGCCGAAGCGCTCACGCCCGAGCAGTTGATCCCCTGGCTCGACCAGTTCGAGGAGCGTTGGCACCAGCTGATCCGCGAGGAGCCGCAGCTGCCATTCCGCCTGCCCCGCCGCTACATGGGCTAAACCCCGAATTCGATTCCCTGGGCCAGCGGCAGGTCGTCGCCGAAATTGATGGTGTTGGTCTGTCGCCGCATATAGGCGCGCCAGCTGTCGGAGCCGCTCTCGCGCCCACCTCCGGTCTCCTTCTCGCCGCCGAACGCGCCGCCGATCTCCGCGCCGGAGGTGCCGATATTGACGTTGGCGATTCCGCAATCGGACCCCGCAGCCGACTGGAACAGCTCGGCTTCCTTGAGGTCATTGGTGAAGATCGATGAGCTAAGCCCTTGAACCACCGAGTTGTTCAGATCGATCGCCTGCTGGATCGTCCGGTAGCGCAGCACATAGAGGATCGGCGCGAAGGTCTCTTGCAGCACCATCCCCTGCTGGGCATCGACCTCGACGATTGCGGGGCGGACATAATAGCCGCCTTCCACCGCATCGACCCGCTCCAGCCCGGGACAGGCCCTCTGCATGCCCTGACAGGCGGCCTCATCGATCAGCGGGCCGACCAACGTATCTGAATGGCGCGGATCCCCGATCTTGATGCGGGCGAATAGCTCCCGGAGGCGGGCAACGAGGCCATCGGCGATCGATTCATGGACGATCAGCCGGCGAAGGGTGGTGCAGCGCTGCCCTGCCGTCCCCGCCGCCGCGAACAGGATCGCCCGCTCCGCCAGCTTCAGGTCGGCCGAGGGCGCGACGATCATCGCATTGTTTCCGCCGAGCTCGAGCAGCGAACGGCCGAACCGCTGCGCGACGCGCGGACCGACCGCTCGGCCCATCGCGGTCGATCCTGTCGCGGACAGCAGCGCGATGCGCGGGTCGTCGACCAGCGCTTCGCCGGCGTCGCGCCCGCCCTGCACACATTGCAGCAACCCCTCGGGAGCATCGCCGAAGCGCTTCAGGGCCAGCGCCGCCAGCGCCATTACGGCAGCGGCGCAAAGCGGGGTCTTTTCACTGGGCTTCCAGATAACCGGATCGCCGCACACCAGCGCCAGCGCCGCGTTCCATGCCCAGACCGCGACCGGAAAGTTGAAGGCGGTAATCACGCCCACGACCCCCAGCGGGTGCCATTGCTCGATCATCCGGTGGCTGGGCCGTTCGCTCGCGATGGTCAGGCCGTAGAGCTGCCGCGACAGGCCGACGGCATAGTCGCAGATGTCGATCATCTCCTGGACCTCGCCCAGGCCCTCCTGGACGATCTTACCGGCCTCGATCGTCACCAGCCGCGCCAACGGCAGCTTGGCGGCGCGCAATTCCTCGCCGATCAGCCGGACCAGCTCGCCGCGGCGCGGCGCGGGAACCGTACGCCATGCAAGGAAAGCCTGTTGGGCACGCTTGCATGCCGCTGTGACATCTGCCGGGCTTGCTTCCGGCACGCCGCCGATGATCTGCCCGTCGATCGGCGACCGGCTCTCCAGCTCGCCCACGCCCTCAACGCCGAGTTCGGCAAGCAGCTGGCGAGCTTCCTCCGCGCTATTCATGAAAGCAATTCCTTGGCTCGTGCCAGCGCGGCGACACCGGCGTCGATGGTTTCGTCGCGCTTGGCGAAGCAGAGGCGGATCAGGTGCCGCGGCGCATCCTGTTCGGCGAAGGGCGACAGAGGCACTACCGCCACCCCCGCTTGCTCGACCGCGCGAGCAGCGAAGGACTCATCGTCCAGCGAAATTCCCGACGCCGCCAGGTCGACGCAGAGGAAATAGGTCGAGGCGCTGGGCAGCACCGCGTAGCCCGACGCCTCAAGCCCCGCCGTCATCCGGTCGCGCGCCCGCGCAAAGCGATCGCGCATCGGCCGCAGCCAGCTATCGCCTTCGTTGAGGCCGTAGGCCACCGCGGCCTGCAGGTTGGGCGCCGAGGCGAAGGTCAGGAACTGATGCGCACGGGCCGCCACCGTTGCCAGCTCGGGCGAAGCGGCCAGCCAGCCGATTTTCCACCCGGTCAGCGAGAAAATCTTCCCCGCGGATCCGCATTTGAGGGTGCGCTCGGCCATTCCCCCCAGAGAGGCAATTGGCGTAAAGACCTGTCCATCGAGCAGGACATGCTCCCAAACCTCGTCAGAAATGACGATCAGCTCATTCGCAACCGCGATCTCGGCAATCGCGGCCAGTTCCTCGCGGTCGAACAGCCGGCCGGTAGGATTATGCGGGTTGTTGACGACGATCGCGCGCGTCCGGGGCGAAATTGCCGCTTCCAGCGCCGCCCGCTCGATCCGCCAGCCCGGCGGGGCCAGCGGTACCTCGACCGGCTTGCCCCCTGCCCTGCGGATCAGCGGCGCATAGGCATCATAGGCCGGGGTGAAGCTGATCACTTCATCCCCCGCCTCGACGGTCGCCAGCATCGCCGCCGCAAGCGCCTCGGTTGCGCCGCTGGTAACGCAGATATTCTCGGGGCTTAGATCGAGCTTTTGATGTCGGTCATAATGCGCGGCCACGGCCTCGCGGAGCGCCGGCAAACCCCGCGAAGGCGCATATTGGTTACTCCCTTCGACCAGCGCCTTCGCCGCCGCGTCGAGAATTTCCGGTGGCCAGCCGAAATCGGGAAACCCCTGCCCCAGGTTGACCGCGCCATGCTTCGCGGCGGCGAGCGACATGCGCTCGAACACGCTGGTTTCCATCTGCTCATACAGCGGGTTCACAGCAGCACTCCATCAGCCCGCAAGGTGCCGATGTCGTCCGGAGAGTAGCCGAGCTCGCCGAGGATCGTCTCGCCATCCTGGCCTTCGCGGCGCGGCGGGTCGGGCCGGTCGAGCATCGTTTCCGAGTAACGAGGACCCGGCGCCGGCTGGAACACTCCGTCGAGGTCGATGAAGGCCCGCCGTGCCAGGTTGTGCGGATGCACCGGCGCTTCGCCGAGGTCGAGCACCGGTGCCACGCAGGCGTCCGTCCCGGCGAAATGCGCCGTCCACTGGTCGCGAGTTCGGGAAGCGATGACCGTGGCAATCTCCTCATGGCTGGCGCCCGGCGCGAGGGCGAGGCCCTTGAACAGCGCCTCACGGAACTGCGGCTCGATCGCGCCGATAGCCAGGAACTTGCCGTCGAGGCAGCGGTAGATGCCGTAGGTCGGCTCGCCCCCATCCAGCAGGTTGGACTCCCGCTCGTCGCGCCAGTGACCGGCCGCTCTCAGGCCATAGGTCAGCGCGCCGACCAGGGCCGCGCCGTCGCTCATCGCGGCATCGATCACCTGGCCCGGGCCTCCGCGCTGTACGGCGAGCAGCGCCGACACCATGGCGAAGGCCAGCATCAGCCCGCCGCCGGCATAGTCGCCGAGATAGTTGATCGGCACCGCCGGCCGCTCCCTGGCGCCGATGCCGTGGAGGATGCCGCTGATCGCGATGTAATTGATGTCGTGCCCGGCCTCCTGCGCGAGCGGGCCCTCCTGCCCCCAGCCGGTGACCCGGCCATAAACGAGCTTTGGATTGGCCTTGATGAGATCGTCCGGGCCCAGCCCCAGCCGCTCCATCACGCCCGGCCGATAGCCCTCGATCAATCCGTCGGCCGTGGCGGCCAGGCGCCGAACTACGTCGCGCGCCGCTTCCTGCTTCAGGTCGAGCGAAATGCTCCGGCGGGAGCGCAGCAGGGGGTCATTGGGAACGCCGATCATCCCCGCTCGCTCGACCCGGATCACCTCGGAGCCATGATCGGCCAGCATCATCGCCGCGAACGGCCCGGGCCCAAGCCCCGCCATCTCGACGATTTTCAGTCCGGAAAGCGGGCCCGCCATGACGCCACGCTAGCGCCTCATTGCAACCCCGCAACCCCGCGCTAGGCTGCAGCCATGATCGAAACCGCCGACCGCCCCATCTTCACCGACGACCACAACGCCTTCCGCGATACCGTCCGCCGGGTTCTGGCCGACGTGATCGAGCCGCGGCTCGATGCGCATGAACGCGACGGGATCGTCGAGCGCGAGGCGTGGGAGAAGGTCGGCGCGGCCGGCCTGCTCTGCCCGCAGGTGCCGGAAGCCTATGGTGGACCGGGTCTCGATTTCAGCTTCAACGCCATCGTCGGCGAGGAGCTGAGCTACATGGGCTCGGCCGCCGGCTTCACCCTGCAATCGGACATCGTCGCCGATTACATCGTCCACTACGGCAGCGAGGAGCAGAAGCAACGGCACCTGCCAGGCCTGGTCGCAGGCACGACAATCAGCGCGATTGCCATGACCGAGCCCGGCGCCGGCAGCGACCTGCAGGGACTGAAGACCATCGCCCGCCGCGACGGCAATGGCTGGAAGCTCAGCGGGTCCAAGACCTACATCACCAACGGCCAGGCGGCGGACTTGGTGATCGTTGCGGCCCGGACCACCGAGGAGGGCGGCGCCAGGGGGATCTCGCTGTTCCTGGTCGAGGAAGGCGACGAGGGATTCAGCCGCGGCCGCAACCTCGACAAGATCGGCCTCCACGGCAACGACACGTCCGAGCTGTTCTTCGACGAGGTGAAGCTGCCCGCCGACCGGCTGCTGGGCGCGGAGAATGGCGGCTTCGTCATGCTGATGCAGCAATTGCCGCAGGAACGGCTGTCGATCGCCGTGCAATGCCAGGCAAGCGCCCAGCGCGCGTTCGACGAGGCGGTCAAGTTTACCTCCGACCGAAAGGCGTTTGGAAAGCGGATCCTGGATTTCCAGAACAGCCGCTTCACCCTCGCCGACCTCAAGGCTCGGCTGCAGGTCGGCTGGGCTCATCTCGACTGGGCCATCGCCCGCCATGTCGCCGGCAGGCTGACCCCGGCCGAAGCCAGCGCGGCCAAGCTGTGGCATAGCGAGATGCAGTGGGATGCCTGCGACGCGGCGCTCCAGTTGCATGGCGGGGCCGGCTACATGAACGAGTATCCGATCGCGCGGCTGTGGCGCGACGCCCGGGTGGCGCGAATCTACGGCGGAACGAGCGAGATCATGCGCGAGCTGATCGGACGGAGCATCGACTAGGGAACGGGCCCCTCGCAGGGGCGTTCGGGAGGGCAGGCAAAAGGAGGACCGACATGTCCATCGCCCCCAAGCTCGAGCAATATCTCAACGAGGTGAACGCCGAATATGACGTGATCCGGCACGTCCCGACCAAGTCATCGCTGGAAAATGCGCGGAGTTGCGACATTCCGGCGGAACAGGTGGTCAAGGCGGTGCTGCTCGACACATCCGACGATGACCATTTGCTCGCCGTGCTTCCGTCGGACCGGAAGGTCGAGCTCAATGAGTTGAGGAGCGAGCTGGGCAGCAAGCCGCGCCTGGCCGACGAGGAGGAGATCAAGGACATCTTCGTCGACTGCGATGTCGGCGCGATCCCCCCGGTCGGCTATGGCCTCAAGACCATCGTCGACAATTCGCTTGAAGAGCAGCCGGACGTCTATTTCGAGGCCGGTGACCATCGCTCGCTGGTCCATATGCAGCGGTCGGAGTTCCAGCGCGTCATGCGCGACGCGCGCCACGGCCAGTTCAGCGAGCCCTGGCTGGTCGAATAGCTCGATCAGCCGGCAGCCCTTGCCCTGCCCGCTCATGCCAATCCGTGCTTCGCCTCAAGTCGATGCAATGAGGGGCATTCCCTGCCAGAGCACCGCGAGGAGCGAGAGGCCCGCGCCAATGGCGCCCACGCGCCAGGTCCATTCGTCGAATCCGTCAGCCGCGGTTCGCTTTCGGCCCAGTGTCCACCACAGGAGGATCCCGTTGGCGCCGATCGCCGCCAGGGTTGCGACCAGCGCCAGGGACTCCGCCGCCGGGTCGCCCGGAAAGATGCTTGCGGCAGCGTAAACCGCGAAGAAGTGCGCTGCCCAGACCAGCAGGCCGCCCAGCATCAGCAGCCAGCGCCTCATCTCACACCGCTCCGGGCGTGATACGCGTGACTACGGCCGCCATGGCGCCCTGCGCGGCGGCGTAGAGCAGGAACAGGGTGACGACATCAAAGGTGGTGTTATGCGGTCGGGTGACCAGGCCGACACTGGTGCGGGCTGCAAGATAGGGCGCCATCAGGATGGCGAGCGCAACCATCAGCCCCTGCCACCCGAGCATCGCATAGACGATCGCTCCCTGAGCGCTGAGAGTCGGATCGAGCCCATGTTCGCGCCAGCTGAGGAGGTCGACCGCAAAGCCGAAGCCGATCGCGCCGGCAGCCAGCAGCAGCTGGGTGGTCGGGCTCCAGACGGTCGAGCCTTCCCTCGCAAGGAGGTGCCGTCCGAGCAGCGCCAGGCCCGCCCCGCCGCCATAACCGGCCAGGACCGGCAGCAGCGAGACAAATCCGGGCGGAGCCGTCCAGTAGCTTGTGTGGATTCCGAAGAGGAAGAAGTAGCTGAAGATTTCCATCAGGAAGACCATGCCGAGCACGACCAGCAGGATGACGATCGCCCACCAGCCGTGCGTGCTGGGCCCGGTGACATAGGTCGGCAGGCAGATCCCCGCGCCGACGTCGACCGTTTCCTGCGGTACCGGCCGGTCGGTTTCCCACAGCCAGCGCATCACGCTGGGAATGGTGAGGATGCCGCAGACGATCGCCGGCGTGTAGGCCTGCACGGTCAGCAGCAGGAAGAAGCCGGCGGTGAAAACGGCGGCGAGCAGCGGCCAGACCGAAGGTCCGGGCATGATCTGCACATATTGGGGCTCGGCTCGGAGCGGGCTGGTGATCAGCGTCTCGCGGAGGCCGGTTGCCGTACCCGGCAGGAAGTATCGCCCCTGCTCGACGTCGTCGCCAAGCCTGGGATCGTCCCACAAGGGCTCGCGGCTGTGCACGATCGGGATGCTGCGGGTGTTGTAGAGGCCATTAGGCAGCCATTCCAACGTACCCCCGCCGTAGCTGTTGCCGGCCTGGTCATCGATGCTGAAGCGGAAATTGCGAGCCAAGTCGAACAGGAAGAGGAGGATGCCGAGGCCGAAAATATAGGCGCCCGCCGTCGAGACCAGATTCGGCCATTCCCAGTAGAGGTTCGGAAGATAGGTATAGACCCGTCGCGGCATTCCCATGAAGCCGGTCAGGTGCATGACCAGGAAGGTGATGTGCATGCCTGCGAACATCAGCCAGAAGACCCATTTGCCGAGCCGCTCGGACAGCGGCCGCCGGCTGGTCATGCCCATCCAGTAATAGAAAGCGGCGAAAACCGGAAACACGGCCCCGCCGATCAGCACGTAATGGAAATGGGCGACGATGAAATGCGTGTCGTGGACCTGCCAGTCGAACGGAATCAGCCCAATCATCACGCCGGTAAGCCCGCCCATGACGAAGATGACCAGGCCACCGACAAGGAACAGGGTTGGAGTATTAAATTGCGGCTTTCCGCTTGCGAGTGTCGCGATCCAGGAGAAGACCTGCACACCGGCCGGCAGGCTGACGGCAACCGAGGCCGCCGAGAAGAAGCTGATCGACAGTGTCGGCATGCCGGTGGTGAACATGTGATGCGCCCAGACGCCGAAGCTGATGAAGGAGGTCGCCAGAAGCGCCAGGACGACCAAGTGGTAGCCGACCAGCCCGGTGCGTGAGAGATTGGCGATCAGCATCGAGATGAGGCCCGCACCGGGAAGGAAGATGATGTAGACTTCCGGATGGCCGAAGAACCAGAAGAGGTGCTGCCATAACAGGGGGTCGCCGCCGCGCGTCGCGTCGAAGAAGGGCCAGTTGAGCGCCCGCTCCAGCTCGAGGAGCAATGTACCGAGGATTATCGCCGGAAAAGCGATGACGATCATCCCGGCGAAGACGAGCATCGCCCAGGCGAACATCGGCATCCTGGCCAGCGTCATTCCGGGCGCGCGGGTCTTGAGCACTCCGACCAGGATTTCGATTGCGCCGGCGATGGCGCTGATCTCGATGAAGCCGATCCCCAGCAGCCACATGTCGGCATTGATGCCCGGCGAAAAAGTGGTGCTGGTCAGCGGCGGGTACATGAACCAACCGCCATCCGGCGCAAGACCGACGAAGATCGAGGCGAAAAAGCATAGACCGCCTACAAAATAGGCCCAGAATGCATAAGCGGAGAGACGCGGGAACGGCAGGTCGCGGGCGGCGAGCATCTGCGGCAGGAGCATGACCCCGATCGCCTCCATCATCGGCACCGCGAACAGGAACATCATCACCGTGCCGTGCATGGTGAAGACCTGGTTGTAGGTTTCCTGGGAAAGGAAGCCGGTCAGCGGAAGCGCCAGCTGCGTGCGCATGAGAAGCGCCAGGCCGCCGGCCAGGATGAAGAAGAGAAAGGCGGTGCTGACGTACCATAGTCCGACGAAGTTGTTGTTGACGGCGGTAAGCCTTGCGATTCCCGATGGGGCGGCCCAGGCCCGCTTGAGCCGCTCGAACTCCTCGGGGGGGCGTTCACCGGTCGTCGGAAAGCGCTTGTAGAGCTCCGGGTCGAAACCGGTCTCCGAGACGCTCACCGCTGCGCCTCGAGATAGGCGGCAAGCGCCGTCAGATCGTCGCCGGATAGAACGGTATAAGGGGGCATGCGATTGCCGGGCTTGATCGCCTGGCTGTTGCCGATCCAGCCCATCATCGTGCCGCGGTTATTGGGCAGGATCCCGGCCCCCAGGGTTCGCCGTGAGCCGACATGCGTGAGGTCGGGCCCGGCGAGGCCGTTGGCATCGGTTCCGGCGATGCGGTGACAGGCGGCGCAGCCGGCGTCATGGAAGAGCCGCGCGCCGCGCGATGAAGACATTACGGCGGACTCGCGGGCGATCCGCGCCTCCATCAGCCTGGCATAGTCTTCCGGCCGGTGCGCAGTGACCCGGAAGCCCATGAGGGCATGAGGACCGCCGCAATATTCGGCGCACTGGCCGCCGAAAATTCCCGGTTCGTCCGCCTGGATGCGCATCAAATTGCGGCGGCCGGGAATCATGTCGAGCTTGCCGGACAGGCGCGGCACCCAGAAGCTGTGGATGACATCGGCGGATTCGAGCTCTAGCACGACCGCCCGACCGACCGGGATGTGCAGCTCATTGGCGTCATGGACGACCGGCCGGCCGCCGCCGTCGAGATAGGCGATCCGCCACCACCACATTTCGCCCGTCACCCGGACCCGCATCTCGTCGCCATGCAACGGGGCCGAGAGATTCCGGGTCAGCGAAAGGCCGTAGAACAGCAGAAGAGTGAGAACGACGACCGGAAAGGCAATGCCGCCGATCCAGACCACGGCCGTTCCGCCGAGCCTGGACCTGAGGCGAGGGTTGCCGAACAGCGCTACGTAAAGGGCGGCAAGAACCACCAGCAGGACCACTGCCGACATGGCCAGCAACACCCACGCCAGGAGCGTGATCGACGTCGCATAGGGTCCCGCAGGATCGAACACCGGCGGAGGCCAGCCTTCCAGCATCTCAGCCTTGAGTCCGGTAGAGAAAGGCAGCGATGTCACGCGCCTCGCGCTCGCTAATTGGCATTGCCGGCATTGTCGTGCCCGGAACGAGATCCGGCGCGTCGCGGACGAACGCAGACAGATTTTCCGGCGTGTTGGGAACCCGGCCGGCGATCAACGCGCGATCGGCGAACCCTTGAAGCCGGGGTCCTACCCTCCCCTGCGGCCAGCGAATCCCATCGATTGTGTGGCAGCTGGCGCAGCCGGCGCTTTCAATTGCGCGCTCACCGCGCGCGGCATCGGCGAACGGCATGAACTGCCTTTGGTCCGGAGCCTCTACGCAGGCGCCGGCGGCAAGAACCAGTGGCAACAGGATACGAGCGTCCGCCAAACCTTGCCCCTTTGTCGGAGCGAAAGGCTCCCGGAAGCGGAACCGCGGTCGGGCGCGGACGGTTCCGCCGCTGGCATGAACGGGTTCCCGAGTTTGTTGCTGCCGGCAATGGCGGCCTGCGCATTTGCGGGCGTGGCTGGCTGCACCGTGGGAGATACGAGTTCCGCCGATCAATTTACCCAGACAGGCAGGCTGGTCGCGTTGAGCGGGGGCATGGCTGGCGCCACCAATGCCTGCTTTACGTGCCATGCGCTCGACGGAACGGGCGACGGCGCCGGGACGCCCAGGCTGGCCGGTCTCGACGCAGGCTATCTGGAGCGGCAGCTGATCGCCTATGCGGACGGGCGACGGCATCACAAGCAGATGGCCTTTATTGCCGGCGAGCTGGCGCCGCGCGAGCGACGGGCAGTGGTCTTTTATTATGCGGACATGCCGTTCACGCCCGCGGAAACCGCCCCGCCGGCGCGGCCGCCTCTGCTCTATACGCAAGGTGACCCCCGCCGTGGTCTCCCTGCCTGCGCAAGCTGCCACGGCGCGCTGGGTGAAGGGATTGGCCCGGCCAACCCGCCACTCTCCGGACAACCGGCCGCCTACCTCCTCCAGCAGATGCATCAATGGAAGCATGGCCGGCGGCGCAACGACCCTGGCGACGCCATGGTTGGGATCAGCCAGCTCCTGACTCCTTCTGAGTCGGTTGCGCTTGCCGGCTATGCAGCGCGTCTGCCCGGTCGTCCTCCCAGTCCGGGACCTGCGGCAGCATCGCCGTTAGCACGTCGTGGCGATCCCAGAAGTGGTGTTTCAGCGCCGCGCCTGCATGTGCCGGAACAAGCACGAACAGGAGGATGACGAGCAGATGATGCACGTCCTCGGCAAGATCGAGCAGGCGCAGCTGAAGCTCGTAATCAAGTCCAGACAAGGGAAGCTGCGGCCAGGGCAGCGCACCGGCCAGATATAATGGTCCGGGCTGCGCGATTGACGACCACATCACCCAGCCGCTCAAGGGGAGGCCGAAGAATGCGATGTAGAACAGCCAGTGGGTGACGTTGGCGAACCTGGTCTGCCAGCCGAGCTCGTCCGCATCGTTCTCGACCCCCGAGGGGATCGTGATCCTCCACAGGAACCTCAGCAGGCCGAGCAACAGGACCGGGAGCCCGACGGCGCTGTGGATCTGGTAGGCGCGGATTTTTTCGCCTCCCGGCATCATCCAGTCGGTCCAGAGACCCCAGCCGAGCTGGAACAGGATCAGCGCCGCCATCACCCAGTGAAAGGTCTGGCCGATCGGCGAATAGCGGCCCTGTTCATTATATTTCCGAGTCCAGGCGCGAAGTTCCCTGATCATTGCGCGGTGACGCGGTCTTCATCCGCTAGCCAGCGATGGGCGATGACCAACGTCGATCCGAGGTAGACCCCGGCCGACGGGACCCACATGATCAAGCCGCCAAGTTGCTGGTCTTCGAGGGGCGCCAGGCCCCATGGTCCGGTGGTCTCGAAATGCGGAGCATAGAGGGGCGCGGCTGCGAAGGTGACCAGCGCTCCGAGCAGTCCCATCTGGACCATGCTCACGAGCAAGCAAGCGACCGATGCAGGCTGGCTCGCGCGCTGGATCGCGGACCAGAATGCGAACGCGCTTGCGAGCAGGCTCGCCTGCATCGCCCAGTAAGTGAAATCGTTCGAAAGTGCGGCAGCGTAGGCCGCTGGCAAATGCCATGCCCAGAAGATCAACGCCTGAACCGCTGTCCAGAATGAAAGGGACCCCAACGACCGAGGCACGCCGCTTCCCAAGGAGAAGGCCAGCAGCGGCGCCACGGCGACGGTCAGCAGGACATGGTGCGCGACACGCGCCGAAAAAAGGGCCGAGCTGAGGGCACAAAATGGCGAAACGAATAGAAGGACAAGCAGCGCGACGGCCGTCCAGAAGCCGCGCTGTTCGAACAAGGCGGGCCCGACCAGTCGCCGCCAGAACAGGATCCCACCGATAAGGAACAGCATGAGCAGCGGGTCCAGGTTCCATCTGCCCAGCCAGTCGCCTGGCAACGGCGCCTGCCCGCAATAGGGAATCCAGTCCGCACCGCTAACCATTCAGCAGGTGTCCTCCCGCTTCGTGCCGAGGGTTCTAGCTCGCAACCGACGGGGCCGAACGCGGTTCCTTGGGATCGTACCGGAAGACTTTGGCTGGGGCGGCAGGATTCGAACCTGCGAATGCCGGTACCAAAAACCGGTGCCTTACCACTTGGCGACGCCCCAGCATCGGCCGCCCGGAACGGGCGTTGGCTCGCGAGGGCGGCATATAGTGGCTGGGAGTGAGATGAAAAGCCGTAAATCAGGCCGACTTGCGCCGAGCCTGCGCGCGCGGTTCTTCCAGCTCATCAGCGCGTACCGGACGGCCGAAGTGAAAGCCCTGGAGCTGGGTGCAGCCCAGTTGGCGCATGACTTCGGCCTGCGCCTCCGTCTCAACCCCCTCGGCCGTAGTCTCGACGCCGAGGCCGCGGGCCAGCGCCAGGATGGCATGGACGATGGCAACGCAGTCCCTGGCCCCATCCGCCGCGCCGCGCACGAAGCTCTGGTCGATCTTGATCTTGGCGAAGCGGGCGCGGCTCAGATAGCCGAAGCTGCTGTAGCCCTTGCCGAAATCGTCGAGCACCAGGCGGACGCCCAGCGCGCGCAAGCGCTCCAGCGAAGCCAGCGTGGCGGCATCATCGCCGAGGAACACGCTTTCGGTGACCTCCAGCTCCAGCCGGCTGGGCTCGAGGCGCGTCGACGCGAGTGCTCCCAGCACGGTCTTGGCCAGGCCGGTTCCGGTCAGCTGCGCGGCGGAAATATTGACCGCGACCCGCATGGTGGTCGGCCAGCGCACCGCCTGCGCGCAGGCCTCCCGGATCACCCAGTCGCCAATCTGGTGGATCAGGCCCGCATCCTCGATGATCGGGACGAACTGGTCGGGTGGAATGTCGCCGCGAACCGGGTGCCGCCAGCGAAGCAGCGCCTCACGGCCGACCACCTCGCCGGTCCGGGCATCGATGATCGGCTGGTAGGCCAGCGCAAGCCCGTCGCCGGCGAGCGCCTGGCGGACATCCTGCTCGAGCAGGCGATGATCCTCGGCTTCGTCGAACATATAGCGCTCGAAGAAGGCGTGGCCGCCGCGCCCAGCCTCCTTGGCGCGATACAGGGCGAGGTCGGCGCTGCGCATCAGCTGCTCCTCGAAATTGCCGTCGGACGGGCAAACCGCGATGCCGATGGTCGCGCCGACGTGGATGGTTGCCGCTCCGACGGTGAAGCTCTTCGACAGGTCGACGGTGATCTGCTCGGCGACCGCGCAAAGCCGATCGCGCTCGCAACCCGCGCTCCACACGATGGCGAACTCATCGCCGCCAATCCGTCCGACCCGGCCGCCCTCGCCCACCGCCAGTTCCAGCCTGCGGCCGACCTCGACCAGCAACTGATCGCCGATGGCGTGGCCGAGCGTGTCATTGACCAGTTTGAAGCGGTCGAGGTCGACCAGCAGCAGCGCGCAGCCCTTGTCGCTGTTCCACTGCCGCATGATCGCTTCGTCCAGCAGCTCCCGCACCAGCAAGCGGTTGGCGAGACCGGTCAGCGGATCGGTCCGGGCGGCGCGAACGGCGTCATTGCCGTGGAGCCGCGCATCGGTGATATCCGATGCGACGCCGCGCCAGCCGGCAAGTTCGCCTTTCTCGTCATGGATCGGGTTGGCGGAGATCGACCACCAGCGCTCCCGGTCGGCCGACATGATGGCCCGGTCGCGGATCGGAATGCCGCCGTCCAGGTCCTCGAACAGGCTGCGCATGCCGCTAGAAACGGCGACGATCTGGCCGCCCGGGTCGAGGAACCGCTTGTAATGGAGACCGATCACCTGTTCTTCGGCCACCCGCATTTCCGCGAGCAGCTCGGGCGACATCTTGGCAATGCGCAGGTCGCCGTCGAGCTCCCACAGGCCGCCGGAGCCGGTCGCCTCGAGCTCGCGCAGCAGCTTGATGATCTCGCCCTGTTCGCGAAGCTCGATACGGTCGCGGCTGTGGGCAATGAACTGGCGGGCCGTGGTCAGCACATTGCTGATCAGCACGACAGCATAGACGAGCACCAGGGTGAGCATCGTCGGGCTGTCCAGCTTGAGGGTCAGCGAGATGCAGCCGATGGTGAGAATGCCAACGTAGAGAATGGCCGCCTGGGGAAGCGACACCAATGTGATGCTGCCGGCACTGACAAGCGCGGCCATCACCACGCAGATAAATGTCTGCTGGACCGGATCGGCGGCGTCGAACCAGAACAACGGCGGCGCCAGCCAGAGCGAGGCAAGCACCGAGATCAGCAGGCAGATCGTCCCCGTCCTGGGCGGGTAGCGCTCCGCATATTCCGGGTCATTGCGGAGCCGCACCGCGCGTACCCCGCGCATGAAGCAGAGCAGCAGCGCCGCCCCGAACCACAGGCCGAGCTGAAAATTGTCGGTGGTGTCCCGCAGCCCGACCACCATCACTGCGGCAGTCAGGATCTGGATCGCGACCGTCGCGGGGACCAGCCGGACCAGCGCATCGATCTGGGACTGGCGAACCGCGCGCCCGATGCGGTCCCGAGGCGTCTCCAGGGAGAGCATGTCGAAGCAGCGCAGCCCGCGGTTGCGGGCGCGGCGGTCACGCTCCGGTTGTGCCGTATGTCCTCCCACGCGCCCCGGTTCCGCCTAGCCTTTCCGATGATCCGGCAAATTGGGATTTATCGAAGAGAATGCGAAGAAACCGTGAATCCCGCGAAAAGGTTGATCAGTAATTCAACCGGCGATTGACCAGATCGTCATAGTCCCGCTGAAGCTGGCGCGACAGTTCGCCGATCTCGAAACTCCACGGTCCGGCCGATTTGATGAAGGTCACCTCGGCTGCGGAGCCGGTGATGAACATCTGCTCGAAGCTTTCCAGTTCGTCGGGCCAGATCGCCCGTTCCTCGACCTCGACCCCGCGCCGGCGGGCGAGGTCGATCACCGTGCGGCGGGTGATGCCGTCGAGGAAACAGTCCGGCGTTGGGGTGTAGAGCTTGGTGTTGCGTATGAAGAAGGCGTTGGCGCCCGTCGCTTCGGCCACCTGGCCGCGCCAGTCGAACATCAGCGCATCGTCATAGCCGCGCTCATCGGCATGTTTCTTGGACAAGGAGGCGATCATGTACAGGCCAGCCGCCTTGCTGTGGACCGGCGCCGTGTAGGGCGCCGGACGGCGCCACGGGGCAATGTCGAGCCTGAGGCCCTTCTCCGCGATCTCCGGCGGATAATATTTGCCCCAGTCCCAGGCGGCGATCGCCAAGTGGGGCTTGGTCCCCTTGGGCGAGACGCCCATCTTCTCCGAACCGAGCCAGGCGACCGGCCGGACATAGGCGTCGCTCAGGCCGTTGGCCTTCACCACTTCGTTGCAGGCCGCGTCGATTTCGTCGACCGACCAGGGGATTTCGAAGCCGAGCAGCTCGGCCGACTTGCGCAGGCGGGCGCTATGCTCGCTCAGCTTGAAGATGACGCCGCCATAGGCGCGCTGCCCCTCAAACACGGAGGAGGCATAATGCATGGCGTGGGTCAGGATGTGGACATTAGCCTCGCGCCAGGCGACCAGCTTCCCGTCGATCCAGATCCAACCGTCGCGGTCGTCATAAGGGCGCGTCTCGGCCATGCCATCCTCTCTTTTATCGAGTGCCGCGCCTAGGCGAGCACCCACCAAGCGTCAATTGCGCCGGGCTTCCTCTGCCAGTTCTTTCGACCGACGGATGGCCGCAGCCAGCGCGCGATCGACAAGCGGCTGCAGCCCACCGGGAGCGTCGAGCACGGCGAGCCCCTGTTCGGTCGTGCCCTTCGGGCTGGCCACCCGTTGCGCGATCTCCGACATCGATGCTCCGGTCTCGGCAGCATAGGCGCCAGTGCCGACCAGGGTCTGAATCGCGACCTGCTCGGCCAGGCCTGGGCGAAGCCCCAGGGACTGCCCGCTCCGTTCCAGGGCCTCGGCGAAGCGGGCGACATAGGCGACGCCGGCGGCAGCAAGCGCTCCGATCACGCCAAGCTCCTCTTCCTTCCCGCACCATGCGATCATTCCGAGCGAAGCCATGAGCTGCCGGACCTCGACCAGCTCGTCGATCCCGCCATCCGGCGAATAGATTGCGACAACGCCCTGTATCTGCGCCACGGGCAGGTTGGGCATGATCCGGATGATTGCCCTGGCCTTCGGGAAACGGTCGCGCAACGCGGCGGCAGAAATTCCGGCCAGCATCGAAACGAGATAGGTTTCGGGACCGATGTGCTGCGCCAGCTCCGGCGCCACCTCGTCCAGCTTCTGCGGCTTGAAGCCGAGCATGGCGAAGCGGGGCCGCTCGTCGGGGTAGCTCGTTACGGTCCGCACGCCTCGCACTGGCGTTCCGCTCGGCCGTATCACCGTCACATTGGAGAAATCCAGCCCGCCCGCACGCCAACCCTCGACCATCGCCCCGGCCATGTTGCCGCAGCCGACCAGCCAGGCCGGCGCCGGGAATGACGTCATGGCGTCATTGACCTGACTTCGAGCTCACGCCTCACCGGCGGTGTCGATCAGCGCGGCGGAAATGGCCTCGGTCGGCGATTTGCCGCCCCACAGCACGAACTGGAACACCGGGTAGAAGCGCTCGCACTCCTCGATCGCGGCCTCGCTGATGGCCTCGGCCTGCTCGAAGCTCATCGTCTCCCCCTCGCCGACCAGCGCGGCGTGGCGGAAGACGATCAGGCCGGAACCCGACCAAAGCTCGAAATGACCGAGCCACAGCTGTTCGTTGATCAGGCCGAGCGCCTCATAGATGGCGCCGCGCTTCTCGCTCGCCACCTTGATGTCGGGAAAGGCCAGGAACTGGAGCACCTGGTCTTCCTGGCGCCACACGCCTCGAAGCTCATACTGCGCCCAGCTGCCGGTAGCGGAGGCGATGATCTCGCCGTCGGCGGCGCGTTCGCAGGCCCAGCCGCGGGCCTCGAAATAGGCCTCCAGCATCTCGATCGGAGCGCCGTCGTCGCGCTCGTCGGTTTCGGTTTCGTCGGTCAGCGCTTTGCTCCCTTGGGCGCTTTTGCAGTCTTTGGCCTGGCGGACGAAGCCGGTCCAGCCGCGGACGGCTTTGACGCAGCCCCCCGCGCTGCGCCGATCCCGGCCTCAAGCGCCTCGATCCGCTTCTTGAGCACGTCATTCTCGTCGCGAGCGGCAACGGCCATCGCCTTGACCGCCTCGAACTCGTCGCGGGCGACGAAATCCATCCCGCCGACCCACTCGCGCATCTTCTCGCGCATCGACGCCTCGGCCTCGCGGCCGACGCCGGCCATGGTGCCGGCCACGCCGTTCATCATCTTGACGAGATCGTCGAATATCCGGTTTTGCGATTGCATTTCTACGCTCCAATCAAGCCGAGCGGCATCGCGTCGGCGCGCGGGTTCAGCCTGCCCGTCTCATAGTTGAGCGCGACCGCCAGGCACAACCACAGAAGATAGGGAAGCAGGAGCCAGCCTGCCACCTTACGAATCGAACGAAAAGCCTTGGCGGTGACCAGCGCCGCGATCAGCATGGCAATCAGCAGCAGCAAGCCAATCTCGATCATCCGCCCGCCGAAAAAGACGGGCGACCAGGCGTAGTTGAGCCCCAGCTGGACCAGGAATAACCGAAGCGCATCGTTGCGCTGAGGTGAACCCGGCTCATTCCAGATGATGGCAAAGGCCAGGCCCATCAGCGCGTAAAGCCCGGTCCAAACGACCCCGAATGCCCAGGACGGCGGCTGGAAATCCGGCTGCTGCAGCCGAGCGTACCAGTCATTTTCCATCCCGCTGTTCGACAGCCAGCCCATCGCCAGGCCGCCGATCACCACCGCAGGAATGGCGATTGCCGCCTTGGCCCAGATGCCACGGTCATCGCGCTCGATCGTCGCCATCATCACTCCTTGATCGCGCCGAGAAGAAACTCGACATTCCCTTGGGGGCCAGTAATCGGGCTTGGCTCGATGCCGAGAACGGTCCAGCCCCTGGATTTCAGCCACTCGGCAGCCTTGGCGCAAACCCGCTTATGAACCACTTCGTCGCGCACCACCCCGCCCTTGCCCACTTCGTCGCGTCCCGCCTCGAACTGCGGTTTGACCAGTGCGACGAGCTTGCCGCCTGCTTTTGCCAGGTCCAGCGCCCGGTCGAGAACCTTGGCCAGGCTGATAAAGCTGGCGTCGCAGACGACAATATCGACAGGTTCAGGGATGATGTCGCTGGTCAGTTCGCGGGCATTGGTCTGCTCGTGGACGATCACCCGGGGATGACTGCGCAGCTTCCAGGCGAGCTGGTTGGTGCCGACATCGACGGCATAGACCCTGGCCGCTCCGCGCGTAAGCAGCACGTCGGTGAAGCCGCCGGTCGAGCTTCCGACGTCGAGCGCCACCGCGCCGGTCACATCGAAACCGAAATGAGCTAGGCCGTGGTCGAGCTTGATGCCCCCGCGCGACACCCAGGGATGGTCGCGTCCCTTGATCGCCAGTCCGGCATCCTCGGCCAGCATGTCGCCTGCCTTGGCCACGCGCCTGTCGCCGACGAACACCTTCCCAGCGAGGATCAGCGCCTGGGCTCGCGTGCGGGTTTCGGCGAGGCCGCGAGCCACCAGCAATTGGTCTGCCCGAAGCTTAGCGGGCATTTTTCTCTTCCCTTCGCTCCTCGATGCCCTCGCCAAGCTCTTCGCTGGCCTCGGCTTCCGTTTCCGGCGCCGCCGAAGGCGCGACCTTCCGGGCCGATCCCTCGCCCGTCAGGCACAGCTTGAAATAGATCGGCAGATGATCGGAGCCGATATCGGACAAGAGGTGGATCTCCACCAGCCTGAAGTGCGGCGACACGAACGCATGATCGAGCGGCCATCGAAGCAGTGGATAATTTGCGTTGTAGGTCGGATAGAAGCCGCGGCCGACGCGCGGGTCGTTCATGCCGGCCACCCTTCGGAACAGGCGAGACGTCCGTGACCAGCCCACGTCGTTGAGATCCCCCATGACGATTGCCGCCCGCCCCTCGTCGCGCACCTGGCGCCCCACCATGACCAGCTCGGCATCGCGTTCGCCGCTGTCGTCGCCGGGAAGCGGCGGCTCGGGATGGACGGCATGCAGCGCGACCTGCTCCCCACCCGGCAGACGAACGCGAACGTGGGCTGATGGAACGCCCGGCTGGAGCAGATGCGCGATGCGCCCTTCGATCGGGAGTTTCGATAGCAAGATCAAGCCGTAGGTATTTGAAAGAGGCTCGGAAAGCTCATGCGGATACTGACGCCGCAACGGCTCGATCGCGCGCGCCCAATCCGGGCCGGGCTCCAGCAGCAGCAATATGTCGGGCCGACGACGCTCGGCCAGGGCGATCAGCTTCCCATAGTGCCGGTTCGTCATCAGAACATTGGCATTGAGCAGCGAAAGCTGCCGTCCTGCCGGGCAGCTTCTCATGCTCGCAACCGACGTCGGGTAGGGTGGGAAATAGGCGAGGAAGTGGCTGACTTGCCAGGCCAGCGCCGCAGCGATTGCGGCGAAGAGCGGCCAGCGCCAGCGGCCGATGGGCATGAACCACAGCCCGGTCCCGACGATCAGCAGCAGCGCCGTCACCTGCAAGCGCGGGAAGTCCCATAGCCGCACCCACCAGCGGTCGGTCCACCATAATGGAAGGAAGGAGACGATGATCAGCAGGAGGGCGAGGATGACCAGGGCCCACTTGCCCCACTTTTTCAGTCGGCTCACGCCGCGCTCCGGATCGTCCAGCCGGCCATCAGGTCGAGATGGCGGCCGAGCTCGGCTACCGTCGGGTCGGGAGCGAGCGGCGAGAATCGCGGCAGCGGGTCGGAGCCCCGCATCGACCGCCAGAAATGGAGGATCAGCCCCTCGATCTCGGGGCGGTCGACCATGATCTGGCTTTCCAGCCGGTCGCCTGGAAGCGGCCGCAGGGGCGCGTGGTAGTGAGGTTCAAGTTCCCGCCACAGGAAGCGGATCGTCGTCGGCGACACGAACGCCCTGGTCATCGCCCGTTCGAACCGGTCGAAGTCGACTTTGCCGCGCCTGCGCCACAGCCAGTGGTGGCGGCGGCGCGACATGGGCATGGTCAGGAAGAAGAGGCAGAACAGCCCGATGAGGCTGTAGAGAAGCCACTGGCCGAGGGTCAGGCGATTGCTCCCGCGCCCGCGCCCAAATCGTTACGGCGTAGCGCCTTCAGCACCGTCTCGACGATGTGCGGAGCGTTGAGCCCGGCCTCGTCATATTGCTTGTTGGGGCTGTTCTGGTCCTGGAACAGGTCGGGCAGGCGCATGGTGCGCAGCTTTAGCCCCGCATCGATCAGCCCCTCGTCGCTGGCCATGGTCAGGACGTGGGCGCCGAAGCCGCCGATTGCCGCTTCCTCGACGGTCACCGCCACCTCATGGGTGGTCAGCAGCCTGCGGATCAGCTCCTCGTCGAGCGGCTTGGCGAAGCGCAGGTCGGCGACGGTGGTCGAAAGCCCCTTGGCCTCAAGAACGTCCGCGGCCTTTTCGGCCTCCTCCAGCCGGGTGCCGAGCGATAGGATGGCGACCGTCTTGCCTTCTCGCACGATCCGCCCCTTGCCGATCTCCAACGCCCGCGGCGTTTCGGGCATTGGCAAACCGCGGCCATTTCCGCGGGGGTAGCGCACCGCAATCGGCCCCGAGTCATGCATCGCCATGGTGTGGACCATGTGAACCAGCTCGGCTTCGTCCGCCGCGGCCATCACCACGAAATTGGGGAGGGTGCCGAGATAGGCGAGGTCGAAGCTGCCCGCATGGGTGCAGCCGTCGGCGCCGACCAGGCCGGCCCGATCCATGGCGAAACGCACTGGCAGGTTCTGGATGGCGACGTCATGGACCACCTGGTCGTAGGCGCGCTGAAGGAAGGTCGAGTAAATGGCGCAGAACGGCCGGTGGCCCTGCGCCGCGAGGCCAGCGGCGAAGGTCACCGCGTGCTGCTCGGCGATGCCGACATCGAAGGTTCGGTCGGGGAAGGCGGCTTCGACCTTGTCCAGTCCGGTGCCCGACGGCATCGCCGCGGTGATGGCCACGACCTTCTCGTCCCGCGCCATTTCCGCCTTCAGCGCCTCGGCAAACACCGCGGTATAGGCCGGCGGTCCGCCGCCCGGGCCCTTGTCCTGCTTGCCCGAAACAATGTCGAACTTGACCACGCCGTGATATTTGTCGGCGGCGTTCTCGGCCGGGGCATAGCCCTTGCCCTTCTTGGTCACCGCATGGACCAGGATCGGGCCTTCGTCGGCGTCGCGGACATTTTCGAGCACCTCGACCAGCGCCTCGACATTATGGCCGTCGATCGGGCCGACGTAATAGAAGCCCAGCTCCTCGAACAAGGTGCCGCCAGTCACCCAGCCGCGGGTATATTCCTCCATCTTCCGCGCTGCGCGGTGGAGAGGCTCCGGCATCGCCCGCGCCAGCTTCTGCGCCAGCCGACGCGGCCCGAGGTACATGCCCGACGACACCAGCCGCGCCAGGCTGTTGCGTAAGGACCCGACCGGCGGCGCGATCGACATGTCATTGTCGTTGAGAATGACGATCAGCCTGTTGCCGGCCTCATGGGCATTGTTCATCGCCTCATAGGCCATGCCCGCGCTCATCGCGCCGTCGCCGATCACCGCGATGGCCCGGCCCGGCTTGTCGGCCAGCTTGTTGGAGATGGCGAAGCCGAGCGCGGCCGAAATGCTGGTCGAACTGTGCGCCGCGCCGAACGGGTCATATTCGCTCTCGGCCCGCTTGGTGAAGCCGCTGAGCCCCCCGCCCTGACGAATGGTGCGGATCCGGTCGCGGCGACCGGTGATGATCTTGTGCGGATAGCATTGGTGGCCGACGTCCCAGATCAACCTGTCTTCGGGCGTGTCGAACACATAGTGGATCGCCACGGTCATCTCGACCACGCCGAGGCCCGAGCCCAGATGCCCGCCCGATTGCGACACGGCCGAGATCATCTCGGCGCGAAGTTCATCGGCCAGTTGCGGTAGCTGCGACTTCTCGAGCCTGCGGATATCGGCCGGATAATGGACCTGGTCCAGCAGAGGCGTTTCGGGACGGTCTGACATGGCCGTGCACTTATCCCCAAGGAGCCGCCGTGTCACCAACGTCCGGCAGGTTTCAGCAATTGCTCAGGAAATGCTCAGGCAGCGCTTACGGTTCGCAGTCGCTGCAGGTCCCGCGAACCTCGATCACCGGGCGGTCGGCGGAGAAGCCGGCATGCTTGGCCGCCTGCCGAACGCCCTCGGACAATTTATCGTCGTCGATATGCGTCGCCTGCCCGCAATTGTCGCAGATCAGGAAGATGCAGTCGTGCAGGCAACCCGGATGCTGGTTGGCGATGTAGGCGTTGGCGCTTTCCACGCGACGGGCAAGGTTGGTGTTCACGAACAGGTCGAGAATCCGGTAGACACTGTTGGCCGCGACCCGCTTGCCGCGCGCCTTGGATACCGCTTCGGCAATATCATAGGCCGAGGCCGGCTTGTCGAACCCCGCCAGGGCGTCGAACACGGACGAACGCATGTCGGTCCATTGTTCGCCGCGCTCGACGATCCGGCGCGCGGCGGCATCGCGAAGCGCATTGCCCTGGTGAAGCTGGTGGGAGTGTGCGGACATGGCCGAAAGATAAGCGCTGCCGCAGAAGGCCGCAAGAAAATGAAGCGAGGTACTCGACATGCCCCCGGCATGTCTGCGAGAGCCGCTATTCCGCGGCGATAAAGTTCAGCCGGTGGCCGAGCGCCAGAATCGCGACGCCGACCACGGTGTAGAGCGCCTCGGTCCCGTCATGCGGCAGCGTCAGCGCGCCGGCCATCACGCCCAGGCCGAGGCCGCCAACCGCGCTCGGCATGGTATAGCCATGTTCGATGATCCCCCGACCGAGCGAAATCACGCCCATAATCATCGCCAGCCCAAGGCCGATCTCGTGCATCCAGTGCGATCCCATCATGCTTCCGGCGGCGGAGACCAGCGCCAGCAGCACGGTGGTCGCCACGCAATGCACGAGGCAAAGCCCGGACAGGCCGATGGCCATCCGGTCGAGGCGATGAGTGGGAATCGCGATCAGCGACATGTCCAAGGATATAACGTCGCTTGCCTGACGTGACAATATCACATCGGAATTTTCTCGCGATTGTTGGCAAGCCGTTGTT
>DASTCB010000138.1:0-12622 GCA_035711585.1 Sphingomicrobium sp.
AGCCGACGTCAACGCGGGCATTGCGATCAACTGCGACGCCGCGAGCAACCGCGCCTGGGGTTTCAACGACAGCGCGTTCCTCGGCAACACACTGATCAACTGCCACACCGACACCAACGGACGGATCGCGAGCGCCATTCCGACAGCCTGCACCTACTCGGGCAACCGCTATTTCGTGATGGCAGGGCAGGAAGCAGGAGCCTCGACCAACGCCCCCAGCGGCACCACCGCCGACAACATATGGTGGGGATATATGGGCGCGGGCGGCGCCGACAGCGGAATCGTCCCGTGGGTGTCGGGGACGACCTTCCGCGAAGGAGGCGCCTACAAGTCCGACAACGCCAACGCCAACCATGTCATCATCGGCTGCTATGCCGAAGGCAATCAGAACCCGTCGCAGCTCACCAGGCCGACCATTGTCATATCCGGGCAGCAAGGAGCCGGCATCGAGGGCACTGCGGGCTATCTTCGGATGGGGAATGTGGCCGGCCTTCTGGAAGCGGATGCCATCGGTGCGAATTTCACCAGTGCAACCAGCACCTTCCGGTCCAGGATCGGCGAGCAGGGCGTTCCGACCGCCCTCAATATCTCCGATACCGCCGCCGCCCCTTCGAGCTGGCGGCTGCGGCTCAACGGCAACGACCTTCAGTTCGACTATGCCAATTCCAACAACCATCGGGCCTTTGTGATCACCGGCCCCAGCACGGCGCAGCAGTTCGGCGCCGGGACAGCGGTGCCGCACGCCCTCTATGTTCCCCACCTGGTGGTGGGCGACGATGCAGAGAGCATCGGAAACGCGAGACGCATGATGGTCGGGACGGCCGCGCCAGCGACCGGCAACCACGGCGCCGGCGAAATCATGTTCAACCGCGCACCGGCGTCCGGCCAGCCGATGGGCTGGGTTTGCGCGGCCGCCGGATCACCCGGGACATGGCTGCCGCTGGCCAATGTTCCGTAAGATCGGGGACACGTAGATGAGCCTTTGCCAATTCTCCCTGGGAGGCGCCGCGATCAGCCAGTCGGCAACGGTCGAGGAAGGAAAGACCAGGACTCCGCCCAAGCGCCAGACCCAGGCCAAAGCCGACGCGACGGTCGTGCCTGAGCCGCGCTGAATAGCCCTCACCCCGCTCGGCCCCGTGACCGGGGCTGAGTCGCCCTCTCCCTCAAGGGAAGAGGGATATATTTCAAGGAACAAGCATGAGCCTTCTGTTGAAGGACCCCGAGGCGCTGCTCGATTACAGCGTCGACTGGGGCGCCGACTATCTGACCGGCGACGTCCTGACCGAAAGCGGCTGGACCGTAAGCCCCGCCGAGGCGGGCGGCGTGTCGATCGTCTCCAGCCGGTTCGACCTGCTGGTATCGACCGTGCAGGTGGGCGGCGGCGTAGCGGGCCGCATCTACCGGCTGACCAACCATGTGGTCACCGCCGAAGGGCGCGAGGACAGCCGGTCGATCTTGCTTCGGGTGGAGAAGCGCTGATGAGCAATATCGCGGAAGCGGCGGTCAGCATGGCCGAGGCCCAGGCCTATGCCCGGGTCGAGACCGGCGAGGAAGAAGCGCTGCTGGCCGGGCTGGTGCGGACGGCGAGCGCGTTATGCGAGAGCTTCACCGGCCTGGTGCTGGTGGCGCGGCCGTTCGAGGAGGTGCTTCCGCCCGGCGGCCAGTGGCAGCGGCTGGGGCTGACGCCGGTGCGGGCGATCGAGGAGGTGGCGGCATTGGCCGTGGACGGCAGCGCGACGGTGCTGCCAATCGGGGAATATGAGATCGACATCGACAGCCGCGGCGACGGCTGGGTTCGGACAATCAGCGGCGACAAGAAGCTGCGGGTGCGCGGCCAGGCGGGCATGGCGGTCGAGCCGAACGGCGTTCCCGAGCCCCTGCGCCAGGGCATCCTTCGGCTGATCGCGCATTTTTTCACCACCCGCGACGGATCAGGCGGCGAGCCGCCCGCGGCAGTGACGGCGCTGTGGCGGCCGTATCGCCGAATGAGGCTGGCATGAGCGGCGAGTTTGCCGGGACGCTCAAGGAGCGGATCCTGATCGAGCGGCCGGCCGACCTGCGCACCGCGTCGGCGCTGCAAACCGCGGGTTGGGAGCCGGTGGCGCGCTGCCTGGCGTCGATCGTCGCGGAGGGCGCGGGCGCGGAAGCGGAGGCGCAGGCGCTGTCGGCCATGCCGCGATACCGGGTGACAATCCGCCGGCGCGACGGGATTGCCGTCGGCCAGCGGGTGCTGTGGGGCGAGCGGACGATGCTGGTGAAGCAAAGGATCGACGATCCCCAGCTGCCCGACCGGATCCTGCTGAGATGCGAGGAGATGCGCTGATGGCGCTGTTCGACGGGCTGGCGCGGCGAATGGCCGACCGCGCGCGCGAGCTGGCGGATGGTGCGTTGGACCGGGCCGAGGCACTCTACTCGCAATTTCCCGATGTGCGGCTGCGGCGCGAAGGCGATACGCTCGTGATCGAGGCGATGGGGCTGATGCGGCGCTGGATGAGCGACGTGCGGCTGCGCTTCGCGCTGTGGAGCTCGCGATGAGCGCGGGGCAGGCGCTGCAAGCGGCGCTGGCGAATGCGCTTGCGGCAGAAACGCGGCTCACGGGCATTTACGACGGGCCGCCGGCGCGGGCCGCCTTTCCCTATGCGGTGATCGACGCCGGCAGCGAGAGCGACTGGAGCCACAAGAACGGCGAGGGGCGCGAGGTGCAGGCGGCGCTGACCGTGTGGGACGAGGAGCCGGCGCGTCTGGCGGAGCTGGCCGATGCGGTCGAGGCGCTGGCGCGCGGCGTAGTGGTGGCTGACGGCTGGGACCTGGTGTCGATGCGGCTGATGCGGCGGCGAACCGTCCGCGACGTGGCCGGGCCCTGGGCGACGGCGATTGATTTCAGGGCGCGGCTGCTGGCCGGCTGATTTCACTTAAACCGAAAGGACAAACGATGGCTGCAGAGCGCGGCAGTGCCTTCCTGTTGAAGCTGGGGAGCGGGAGCCCGACCGTCTATTCGACCGTGGCCGGGCTGAAGACCACCCAGCTGACGATCAACGGCGACCCGATCGCGATCACCAACAAGGACAGCGGCGGCTGGCGCGAGCTGCTGTCCGGCGCGGGGGTGCGATCGGTGAGCGTCGCGGCCAGCGGGATCTTCACCGGCAGCGCGGCGGAGGTTCAGGTGAAGGGCCTGGCACTGGGAGGGCAGCTGGCCCCCTATGAATTGAGCTTCGAGAGCGGCGAGAAGATGCAGGGCAGCTTCCTGGTCTCGCGGCTGGAATTTGCCGGCGATTTCAACGGTGAGCGCAACTACACGCTGGCGCTCGAAAGCTCGGGCGAGGTCGCCGCGCTGTGAGCCCCAATCCCTACCGCGGTGAAGCGAGCCTCAAGGTCGGCGGCGAGACGATCGTCATCCGGCCGAGCTTCGGCGCGCTGGTCGCGGCGGAAGAGGAGCTGGGGCCGCTGTTCGCGCTGGTCGAGCGGGCGGCCGAGGGGAAGCTGGGTATCGGCGAGATGGCGGCGCTCTTCGACCATCTGTCGCGTGAGGGAAGGCCGGCGGGGATTACGCGCGAACGGATAGGAGACGTAATCGTCGAGCTGGGGATAGCCGGGGTGAGTCCGCAGCTGAAGATTGTTCTCGGGCAGATTTTGCAAGGGCGGTGACAGGCCCCTCCACCATCGAATCTTCGTTCGATGGTCCCCCTCCCCGGAGGAGCTTTGGGGAGCAGGCCTCAAAACTGGCGGGCATCGCAGCGCGGTTGCTGGGCTGGCGGCCGGACGAGTTTTGGCGGGCGACGCCGGCGGAGCTGGCGAGCGCCTTTCATGAAGAAGAATTCGAACCGGTCGCGGGCGAGGAGCTTGAGCGGCTGATGGAGCGGTTTCCCGATGGATGAGCAGATCGAGCGGATGGTAGTCAGCGTCCGCGCCGACACCGCCGGCTTCGCGCGCGACGTGGCGGCGATGCGCGGCGAGCTGGAAGGGCCGCTGGCGGCCGGCGTCGGACGGGCGGGGCGGCTGATCGATGCGTCGCTGAGCCGGGCCCTGGTCAGCGGCAAGCTGGGGTTCGACGATCTGAAACGGGTCGCCCTGTCGGCGCTGGCGCAGATCGCCCAGGCCAGCCTGAGATCGCTGTTCAACCCGGGAGGATCGAATGGCGGCGGGATCGGGGCGATGTTCAGCTCGGCGCTGTCGGGCCTGTTCGGGGCGCCGGGACGGGCCCATGGAGGTCCCGTGTCCGCGGGGCGCAGCTATATGGTCGGCGAGCGCGGACCCGAGCTGTTCGTCCCTTCGGATGGGGGACGGATCGAGCCGGCGCGGGGCGGAGCGCGCGACGTGCGCGTCTCGATTGCGGTCCAGACCCCACGGCCCGGCGATCCCCAAGTCCTGCGGCAGTCGTCGCGGCAATTGGCGCGGGCGGTGCGATCCGCGTTGAGGGACGATCGCTGATGCCGATCTGGTTCACCCGGCCGGGAGCGCCGGTCGAGCAGGGCTGGGTCAAGCGCTTCACCGCGGCCGACTGGACCGTCGATTTCCCGCGAGGGAGCATGGCCAGCACCGTCACGACGCCTGACGAGCGCGGTCTGACGGTCGAGGCGCATTTCCTCCGTAAGGGCGACCTGGTCGGGCTGATCCACGAGAGCGAGGACAAGCATTCGCATCCGGCAAGGGCGCGAGGCACCAGACGCGATTATTCGCACTGCACGCTCAGCTTTCGCTGGAAATCGACCGGGCTGATCGCGCTCGACGCGGTCAACGGGCCGACCCTGACGATCGAGGGGCGCGACGAAGCGGGGCAGCCCAAGAGCTGGTTCGTCCGGCTGTGGAACTATGCCGAGGGAAGCCCGACCGACGCGGTCGTGCAGCTCGATTTCGATGAGATCGAGGGCGGCTATGCGCTGCCGGCCGACGCTGACCCGGTCTGGCCGAAGGACATCGACCGGATGTTCTTCAGCCTGGTGCCGCCCGCCTATGTCGCGGGGAGCGAAGAACTGATCGGCGCGGCGACGGGCGCACGGCTGGAGATCAGCGAGATCGACTGCGACGGCTCGGGCAGCGTGATCGGGGTCGGCGACGCCTGGGCGCCCGAGCATGGGTTCAATGCCTGTACTGCCTACGACGATATGTATCATTTGCCGCCCGAGCGGGTGGTGCGCGCGGTCGAGGCGGCGGGATTTCGCGGCACGATCAACCATTATGTCGGGATGAGCCATTATCCGGCGATCGGGCCGGACGGGCTGGCCGATCCGGCGCAAAACATGTGCGCGGCCGCGCTTGAATGGCATCGCGATTTCGCGCGGGCGGCCAAGGCGCGCGGCTTAAACGTCATCTGGTCGCTAAGCTACGAATTGCTCGACATGTTCTGCCCGGCCGAGTGGAAACAGCGGGCGCATGACGGGGTGGCGGCGGCGACCGGCTACGAACCGCCCTCAGCGCTGCTGTCGCCCGCCAATCCGGAAGCGATGGCCTGGCTGGGGAGGATCGCGGCGGAACTGGTCGGCATTTCGGTCGAGGCGGGGCTGGAGCCTAAATTCCAGGTCGGCGAGCCCTGGTGGTGGGTGCGCGGCGACGGCGCCATCTGCTGCTACGATGATGCGGCGAAGGCGGCGCTGGGCGGGGATCCGGTTGTCATTGCTGACGTGCGCGCGAACCTGAGCGCGGCGCAAAAGGCGTTGCTTGACGACGCCGGTGCGCTGCTGGCGGGGTCGACGGGTTTCATTTTCGACGCGGCCAAGTCGGCTGCGCCCGGCACGACGACGCATTTGCTGGCCTATTTGCCGGGGCTGCTCGATCCGGCGGCGCCGGAAGTGTGGCGCGCGAACATGCCAATGGGCTGGGCCAAGCCACACGCCGATGTGCTGCAGCTGGAAGATTATGAATGGGTCACCGGCGGGCGGCGGTCGTTGCGCGAAGGGGCCTACCAAACTGCGGAGCTGCGGCTCGGCTATTCGCCGGCGGAGCAGCATTATTTCTCCGGCTTTGTCGCAGCGCTTGATCAGCGTGAGCAATGGCGCGGGATCATCGGCGCGGCGCGCGAGGCCGAGGCTCGAGGCGTCGCCAAGACCTTCATCTGGGCGATGCCGCAATGGTGGCGCGACGGCGTCACCCTGTTCGGCGAGGAGGAAGAATTGCAGCCATTCGACGATGTCGGCTTTCCTATCGCGATCGGGGCCGAGGCCAGCGTGACGCCGGGTTTTTCGACCAATGTGGTGACCAGCGCCAGCGGCCATGAATATCGCAACGCCAACTGGAGCCAGGCACGGCTCCGGTTCGACGCCGGACCGGGAGTGCGCGGCGAAAACGAGCTCGGCGAGCTGATCGCCTTCTTCAGGGCTCGGCGCGGGCCCGCGGCGGCGTTCCGCTTCCGCGACCCGTTCGATCATAGCTCCAACGGCATGACCGGCGCTCCGGAAGCTGCAGACCAGCCCATCGGCGAAGGCAACGGCGTCAGGACCAGCTTCGCGCTGGTCAAACATTATGGCGCGGGCGAGCAGCGCCGGATTACGCGCCCGGTGGCGGGCAGCGTGCGGGTTTCGATCAACGGCGCTGAGCAGATTGGCGGTTGGTCCTTGGACTCGCTGGGGATGGTGCGATTTGACGTGGCGCCCGCGGCTGGAGCCGTCGTCGCGGCGGGATATGTGTTCGATGTTCCCGTGCGCTTTGCCGACGACCGGCTGGAGATCAATCGCGCGACCTTCCTGGCCGGCGAGGCGCCGAGCGTTCCGCTGATCGAGGTGCGGGACGCATGAGCATCACCGACGGCGAGCTGACCAGCCTCGCATTCTGCTGGTTGTTGGAAAGGCGCGATGGCGCCGGAGTGGCTCTTACCAGCCATGACCGCTCGCTGACGGTGGGCGGAGTGCGGTTCGATCCGTCGCCCGGCATCACCCCCTCGGCGATCCGGGCGGAGCTTGGGATCGAGCCGGGTACTAGCGAAATCGGCGGCTCGCTGTCGAGCGATGCGATCAGCGAATCCGATCTGGTTGCGGGCCGCTGGGACGGAACGTCGTTGCGTCTGACGGCCGTCGATTGGGAAGCACCGTCCGATGGAGAGCTGGAACTGCTCAGCGGCGAGCTTGGCCAGGTGGGGACCAAGGAGGAGCAATTCGAAGCGGAACTGGTCGGCGCGGCGGCCAAGCTCGAACGCCCGATTTGTCCGTTGACATCGCCGGAATGCCGGGCCGAACTGGGCGATCCGAAATGCCGGGTCGACATGGCAGGGCGGAGACTCAGGGCAATAGTGACCGGCTCGACTGCCCATCTGATCACGGTCGACCAGCCGGTCGACGACCGGTTTCGCTTCGGCCAGCTGCGCTTCCTGGGCGGGCCCGCCAACGGCGAGCGGAGGACCATCCTGTCGATCGCCGGGCAACAGTTGGCGCTGCGCAGCGCGCCGATAGGCGAGGTCCTGGCCGGAACCGCGGTCGAGCTTGGCGAGGGCTGCGACAAGCGGCTGGCGACTTGCTCACAGCGGTTCGACAACGCCGCCAACTTCCGCGGCGAGCCGCACCTTCCCGGCAACGAGTTGCTGACCCGCTATCCGGGAGCCTGAGCCTTGGCGAACATCCATGCCGAACGTTCGCGGGCGCTGATCGGGACACGCTTTCGCCCGCAGGGGCGCGATCCCGAAACCGGTGTCGATTGCGTCGGACTCACCCTGGCGGCGTATGATCTGCCAGTCGACCTGGTGCGGGCTGATTATCGGCTGCGCGGAAACTATCGAGCGGAAGTCATTCACACGCTCCTCCGATCGTTCAGGCGCGTGACCCGGAAGCAAGCGCGGCCGGGGGATTTGCTGCTGCTGGCGGTTGCCGTCGACCAGCTTCACCTCGCGGTCCTCACGGATGGCGGCTTCGTCCATGCCGACGCACGCCTAAGGCGCGTGGTGGAGACGCCCGGCGAGCCGGGGTGGCCATTGGTCGCGGCCTATCGCCGATGCAGGGAAAGGAAAGACTGAGTGGCGACGCTTGTCCTGACGACGATCGGAACCGCGATCGGCGGCCCGATCGGAGGCGCGCTGGGCAGCCTGGTCGGCCAGTCGATCGACCAGGGCCTGTTCGGTGCAGGCCGACGCAAGGGCCCGCGCCTTGGCGACCTTTCGGTCCAGACGTCGAGCTATGGGTCACCGATTCCCCGAATCTACGGCAAGATGCGCGTTGCCGGCACGGTCGTCTGGGCGACCGACCTCAAGGAAGAGGAGACCATCGAAGGGGGCGGAAAGAGCGGTCCCGAGCGACAGACCTACAGCTATTCGGTGAACCTGGCGGTCGCACTGTCGTCGCGCCCGATCAAGGCAGTCCGGCGAATCTGGGCGGACGGTAAGCGGGTCCGCGGCGCATCGGGCGACTTTAAGGTCAAGACGAAGTTCCGGCTGAAGCTGGGCAATGAAGATCAGGGCGTCGACGCACTGATCGCCTCGGTCCAGGGCATTGGCGAAACCCCAGCCTATCGCGGCCTGGCGCTCGCCATCTTCGAAGACCTCGAGCTGGCCGAATTTGGAAATCGCATTCCAATGCTCACTTTCGAGGTCGAGGCCGACGACCAGGCGGTTCCGCTTTCAATGCTGCTTGCCGACGCCGGCGGGATGATCGATGCGAGCGATGACCGGCCAATCGCCGGTTTCGCGGTCCATGGAACATCGATCCGGGACAGTCTGGCCCAGCTGATCGAGGTCAGCGGCATCGAGCTGGCGGAGCGCGGGGGCAAGCTTCAGTCGCCATCTGAAAATGTCCCGATATCGATCTCGGACGAGGAGCTTGGCTGCGATCCCGACGGCGAGATGAAGCCCAGGTTCGAGCGTGGCAGGTCACCGGACAATGCGCTGCCGGCAGGTCTCGCCCTGACCTATTATGACCCGAACCGCGATTATCAGACGGGGCAGATGCGCGCCTCAGCCGGCAACGCGGGGGCGCGTGACGACCGGATCGAACTGCCGGCGGTCCTGGCGGCGAGCGAGGCCAAGCAATTGGCGGAGGAGGCGCTGGCGCGCCGATGGCGCTCGGCCGACACGCTCACATTGCGGTTGCCGCCAGGCAGGATCGGACTGCGGCCCGGCGACGCGATCCAGATGGCGGGATCGGCGCGGAGCTGGAAGATCGAAAAGCTGCTTGTTGACGGGCTGGCCGTCATCGTCGAGGCGCAAGGGGCGCCGGTTAGCATCCAGCCGCTGCCTGCGGACCCGGGCAGGCCGGTCACCGAGCCCGACGTGCCCGTCGGCCGGAGCGAACTTCTCCTGTTCGAATTGCCGCCCGAGGGCGACGCACCCGCGGGCGCGCCGCGAGCCCATTTGGCGGCGTCCAGCGGTGGACTGTGGAAGAGCCTGCCGGTCGAGCTTGCGTTGGGCTCCGAGCCATTGGCGGGAATCGCCCTGTCACGGCGCGCCGTCCTCGGGCGAACCGAAACGGCCCTCGATGCTCGATGCCCGATGGTCGTGGACGAGCTGTCGAAGGTCACGATCCGATTGACCAACAACGAGCATATTCTGCTCAACGCCGATCAGGACGCGCTGATGGCTGGAGCGAATGGGGCCCTGGTGGGCGAGGAGTTGATCCAGTTCGGCAGGGCCGAGCAGCTGGGGCCCGGCCTCTACCGGCTTTCCCAGCTGTTGCGAGGAAGGCGAGGGACCGAATGGGCGGCGATCTCCCATGCCATCGGCGACGGCTTCTGCCTGATCGACCCGGCCAGCATAAGGGCCATTGAATTGAATGGCGGCGCCGTCGGAGCAAGCCTGGCGGCAACCGCCCACGGCATCGGCGACGTGGCCCCACTCCCCACCGCCGGGCGGCTGATCAGCGGCGAAGCGTTGCGCCCGCCTTCTCCCTGTCACCTGAAACTGCTGCGAAACGGCAACACAGTTGTCGTGAGTTGGGTTCGGCGCAGCCACAAAGGCTGGAGTTGGGTCGACGGCGTCGGCGTCGGAGACGATGCCTTCCCCGAATGCTTTCGCCTGACCGCCAGCGGCCCGCTCGGCGATATCGTCATCGAAACAGGCGAGACGAGCCTGGACTTCGACACGGCCCAGTTGCCGGGCGCGGCCGGCCAGACGGTCAGTTTCAGGATCGCGATGATCGGGCCCGCCGCGCTGTCGCGCGACGCCAATGCAACCATCATCTTGTAAGGAAAAGCCATGGACCAGACCGCCCGGTTCGATCTCCCGTTCCTGGCCCCAGGACAGGCGCAAAAGGAATGGTGGCACAACGAGGCGTTGCAGCGGATCGATTTGCTGCTCTGCCCCGTCGTCGAAGGTCCACCGATGACGACTCCGCCGGCCAGTCCGCCGGCCGGTTCCTGCTTTCTGGTGGCGAGCGGGGCGACCGGTGGCTGGGCGGGGCATGACGGCGCGCTGGCAAGCCTGACCGATGCGGGCTGGAAGTACATCGCGCCCATCGAGGGCGCCCAAGTGATGGACGCGTCCAGCGGGCAGATGATCGTTCATCGGGGCGGGGCGTGGGAAAGCGGGATCGTCCGGGCGCGGGAAGTGCGCGTCGATGACCAGACGGTGGTGAGGGAGCGCCAGCCTGCCATTGCCGATCCCGCCGGCGGCACCATTGTCGATGCGGAATGCCGAAACGGCGTGGCGTCCATTCTGTCAGCGCTTCGAACGCATGGCCTGATCGCATAATTTAGGCATTGCCATCGATTAATTCGAACCCCCGGCCGGTGCGGCATTTTCGCAACAGGCCGCCGAATTGTGAGCTTGCGCAGAAACCGGCCCTCTCATAATGTGTTCCGGCAGTTCTGTTTCGGAACGCAGTTGAAAGGGGATATTTCTATGCGGAAGCTGGCCATTATGGCAGCGCTCGCCTCGACCGCGCTGGCAACTCCGGCTGTCGCTCGCGACAATAGCTGGTACGCTGGCGTCGAGGGCGGCGTGATGTTCGTCGAAGATGTCGAGCTCGATTTTTTCACGGAGTTCGAGGATTTTGACGGCGACACGGTCGTCATCGACGTCGAGAACGCGCTCGAGCTGGACTATAACACGGGCATCGACCTCGATCTGGTCGCCGGTTACGATTTCGGCGGATTCCGCGTTGAGGCGGAACTCGGCTGGAAGAAGGCTGGCCTTGACGAGGCGACCATCAACGAAGCCGTCTTCGGCGAGACATTCTCCGGCGAAATCGATGGCAATGGCCGCGTCCTGTCGGCCATGGTCAACGGCATTCTCGACTTCGGCGACGATGATGGCTGGGGTGGCTACATCGGCCTGGGCGCCGGCATGGCCCGCGTCAAGCACAAGGTCGAAGTCGGCAGTGACTCGGTCAGCGACAGCGATGGCGGACTCGCCTGGCAGGTCGTTGCCGGTGTCCGCAAGGCAATCAGCGAGAATATCGACCTCGGCCTGAAGTATCGCTTCTTCAACGCGAAGTATGATTATGAAGACGATAGCTCGGGCGAGATTGCCGAGCTCAACAGTGGCCGCTGGCGGTCGCACTCGTTGCTGCTCAGCCTGATCTACAACTTCTACACGCCGCCGCCGCCGCCTCCGCCGCCGCCTCCGCCTCCGCCGCCGCCTCCGCCGGCGACGCAGACCTGCCCGGATGGCTCGGTGATCCTGGCGACCGAGACGTGCCCGCCGCCGCCTCCGCCGCCGCCGCCGCCGCCTCCGCCGCCGGAGCCGGAACGCGGCTAAGCCGGATTGGCTGAAACGCAAAAGTTGCCCCGGGAGCGCTTCGGCTCTCCCGGGGTTTCTTTTTGCGCGTTGCTCGTCGGGCCGTAGCCGCTAAAGCCGTTGCGCGAAGGGGCAGGGTGGAAGGCATGAACATGTTAGCGGTCGCGATCGCACTGGGCTTGGCGGCACATGCGGCTGCGCAGGAGGTACCCGGGCCACCCGCTCCCGTCATGGTCTTCTTCGACTGGAGCAAGGCGGAAATCCGCAGCGACGACCGGGCCGTGCTCGACCAAGTGGCGGCGGCCTTTCGAGAGCGGCCAGGCGCGCACGTCCGTCTGGCGGGGCATAGCGACCGCTCCGGTGGCGCCGCGGTCAATCGGCGCGCAGCCCTCAAGCGGGCGGAGCTGGTACGATCCGAGCTGGAAAAACGGGGCGTCCCGCGGAACGCGATGAGCGTCGCCTCGTTCGGTGAGGATCAACCGCTCGTGCCGACCGAGGATGGGGTTCGCGAAGTGCAGAACCGGCGGGTGGTGATCGCCATAGAGGAGTGAGCTTGTGCGTACCTGTTTCCTGCTGATTGCCCCCATCATGCTGTCCGCCTGCGCGACCCCGGAGGAGCTGGGGCCGGGCGAAGGTCCATCGGTGGCCCTGGTCAACGGGGCGGGGGCGACGGTAGGCGCGGTGAGCGCGGAGCGACGCGCCGGTGGGACCTATGTCCGGGTCGCGCTGGAGGGAATGGCGCCCGGCGAGCATGGGATCCACCTGCACGCGGTTGGGCGGTGCGACGGCCCGGCGTTCCAGAGCGCGGGCGCACATTGGAACCCCGCCGCCAGGCAGCATGGCCACCTCAACCCGCAAGGCGCCCATGCCGGCGACCTGCCCAACATCATCGTCAGCGCCAACGGCCGAGGAGCGGCCAACTTCCTGGTCCGCGGCGAGCCTGCCGATGCCGACGGCACCAGCCTGGTGGTTCACGCCGGGCCCGACGATTATCGCACCGACCCCAGCGGAAACAGCGGCGACCGGATTGCGTGT
>DASTCB010000139.1:0-6656 GCA_035711585.1 Sphingomicrobium sp.
GACTTGCTGCCGGACGTGAGGCGATAGAGCGGCGGCTGGGCCAGGAACAGATGGCCGCGGCGGACCAGCTCCGGCATTTCCTGGAAGAAGAAGGTCATCAGCAGGGTGGCGATATGGGCGCCGTCGACGTCGGCGTCGGTCATGATGATCACCCGCTCATCGCGCAGCGCGTCCTCGCTCCACTTGTCCCGGATGCCGCAGCCCAATGCCTGCTGGAGGTCGGCGATCTCCTGGTTGGCGCGGATCTTGTCGGCGGTGGCCGAAGCTACGTTCAATATCTTGCCGCGGATCGGCAGGATCGCCTGGGTCTTGCGGTCGCGGGCCTGCTTGGCCGAGCCGCCCGCACTGTCGCCCTCGACGATGAACAGCTCGGTGCCCTCGGCATCGTCATTGGCGCAGTCGGTAAGCTTGCCGGGCAGGCGCAGCTTGCGGGAGCTGGTGGCGGTCTTGCGCTTGACCTCGCGCTCGGCGCGGCGCTTGAGCCGCTCGTCCATCCGCTCGAGGATCGCGCCGAGCAGGGCGCGGCCGCGGTCCATATTGTCGGCGAGATAATGGTCGAAATGGTCGCGCACCGCGGCCTCGACGAAGCGGGCGGCCTCGAGGCTGGTCAGGCGGTCCTTGGTCTGGCTCTGGAAATGCGGGTTGCGGATGAACACGCTGAGCATCAGCTCGACGCCGTTGAGAACGTCGTCGGGGATGATGTCCTTGGCCTTCTTCTGGCCGATGAGGTCGGCGAAGGCGCGCACCCCCTTGGTCAGCGCGGCGCGCAGGCCGGCCTCATGGGTGCCGCCATCAGGAGTGGGGATGGTGTTGCAATAATAGCTTTCGGACGCGCCTTCGCTCCACACCGGCCAGGCGACCGCCCATTCGGCCGATCCCTGGCCGTCGGGGAAGTCCTGCCGCCCGGCGAAGGGGGGGCTGGTGACGCATTCGCGGCCGGCGAGCTGCTCGTTCAGGTGGTCGGCGAGCCCGCCGGGGAACTGGAACACCGCCTGCTCGGGCACATCGTCGCTGGCCAGCGACGGGTCGCAGCGCCAGCGGATCTCGACGCCGGCGAACAGATAGGCCTTGGAGCGGGCCAGCTTGTAGAGTCGCTCGGCGGAGAAGGCGGCGTCGGCGCCGAAGATCTCGGGATCGGGCGTGAAAATGACGGTGGTGCCGCGCCGGTTGGGGGCAGCGCCGACTTCCTCCAGCGGCGAGGTAGCGACGCCCTTGGCGAAGCTCTGGCGGTAGAGCTTCTTGTCCTTGGCGACCTCGATGATCGTCTCGGTCGACAGTGCATTGACGACGCTGACACCAACGCCGTGGAGTCCGCCCGAGGTCGAATAGGCCTTGCCCTCGAACTTGCCGCCCGAGTGGAGGGTAGTGAGGATGACTTCCAGCGCCGACTTGCCGGGAAATTTGGGGTGCGGGTCGACCGGGATGCCGCGGCCATTGTCGGCGACGGTGAGGCGATTGCCGGGCTCGAGCGTGACTTCGATCCGGCTGGCGTGGCCGGCGACCGCTTCGTCCATGCTGTTGTCGATGACTTCGGCGGCGAGGTGGTGCAGCGCGCGGGCGTCGGTGCCGCCGATGTACATGCCAGGGCGGCGACGGACCGGCTCGAGCCCCTCAAGGACCTCGATCGCGGAGGCGTCGTAATTGTCGGACGGAGCGGCGGAACCGGAAGCGAAAAGATCGGACATTTGACGAACGCTATAGGGGCGGCCGGTCGCCCCTGCCAAGCTCAGGCGGGCCGACCGGTTCACGATGCGCCATTACTGTGTCCGCCTGGTTACGTTCGACGCCATCAGCGGCGTCGGAGGTGCCATTTTCCGGGGGTTTTCCGCCGTTGCCCATCTTGAAATTCGCCACCTCGTTCCTATCTCGCAACTACTCGAGGCACTGCTCGAGTTGCGGGGGCCGCGGCTCTTGCGGCGGGGCCTTCGCATTGTCGCTTCAACTTGAGGAGGACAGAAATGCGTAGTGCTTTTGACTTTGCGCCATATCGGCGTTCCACCATCGGCTTCGACCGGCTGTTCGATCTTCTCGAAAGCAGCGCTCTTGGCCAGGGCGGCGAGAATTATCCGCCGTTCGACCTGATCAAGCTCGACGAGAATCATTATCGGATCAGCCTGGCGGTAGCAGGCTTCAACCGCGACGAGATCGATATCACCGCCCAGCAGAACCAGCTGATTGTCAGTGGCAGGAAGGGCGATGACGATAGGGTCGACTATATACATCGCGGGATCGCCAACCGCTCGTTCGAGCGGCGCTTCGGCCTGGCCGATTTCATCAAGGTGAAGGACGCTGACCTTCGCGACGGAATGCTGTCGATCGACCTGGTGCGGGAGATCCCGGAGGCGATGCGGCCGCGCAAGATCGAGATCGGCGGGGCCGCGCCCAAGCATGACGCGATCGAGACGACTGCGAAAGAGGACAAGCAGTCCGTCACTGCCTAAGTCCATGGCGAAAATCGAAGGCCCCGGAAGCGCCAGCTCCCGGGGCCTTTTTGTTCAGCGGACCCGCGGCCCGCCATAAGGCAGCGGCGGAGGCGGGCGCCGGTCGCGCCGCGGCAGCTGCGCCTGGTAGGCGACCCCGCAATGGGCGACGCAATAGGGATAGCCGGGGTTGGCCGGCTCGCCGCAGAAGTGGAAGTCGGGCTCGCCCGGATGCCCCATCGGCCAGCGGCAGACTCGATCGTTCAGGTCGAGCAACGAGGTCTTGTCGGCGACTTCGGCCGACGGCTTGGCCGGCACCAGCCGGCGCGGCGGCGCGGGCGGGATCGGCGCCTGGGTGTCGCCCGGCCCCTGCCGGACAAAGCCGCCGGGACCTACCGAGCGATATTGCAGCGCCTGCGGATCGACGGCGCGGGCCGGTTGTCCCGTGGGCACGGCAGCCGATGACCTCGGGGACTCGGCCGCGGGCTGCCTGGCGGCTGCCGGAGCAGGCTTCGGAGCCGCCGCCTTGGCCGGAGCGGCCCTGGGCGCAGGCGCAGCCCTGGCAGGCGCCTTCTTCTCCTTTTCCTCGCCCGGCTTCACCGGCGAGGGCCGCGATTCCAGCCCCAGGCGATGCGCCTTGCCGATGACCGCGTTGCGGCTGACGCCGCCCAGCTCTTCGGCGATCTGGCTCGCGGTGGCGCCCTTGGCCCACATCGCCTTGAGGCGCTCGATGCGCTCTTCGGTCCAGCTCATCTAATTAGATACTCCGTCATCATGTTGCGTGCCGCCGCGAGTGCCGATAGGCGATTGTCGAGTGAACGACCAGACTCCCTCTTGGGTTCGAAGCGAACCCGGCAAGGCTAGCCTTGAGGGCGTCAATTGGGGCGGCCTTTCGACCCTCTATATCAAGGAGGTGAGGCGCTTCTTCAAGGTGCAGATGCAAACCGTTTGGGCGCCGGCGATCACCACCATGCTCTACCTCATCATCTTCACCGTCGCGCTGGGCCGCGAGGGAAAGACGGTGCTCGGCGTCCCGTTCGCCGATTTCCTTGCCCCCGGCCTGATCGTCATGGCGATGATCACCAACAGTTTCGCCAATTCGAGCTTTTCGCTGCTGGTCGGCAAGATCCAGGGAACGATCGTCGATTATCTGATGCCGCCGCTGTCGACCGGGGAACTGATTGCCGGACTGATCGGCGCCGCGGTGACCCGCGCCTTCCTGGTCGGTTTCGCGGTGTGGCTGGCGATGCTGCTGTGGCCCGGCGTGCATGTCGGGATCGTCCATCCGCTGTCGGTGCTGTGGTTCGGCCTGATGGGTGCGCTGATGCTCGGCTTCCTCGGCCTGCTGACCTCGATCTGGGCCGAGAAGTTCGATCATGCCGCGGCGGTCACCAATTTCTTCGTGACTCCGCTGGCGCTGCTCAGCGGCACCTTTTATTCGATCGAGCAGCTGTCGCCGGCCTTCCGAGCGGTCAGCCACGCCAATCCGTTCTTCTATGTGATTTCCGGCTTCCGCCACGGATTCCTGAGCGAAGCGGATTCGCCGATCTGGGTCGGCGGGATCGGCCTACTGCTGTTGAACATCATCCTTTTCATCCTCTGTTACGCGTTGCTTCGAAGCGGGTGGAAAATCAAAAACTAGGCGTAATCCACACAGGGGCTGGTCGCGCCCTTGCCGTTCGGGCCCCATTTGCGGAAGCCCGAGCTATCAACATGGAAACGCCGACCGGTGTAGAAGCCGAGCCCTGCGTCGTAAGCGCGGCCGTCGCGAGCATGGGCGACACAGACCGAACGGATCATGTCGGCACGGTCGAGCGCCGCGTTTACGGGCGTCAGGTCGAGGGCGAAGAACTCGCGATGCGCGCTTTTGGGCGCCCCGTCCGAACAGGCGTTGAGCTTTTCATTGCGATAGGCGGAAAGCGTCTCGACCGCGCCGACGGCCGGGATGACGTCATCGCGCACGAACTTGAGAGTCTTGACGATCCGATCCCACTTGTCGGCCGGCGGCACCTCGAACGGCTCCGCGCCGCACTGGCGCCAGGAGGAGGAGGTTCGGGTCAGCTGCCACATCGGCACCACCGAAGCCACGCCCTGCGCCGCCAGATAGTCGCGGAAGGCCACGACGCCGTCCCGGTTCGCGGGGGAGACGCTCAGCCAGGCCTGGAAATCCTGGGCGGTCTGCCCCGGAGCGAGGCCGGAATCATGCTGGTGGCCGTGATCCAGGCCGAAAAAATCGGCGGCGGGCGCCGCCTTCAGCGCCTGGCGCTGAACAGCCGGTCGAGCGGTAGCCTCAGCCGGAACGGTCGAAAAACCGAGGCTGGCCGTAGGCACAAGGGAGAGCGCTGCCGCGACTGCAGCAATCCGAAGAAATGTAAGCATTTCAAAGAGATAGTGCGGATTTTGGTTCCCGCAAGGTCTTGACTTTGTGTTTCCGCGGCGGGGCATTCCCGGCGAGGCAAAGTAAAAGATTCGAGCCCGATTCGGCTTGTCAGAAGCGATCACATTCCGGCTTTTCGCCAACTACCTGGTCGTCATGGAACCTGAACCTGGGACAACAGCCAATCTTTCCAGCCACTTGAATCGTTAAGGTCGGTGAACGGCGGATAACGGACGCGTTCAGCCATCAATCAAGGCTGGAGGCGCACAACTTACGCATCAACCCGTGCTCAAGGAGAGAGCCAGATGCGTAAGTTCGTCATTGCCGCGGCGCTCGCCGCTACTCCCATGATCGCAGCGGCGCCGGCCGCGGCCCAATATTATCCGCCCCAGGGCTATGGCTACGGCTATGGCAACAGCTATGGCCACGTCCGCAGCCTCGATGCGCGGATCAACGCGGTTGAGCGCCAGATCCGTTACCTCGACAGCCGCGACATTTTGAGCGAGCGCGAGGCGCGCAGCCTGCGCAACGACGCCAACCAGATCGAGCGCCGGCTTCGTTACGCGGCGCGCAATGGCCTCAGCGGTCGGGAGGCGCAGGACATCCAGCGCCGGATCTACCGGATCGAGATGCGAATGCACCGCGAGGCGCGCGACGGCAACCGCTGGCGCCGCTACTGACCGCCCGAACCCGAGCCTTCGGCTCCAGTAAAGCGTAAGTGGGCGTAATGGAGGGGCGGGCCTTATGGCTCGCCCCTTTCGTTTAATTGGCTCGATAGTTATAGGCTCGCCTAGGCGGTTCGGCATGAACCGCCTTTGTCATTTCACATCGCCCGAAGGAGCCCCCATGGCCATTACGCCGCTGATGCCCGTTTACCCGCGTTCGCCCGTGCGGCCGGTGAGGGGCGAGGGGGTCTATCTCTATGGCGAGCAGGGCGAGAAATATCTCGATTTCGCCAGCGGCATCGCGGTCAATCTGCTGGGGCATGGTCATCCGCACCTGACCAAGGCGATCCAGGACCAGGCGGCGACGCTGATCCACGTCTCCAATCTTTACGGATCGCCCCAGGGCGAGGCCTTCGCCCAGCGGCTGGTCGACCTGACCTTTGCCGACACGGTCTTCTTCACCAATTCGGGCGCGGAGGCGGTCGAATGCTCGATCAAGACCGCGCGCCGCTATTTCCACGCCAAGGGTCAGCCCGAGAAGCACACGCTGATCACCTTTTCCAATGCCTTCCACGGCCGGACGATGGCGACCATCAGCGCGACCAACCAGGACAAGCTGCGCGACGGCTTTGCCCCCTTGCTGGAAGGCTTCAAAGTGGTCGAATTCGACAATCTCGAGGCGGCCCTCAACGCGATCGATGGCAGCACCGCGGGCTTCCTGGTCGAACCGATCCAGGGCGAGGGCGGCATCCGCCCGGCTTCGCGTCAGTTCATGCACGGCCTGCGGAAGGCCTGCGACGAAATGGACCTGATGCTGGTGCTGGACGAGGTCCAGTGCGGCGTTGCGCGCACCGGCTACCTCTACGCCCATGAATATTACGGCATCACCCCCGACATCATGGCGACGGCCAAGGGGATCGGCGGCGGATTCCCGCTCGGCGCCTGCCTGGCGACCGAGAAGGCGGCGGCCGGGATGGTGATCGGCACCCACGGCTCGACCTATGGCGGCAACCCGTTCGCCATGGCCGCCGGCCAGGCGGTGTTCGACGTCATCGCCAACGACGAGTTTCTCACCCATGTGCGGACCATGGGCGAAAGGCTGCGCTCCGCGCTGGAGCAGATGATCCCCAACCATGACCAGCTGTTCGAGAGCGTTCGCGGCCTTGGCCTGATGCTTGGGGTCAAGATGAAGAC
>DASTCB010000140.1:0-4476 GCA_035711585.1 Sphingomicrobium sp.
CAGCGCCGGGTCGAATGCCACCCGCTTGGCCTCGACCGGCGGCGTTCCCGCGCGGGTCACCCGGCTCGCCTCGCCGCCGCAAATGTCGAGGATGAGCCCGGTGAGAACCGCCAGCCCGTCGTCGAGGAAGGCCGGGTCGACTCCGCGCTCGAACCGGCTGCGCGCGTCGCTGGTCAGCTGAAGCTTCTGCCCTGTGCGAGCGATATTGGCGGGCGTGAAATAGGCGATCTCGAGCAGCGTTTCGGTCGTCGTCTCGCTGACGCCGCTATGTTCGCCGCCCATGATGCCGCCGATGTCGTGGACCTGCGCCTGATCGGCGATCACGGTCATGGTGGAATCGAGCGTGTATTCCTTTTCGTTGAGCGCCAGCACCTTTTCGCCGTCGCGCGCGCGGCGAGCGCTGACCGCACCCTTCAGTTCCTTGAGGTCATAGGCGTGCGCCGGACGGCCGAGGTCGAGCATCACATAATTGGTGATGTCGACCAGCGCCGAGATCGGCCGCTGGCCGGCGGCCTTGAGGCGCCGCTGCATCCATTCGGGCGAGGCGGTGTTGGTCAGCCCGCGCACGGTGCGACCGTAAAAGGCGGGGCAGCCCTCGGGATCCTCGATGCGGATCTCGACCGGGTTGTCGAAGCTTCCCTCGATCTCGGGCACATCGAGCGGTTTCAGCGTCCCGAGCCCCGCGGCCGCGAGGTCGCGGGCGATGCCGCGCACGCCCATGCAATCCTGCCGGTTGGGGGTGATGGCGACGTCGAATACGGAATCGTCGAGCCCGGCATAGTCGGCGAAGCTGGCGCCGACGGGGGCGTTGGCGGGCAGCTCGATGATCCCGTCATGGTCCTCGCCCAACTGCAGCTCGCGCGCCGAGCACATCATGCCGTTGCTCTCGACGCCGCGGATCGCCGCCTTCTTCAGCGTGAAGTCGCTGCCCGGGACAAAGGTGCCCGGCCCGCCGAACACGCCGACCAGCCCGGCGCGGGCGTTCGGCGCGCCGCAGACCACCTGCAGCGCCTCGCCGCAGCCGGTGTCGACGGTCAGCACCTGCAGCTTGTCGGCTTGGGGATGGCGCTCGGCGGTCAGCACGCGAGCCACCTTGAACGGCTTCAGTGCCTCGGCCGGGTTCTGGACTCCTTCGACCTCCAGGCCGATGCGCGTCAGCGTCTCGGCGACCGTCGCCGCATCGGCGTCGGTTTCCAGATGGTCCTTGAGCCAGCTCAACGAGAATTTCATGCGCCCACTCCGCCCGAAAGGGTGGGCACGTCGAGGAACTTGAAGCCGTAATGCTTCATCCAGCGCAAATCGCCGTCGAAGAAGGCGCGCAAGTCATCCATCCCATATTTGAGCATGGCGAGGCGGTCGACGCCGGTTCCGAAGGCGAACCCCTGCCATTCGTCGGGGTCGAGCCCGCAGTTGGCGATCACCCGCGGATGGACCATGCCGCTTCCGAGCACCTCCATCCAGCCTTCGGACCCGCCGACCACGCGGCGGCCCTTGTCCATCGACCAGCCGACGTCGACCTCGGCCGAAGGCTCGGTGAACGGGAAGTAGGACGGGCGCATCCGGATATGGACATCGTCGCGCTCGAAGAAGGCCTTCAAAAAGGTCTCCAGCGTCCATTTGAGGTGGCCGAGCGTGATGTCGCGGTCGATCACCAGCCCCTCGATCTGGTGGAACATCGGGGTATGGGTCGCGTCGCTGTCGCTGCGGTACACCCGGCCGGGCGCGATCACGTAGAGCGGAGCCCCCCGTTCCTGCATCGACCGGATCTGCACCGGGGAGGTGTGGGTGCGAAGCACCTTCGCCTCTTCCTCGCCTTCCCGCCGCTCCAGGTAGAAGGTGTCCTGCATCGCTCGCGCCGGGTGGTTCTCCGGCATGTTGAGCGCGGTGAAATTATACCATTGCGATTCAATTTCCGGCCCTTCGGCGACCGAGAAGCCCAAGTCGGCGAAAATCTCGGTCAGCTCGTCCATCACCTGGCTGACCGGGTGGATGGAACCGCGCGGCGCTTCGGGTGACGGCAGCGACAGGTCGAGCCGCTCGGTCGCCAGCCGCCGGCTCAGCTCCTCATTCTCCAGCGCTTCCTTCTTCGCCGCGATCGCGTCGGTCACCGCCTCGCGCAGCGCATGGATCTTGGGGGCTTCGGCCGTGCGCGTATCGGCATCCATCTTGCCGAGCGACTTCAGCAGCTCGGTGATCTCGCCCGACTTGCCGAGCGCGGCGACCCGCACCGCGTCCAGGGCAGCCAAATCGGTGGCGCCGGCGATCTGTTCGCTGAAACGGGCCTGGAGCGGATGGACGGACAAGCGAAGATTCCTTGGGTTCGAACGAACGGCGGCTTAAGCAGGGATTGGGGGGCGAGCGCAAGGAGGTGCTCATGGCAAGCGATTGGCCGGCCTTCGACGTCGAGCGGGATTCACCGACCTATGCGCTGCTGCACCTCGCCAGCCAGATGCTGGGCAAGCTGCGCATTGCCCATGCGCCCTGGGCCAATCACGGCTGGCACGCGACCCTTCATCCCGTCGCAGAGGGTCTTGCGATCGAGCCGATCGCCTCCCCCGGCGGCAGTTTCTCACTGACCCTCGATCTGTGCCGGCACGCCATCGTCCTCCGCATCGGCGATGGCGAGCGCGACATCCTGCCCCTCGACCTGGGCAGCGTCGCGGCCCTGCACCGCAACCTCCTTACCATGCTCGATTCGCACGGGCTGCCGTCCAACTTCCATGGCAAGCCCAATGAAGTCGCGGACGCAGCGCCCTTCGCGGACGACGTTGCCCCGCGGGAGTATCGGCCCGATTCAGCCGAGCGGCTTCACGCCGCGCTTGATCGGATCGTGCCGATCTTCGAGCGGTTTCGTGCCGGATTCCTCGGCAAGGCCAGCCCGGTCCATTACTTCTGGGGAAGCTTCGACCTGGCGGTTACGCGCTTTTCAGGACGCCCGGCGCCCCGGCATCCCGGCGGAATCCCGGGCCTTCCCGACCGGATCACGCGCGAAGCCTATAGCCATGAAGTGTCGAGCGCGGGCTTCTGGCGGGGCGGAGTCACCGCAACCCCACCGATCTTCTACAGCTATGCCTATCCCGAGCCCGACGGCTTCCGCACGGCGGCCGTATCGCCGGCAGCGGCGCGGTTCGATGACAAGCTGGGCGAATTCGTCCTTCCCTATGAAGAGGTTCGGCGCTCGGCGATTCCCGAAACCGAGCTGATGGCCTTCCTCCAGTCGAGTTATGAGGCGGCGGCCGACCTTGCAAATTGGAACCGCGCGGCGCTCGAGAGAGAACCGGTCGCTCCCTGAGCGCTAGCCTGCAACGAACGGGAAGGGTGAAATCGTCTTCCTGGTCCGATCGACCGCCAGCATCCGCCCGGCGGGAGGCGTGGCGCGATAGGCGCAGTCGATGCGCGGGCAGATGGCGCAGGCCGGGCCGACCGGGGTGACCGGCGCTTTTTCCAGGTCATAGACCTCGGCGCAGCTCAGCTTGTGGGCGTGGCGGATGTCGCAGCCCAGCCCGATCGCCAGCAGGCTTCCGCCCAGCTCGGTCTTGATTGGCCGGTCGATGGTCCGTGACACGGTGAAGAAGCGCTGGCCGTCGGGCGTCTCGATCAGCTGGGTGACCGCCTGCCCGGCCGACTGGAAGGCGGCGTGCAAATTCCATCTCGGGCAGGTCCCGCCGAAGCGCGAGAAAGGGAAATTCTCGCCGGCATAGCGCTTGGAAATATTCCCCGCCGGATCGACCCGCAGCATGAAGAAGGGCACGCCGCGAGCGCCCGGGCGGCCCAGCGTGGTCAACCGGTGGGCAACCTGCTCGACATTGGCGCCATATTCGCCGGTCAACCGGTCGATCGAGTAGCGATACTGCTCGGCGCTGGCGAGGAAGCGGCCATAGGGCATCATGATCGCGCCCGCCGCATAGTTGGCGAGGCTCATGTGGAGCAGCTGGGCGACGCCCTGGTCGGGCGGCGCGGCCTCGGCCACCATCTTGTCGAGCAGCGGCGCGAATTCGACCAGCGCCAGCTGATAGGCCAGGGCGAACGTCCGGTTCTCGGGACGAAGCTGCGCGGAGATGAGGAACAGCCGGCGGTCGGCGTCGAACAACTGGCTGACATTGCCGAGCTCGGACTGCGGCACCACGCGGGCGCTGATTCCCCAGGCGTCCTTCAGCCGGCGCCGCATCGGTTCGGACATCGACAGCGGGTCGCTCAGCGCCCCGCCGAGCGTTTCCGCTGCCTCCTCCAGCGCCGGATAATGATTGCGGTGCTGCTGGATATAGTCGCGCACCCAATTCTCGGGCGTGACCAGCGCGCGCGCGTCGCCGGCGCTCGCGATCTCCGGATTTCGCGCCGCCTCCTTGAGCGCCGTGTAGAGCCGGGCGATGGCATCGGCGATCGACGGTGCATTGTTGGCCAGTTCGGCCAGCTCGTAGCGCGGAACGCCAAGGTCGCTCAGCAAGGCATCGGAGAAGATCTCCGCCAGCGCGTCCG
>DASTCB010000141.1:0-13786 GCA_035711585.1 Sphingomicrobium sp.
TGCGACTCCAAAGTCCGCTACCCACGTGAAAGGGTGGATCATGACAACGGCAAAAGGCTCCACGGACCGCCAAGCACGGCCGATTGGGACTGATGAACGATCACCCGCGGAGCCTGTTGCGGAATACCGGCAGCCCGGCGGCGGCAACACCGACAAACCACCGCCAGAACAGCCGGCTTCGCCGCGAGATTAGGCGGCAGCAACGTTCGTGAAGCCTGGAACTTCTGCAAAAGCAAAGACAGACAACAAGCGTCCCGCAATCCTGGAGCGGCGACGGGATGTTACCAGGCGTATCAGCGAGACCACCCGGCTGATCGGGTTTGGGCTGCTTGCGACCTCCTACGCCATCATCAGCGATTCAGGAGATTTTTTCGTCGAGATGCGGGCGAATTCGCCGAGCTTGGTCCGCTTAATGGCCTTAGCCGGCGTGCTGGCCGTATTTTTCGACTACCTCCACTATGTACTCGGATATTTCACGACCGAGCGGGCGTTGGACCGAACCGACGTCCCTAATGCCTACAACGTCGAATGGAGCACGTACCGGCTCGAACATTTTTGTTTCTGGGCCAAGCAGCTTGCCGCCCTGGTCGGCTGTGGCCTCCTGATCTTCCTTGTTGCCCAAAGCTTCGGATGAAGGTCAGATTGCGGTGACAGTGCACAAATCTCGGGGATTACAGGATAGGTGCTGCCTCCCGTTTGCTTCGCAAACGGTCACCTGAGCCTTGGCGGTCGACGGCTGACTAGTCGTTCTTCAAATTCTCCAGTCCGCGCACCGTGCCCTTCTGCGACGGGTTGGCGGCGATCGTCTTCAACTTTTCCTTCTTGGGCTTGCGCGCTTCCTTGTTCTTCCTGACTTGGCCTTTGGCCATGGCTGCTCTCCTGCTGGGCGCGAAGGCGCCATGGGGTCATCATAGCCGTTCGGAAGCCCCGCTGAAACTCGCCCGTTCGGAGGCCCGGACCGGCGGCCCCGGGGCTGAATCCGGCGGACCAGCTTTTGCCCGGCGAAACGGGAAATTCATCCCCAATTCACTAAGGACGAGTTGAACCCTTTGGACTGGCCAGTGGAGCTACGCCGGCCGCTTTCGCCCGTTGATCCGCTACAACGAGTAGAAAGGCCAGTACCATGAAACGCCTGATGATTATTGCCGCGACCGGAGCCGCGGCGACCTTCGCCGCCAGCCTTCCAGCCGACGCCCAGCAGTGGCGCTGGAACGAGCGCGGTTGGCGCACCATCGGCTTCACGACGGTTGACGGACGCGACAACGACCGCGTTTATGCGCCGGGCTACACGCGCCAGCGCGCGGTCCGCCTGTGCGCGATGAACCGGCCACTCAACCTGCGCGACTTCGATATCCGTTTCGCCAACGGCGGTCGCCAGGATGTCGACACCCGCGCGGTGCTGCGCGCCGGGACCTGCACCCGCGCCGTCGACCTTCGTGGCAACCGCCGCGACATCCACAGCGTGAGGTTGCGCTATGCGCCGATCCATCGCAGCTGGCAGCGGCCGGTAGTCCGCATCCAGGTGCGCGGCTGAACCAACAAGGGCGGGCTTCGGCCCGCCCTCCACTCGGTTCCAGGGCCTGGCGCAGCGGCGCGAGCCCAACCGCAATTTGGTGACGCTGGCGTCGCTGCCCTTGAAGCCGTTTCCGACGGCAGGATCGGCAGATGCCCTCAGTTGCGCTCGATCGATACGCTTCCCGTCGCCCGCCGGATCAACCCCTGCTCGATCGGGGCCCAGGCGGCGTTGGGCTTCCCGTCGGCGGTGAGCTCGGCGAGCGTCTTGCCGCTGAGCGCCAGATCCTCGCTGTAGATCACCATCAGCTCGCGCCGGGCGCCCTTGCCGGTGCCGGCGGGATCGTCGAGCAGCTGCACCATGCGGACGTTCATCGCCTCGGCCGGGATGGCGATTCCGGCGCGCCTGAGGATCCCGAACACATGCTCGCGGTCCGACCCGGCGCGCGTCGGGCCGGTGGTGCTGACCGGGTTGGAGCGAAGCCAGGTGGTGACCCCGCCCAGCGCGACCGGGCGGTTGCCGTCGGCATAATTGTAGCTGAGTTCCGGCTTGCTCGGCAGGTAGGATTCGAACTGGACCCACCACAGCCGCCGCATCCTCTTGTCGGCATCGGCCTCGACGAAGACATGCACTTCCGCGTCGGCAACGCCATAAAGGGTGAATCGCTCCGACCCGAGGTGCGTCGCCGATCGGGGCAGCCGGACGGCGAGCCGCTCCTGTGGATAGGTGACCACGTTGCCGGCGACCGTTGCGGCGGGCTCGGCCGGAACCCCAGCCGCGGAGGGCACGGCAAGCGCGGCGATGGCCAGGGCGGCGAGGATGTTCGTCATGACCGTCTCCCTCGCCGCATTGCTGTATTATTTCGATGATACAGTCAAGGACTCGGGGCGCGATGCTGCGCCCGGTGACGCTCAGCCGTATCTGCGGACGGGCGCCGAAGCGGGCATCTCGCAAAGGTCGTTGAGATAGTCGCAGCCGACCAGCGTCCTGCCTCGCTCATCCTCGATCGAATCCAGCTGGAAGCGCGCGGAACCGCAGATCTCGCGGCCATAGGCGACGGCATCCTCGACCGACGGGAACTCCAGAAAGTCGTTCTCGCCTTCGCGCGGGCCATCGATCAGCAACAACACAAGCCGAACGGGCTGCAACGCATCCCTCCCCAAGTCGGGCTCCTTTCGAGCAATCGATGGAAACCCGTAACCAATGTGTCACCAAATCGGGCCAGCCGCAACGGTCGGGCGTGTTGGAGCAGCGCAACACTCTGTTTACCCTTGTGGGCGCAAACTCCCGCCCGGGAGATTTTGCCATGGCAGAGCTGAAGGCAGTTCCGGATCAGGGCAAGGTGGAGCGCCGGCGCGCGGCGCGGATCGCGCTGCACCTCGATGCCACCATGCGCGACGGCAACCGCAAGGCGCGGGCCCGGGTGCTCGACATGTCGACCCACGGCTGCCGGATCGAATGCTCGACCGTCGTCGCCGACGGCAGCTTCGTGTTCCTGGCCATCGACGGCCTTCAGAGCCAGCGCGCCCGGGTGGTGTGGCATTGCGAGGAATTTATCGGCCTGGAGTTCGAGACCGCGCTATCCGAGCCGGTGTTCGATCGGCTCCTGGCGAGCCAGCAGCAATTGCCGGACAAGGCAATCCGAGACCTGAGGAGCATCGCCAGCCGGACCCAATGGCTGGCTCGGCAGGCGGGCGAAGACGATATCGCCATCCTGGCCGACATCTCGCGCCAGTGCGCCGAGCATGCGGTGGTCGAGGGGCTCCGCCGCGGCCAGGGCAAGGCCGCGCCGCCGAAGGGCGAATAGCCGCTTAGCTCAGCCCTTGGTGACTTGCTGGGCGAGCCCAGCGATCCCGCCGGCCTGGTCGATCCGCTCCAGCAGCGCGCCACGCGGAAGCTCTTCCTTGAGCGCCCAGGCGAGGACCTTCTCCATCTGGGCGATGGTGTCGGGCTCGCAGGCGCCCTCGAACGCAAGCCGGGCGACCGGCGCCATCGGCGCTCGAAGCTGGATCTTGAGGCCCTGCGCCTCGACCAGCCGCAGATATTCCTCGGGACTGGATTCGGCGTCGAGCGCGAAATCATAGGCGGCGCTGAGGCCCTCGTTGAGCGCGGCGACGGCGCGGATGCGCGCCTGATTGGCCTCGTCGGCCTTGGCGCGGACTTCGGCGAGAATGTTCTGCAAGCTTCCCTCCATGACTGGGGCGGGGTCGGGTTGTGGCTCGAGCTCGGGCTCGGGCGCTGGTTCGGGCTCGATTTCCGCGGTCGGTTCGGGCGCGGGTTCGCTTTCGGCCGCAACCGGTTCAGCGGGCGGGAGCTCGGCGTGGATCACCGGATCCTCCACCTTGACGCCCTGGCCGTAGAATCCGGCGAGGTTGGCGATGCCTTCAAGCAGCTTGGAGAAGCCCGGTCCGCCGGATGCAGCGGACTCTTCGACCGGCTCAAGCTCGGCCTCGGCCTCCGGCTCCAGCTCAAGGATCGCCTCGACGGGCTCAGGTTCGGGCTCGGTTTCAAGCTGGTCGATGGTCTCGGACTCAGTGACAACCGGCACCGGCTCCGGCTCGGATTCCGGCTGAGGTTCGGGTTCTTCAATGGCCTCGGGTTCGATGACGGCGACGGCTTCCGGCTCGGGTTCCGCGACCGCCTCGAGGGGCTCGGCTTCCTCCGCCACCTCTTCCGCCGCGGGCGCCTCGAAAGGAACCACATTGGCAGCCGGCTCGGCCTCCTCGGCCGGTGCTTCTTCGGGCACCGCCTGCTCGTCAGCCACGGCTTCTACGGCCGCCGGGATGTCGGCGATCGGCCTGGCAGCCTTGCCGCCGCCCGTCTCGACGCTGACCAGCGCATAGACATAATCGACCCAGGAGCCGCAGCTGCTGAGCGGCAGGAGGGTGACCCACAGCCGGGTCCAGCCGCCGGGACGGTCGAAGCTGTCCTCGAACGCGAGAAAATCGCGGGAGATGGCGACGATCGGCAGCTTCTTGGCGATGCAGGCGAGGAGCGAGGGGTTGGGAGCGTCGATGATCCGGTCGACCGCCGAGTCGCCCTGGAGCGAGTCGCCGAGGTGGCGGATCTGGGCGTCCTGGCCTCCGCCGATCAGTTCCAGCAGGATCGAGGAGGGCCCTGCCTCGGAAATCTGCAGCGGATCGAGATCGTGCAGTGCGGGGAATTCCTTGCCGCCGCGGATCGACAGCCAATAGTCGAGCACCTCGACATGGCGCGCCCGCTCCGTCGGCTTGATGGTGCGCAGCGTGGTCAGCAGCGCTTCCGCCGACGGCTGTTCGACCGCTTGCATGCCTGATTCGGGCGCACCCATGTCGCTTCCGCTCCCTTGCGAGTCTTTGGCCGAGCTTGCGCCGGTGAGTCTTAGAAAAGGTTAACCCGACGGACGGAACAAGCGGGTCTTGTCGGGCACGGCCGAAAAGCCGGTTCCAATCGCGCGGCGCAGGCCTATGCAAAGGCCATGAAACTTTCCTGTGCGGAGGAAGCATGAGCGCGGCGCCGGCCGAAGGTGGCTGCCTGTGCGGCAGGATTCGCTATCGCGTTGCCGGCGAGCCTGTCGCCGCGACGCTATGCCACTGCGCCGATTGCCGCCGGGCGAGCGGCGGCACCAATGTCGCCTGGGCGGTGTTCGACAGGGACGACTTCCAATGGCTGTCGGGCGAGCCGGCGGATTTTTGCAGCTCGCCCGGAATCCACTGGCTGTTCTGCGAGGCATGCGGGAGCACCGTCGGCTACCGCCGGTCGGAGCGGCCGGACCAGATGGACATCACCACCGGCACGCTCGACGATCCCGGCCGCTTCCCGCCCGATGTCGAAATTTGGGTCAAGCAGAGGATCGGGTGGGAGCCGCTGCATCCGGACCTCCCCAAGCGCGAGCGGAGCAGCCTCAACGAATAGGTTCAGGCGTCGCGAACGCCGGCACGTTCCAGCTCCGGACCCAGCTTGCCCATGGCCCACAACGCCCACATCCTGAAATCGGCGGCGAGCGACCAGAGCGGGTAGGTGAAGGTGGCGGGACGGTTCCGCTCGACCCGGAAATGGGCGATCCAGGCGAAGCCGTAGCCGGCCAATGGAATTGCCAGCAGCCAGGCCCAGCGGCCGGTCAGGATCGCGAACAGCCCGATCGCCACCACCAGGCTGGTCCCGACATAATGCAGCGCCCTGGTGGCGGGCTTGCTATGCTCGCGCAGGTAGAAGGGCCAGAATTCGGCGAAGCTGCGACAGTCGCGGGCCATGGCCGCCAGTCTAACCGGCCGCCCTCCCTTGGTCGAGCCGCGGCCCGCCTTCGTCGAAGCCCGCTCGCACGGCGTGTATTAGTCCAACAGGGCACGCGGCCGACCATTTCGGAGCTTCGCATGCTGAGCCTGACCATTTTTGCCGCCGCCGCCGCGCAAGGCACCGCCATTCCACCCGCCGAGCCTCCCTATGCGCGCCGGCCGGAAAATGTCGTGATCCCGGCAGCGCCGGAGCATCGGAAAATCTTCACCGAGTGGGGATTTGCCGAGGCGGTGATCGACGGCGACCGTGTATGGCTGTCGGGCGTCGTCGCCGGGCTGCGCAAAGGCGAGATGATGGCGGACCAGGAAGCGGCCTATGATCGCGCCTGGAGGATGTTGGGCGACGTGCTCGAACGGTCCGGTTCCGGCTTCGACGGGGTGGTCGAGCTGACCACTTTCCACACCGATCTCCCGGCGCAGCTCGATTCATTCGTGAAGGTCAAGCACCGCTACATCCGCCAGCCCTTCCCAGCGTGGACGGCGATCGACATCGACCGGCTGGTGCCCGATAATGGCCTGGTCGAGATCAAGCTGGTGGCGCGGAGGAATCCTGGAGCGAGGTGAGCTAGCCGACATCCATTAGCAGATTGCCGCCGCAACCTCCGGGAACAACAGCTCGTCGGGCACCGCATCGCTGAAGATTTCCATCGATGAGCGAAGCTTGAGCGCGTCAATTGCGCCCAGGATCGCTTCCGCGGGCTCGGTTCGCAGGTGGGGCAGGATCGCCCGGCAACATTGAAGGAGCCGGTCGCCGAGCAGCGGATGATCGGCATAGGCACGTGCTTCCTCGACGCCACTCAATCCGTAAAATTTGGCGGTCGGGCTGCGGCCGAGGTCGCGGGCTTGAGGGAAAATGAACCACATCCAATGACTGCGCTTGCGGCCGGCATGAAGCTCGGCCAGCGCCTGATCGAAGACGCCGCCGGACTGAGCGGCGACGAAGCGCTCAAGATTGAAGGGGTCGGACCCTATTTGGCCTTGGCTCTTGCTGAACCGCCGCCGGCGCTGGCGACGCGCGGGGTGCCGACGCGGCGGCCGTGGAGCCAGCTGATGCCCTGGCCAAGGGTCATGATCGGCGTGAACCGGCCGTGCTGTGTCGGCGTCATCAGGTCCTGCATCTGATCGTCGAGCACGAAGAAGCCGCCGGCAGTGCGGGCCAGGAGGAGAACATGGGCGCCGCGCACATTGTGGCGGCCGACGCTGATGTAGAGATCCTTGGGATCGAAGCCCGCGGCCTTGAGCGCCTGCATCTTGACGATCGCGATGTCCTCACTGTCGCCATTGCCGCGCCGAAGAGTCTCGCCGGCATTCGCCCAGAAATCGGCAACGCCCATATTGTCGAGGTCGTGAGACCAGCGGACCCGCTTGTTGACCTCCCCTTGGATCAGCCGGAGCTTGGCGATCGGATCGAGGCCCGAGGCGGCCGCGGCAATGCGAAGCACCAACGGATCGCGAGCGTCGGTCGCCGAGACGCGCCGGAAGCGCGCGTCGTACAGCGTGACGCCCGCATTGAGCGCGACCGTTCCGAACACGTCGGGACTGGCCGGCCGTTTCAGGATCAACGGATGACCGCCTTTTGGGGCGGCCTTGGCCGAGCGGTCGAGGATCAGCGGACGATAGGAGTCAGGTTTCGAGGGATTGGCCGCAGCATCGCCACTGTCCGCCGCTGCTGGCGCCGCGGCCATCGTACAGGCGCCCGCGATCACCGCTCCGATCCATCGCACTGCCACGGGACACCCCTTCCCGAATTGATGAGTCCTAAAGGTGACTCCATTCAGCCATTAACGGAAGAGGTTAACGACAAGTCGCCGAAATTAGCCGGTTGTCAAGCAATTGCAGCAACTTAAACCCCTAGCTTTGGATAAGGGTTTGTCCCAAAAAGGGCCGATTTGCGCAGTTAACGTATCTTGGCGGGCCGCCCAGACCAGCCGGTGCGCCGAGGCCGATTCGCCGTTCTGGTTAATTCGATTCGCGGCGCTACCGCTTGAGCGATTTCACCGCCGCCAATGTCTTGGCGACATGGTCCTTCCAGTTGAGGTCCGAGTGGACCATGACGATGCGGCCGTCCTGCGCGATGACATAGCTGGTTCGGTCGGTCAGCTCCGGCTTTGATTTGAGCACCACATCATAGGCCTCGATGGTCGCCGGCGAGGCGGTGGCAACCGGGAACTGGCTTCGGCACGCCTCGGTCGAGAAGCGCTTCAGCGTATCGAGGTCGTCGGCGCTCATTCCGACCACGCGCGCACCCGCCTTGCGAAACGCCGGCATGGCGTCGGCGAAGGCCTTGGCCTCCAGCGTGCAGCCCTGGGTGAAGGCCTTGGGGTAGAAATAGAGCACCAGCGGGCCGTGGCGCAGCTGGTCCCTGAGGTGCAGGTTGAACGGCTTGCCGGCCAAGGCGCCGGTCGTGCGAAAGTCGGGCGCCTGGGATCCGACCGGAAGAGCCGCTCCGAGCGGCTGGGACAGGGCAAGAAGGACGAACGCGGAAATCAGGCGGTGCATGGATCGACTCCGAGGAAGAGAGCGGACCTGCATCATGCTAGCCCGGCAAGGCTCGCGGGGCTAGCCGCCCCATGGCGGCGGGGGCGCGGCGGCCGGGCTGGTCAGGTCGAACTCGACACGGAAGTAGCGCCCGCCGGGGATCGGCGGACGGCGCAGCTCATAGGCGAAGACGCTGTCGCCTACTTCGACCGCCCAGACATTGGTATTGGAAATGCTTCGCCCCTGGGCGGTGAACAGCGCAACCGACTCCGCGTCGGCCGGGAACTCCTGCCGGACCGAAGTTCCTGCCCCGCGGCTGTCGCCGCCATACATGGTCAGAACATCGCTGCTGCCGTCCTCATGGCGATGATCATGCTTGAGCCTGAGACCGGCCGCGGTTCGGGTGATGATCCAGGTGCGCGAGCGGTCATCGCCGACATGGAAGGGAATGCGGACCTCGCCGGGGCTGCACTGGCGGACATGCATCACCAGGCGCTTGCCGGCGAAGGCGGCGTCGGCGGGGTCATCGGTGACGACCCGGCCCTCATAGGCCTTGCCGCACAGCGGCTGCAGCCGGGACATGAAGGTATCGGCGGGCGAGGCGGCGGGCGTGGTGGAGGTCGCACAACCGGTAAGAAGAAGCGTCGCCAATATCGAAATGAATTTCATGCCAGCCCTTGCCTTGCCGATGGTTCGCCCCACCTTGGCGGGACAATTTCGAAAGTCGAGGAGTGTTTATGCCTGCCCAGGGACCGATGGCCTGCCCGATCGACGGGACCACGCTGGTGATGAGCGAGCGACAGGGGATCGAGATCGATTATTGCCCGACCTGCCGCGGCGTGTGGCTGGATCGCGGCGAGCTGGACAAGATCATCGAGCGCAGCGGCGCCGCCGAGCAGCAGGCGCCCCCTCCCCCGCCCCCACAGCAGGGGCAGCCATGGGGTGGGCCGCCCCCGCAGCAGCATTATGGCCATGGCTATCACGGCAAGCCCCACAAGCGGCGCAAGAGCTTCCTCGAGGAATTGTTCGACTAGGAGCCTGTCCTAGGATCCGTCGGGAAAAGCCGCTCGCTCGGGATGCCGGGGCGTCAACGTGCGGAAGAAGGCGAAGGCGGGCTTCATGTCCGTCGCATAATCGCCGGTCGGGCGGATGACCGGGCCGAACACGCCGCGCCGGGTCGGGTAATCGGGCCCCGCCGCGACGATCGGGACGCCGGCCTTCAGCGCGATCTGGTAGAAGCCGGTCTTCCACTGGGCGGTGCGCGACCGCGTCCCTTCCGGGGCTACGACCAGGATGAAGTCATCATGGGCGTCGAACTGCGCGACCACCTGGCTGACCAGATCCTGCGGCGCGCCGCGATCCACCGGGATTCCGCCCAGCGCGCGCATGAAGCCGCCCATCGGCCAGCGGAACAGGCTGTGCTTGCCGATGAAATGGACCTTGCGGCCGAGAGCCTGGACGGCGCCGAGGAAGACCAGAAAGTCCCAATTGCTGGTATGCGAAGCGCCCATGATCACGAACTTGGGATCGGGCGGGAGCGTGCCGAAGACGGTCCAGCCGCCGCGGCGGAACCAGAGCAGCAAGAAGGAACGGATCAGCCGCTCGAGCCAGTTGAGATCCGTCGCCGCCCGCATGGCGCTAGCGCATGCAGGCCGATCGGCAGTCTGTCCAGCGAGGAAGGGGTCAGCGGGTTAGAGAATCGAGCCGAGGATCCAGATAGCGGATAGCGCTAACACGACCAGCAGCAGCGAGAAGCCGAGCACATAGCGAACGCCTTGCTGCTTCACGCCGGCGGTTGCTTCCGTCTCGTTGAGATGGACCTCTTCGCCATGCCGTTCCATGTTCGACCTCCTCAAGCGGCCTAACGTCCAGCACATCTGAAGGTGCCACAAACGCGGGCGGAAAGACAGAGACGGATAGCATAGCACGAGTTCCGAGTGATGGGGGTGGCTGGCCTAGATCGCGCTCAGCGATCGTCGGTCGCCAGCCAACCGGTCAGGATATAGATCAGCACCGCAGCCGGGCCGGTCAGAAGCGTGGCGGCAATCACTCCAAGGCGGACGACGAGAACGTCGACGTTGAGCCAGTCGGCGAGGCCGGCGCACACGCCCATGACCTTGGCGCGGCTGTGGTTGATGACGAAGCGACCGTTCATAGGGTCTTCTTCCTTGTGTCGGTTGCGGTTCAGGCGATCGGCAGCGAGGTGGCGGCCGAAACGAACAGCAGCGAGGTGATGAACGCGCCGGCAAGGCTGACGGCCAGCTGGCGGGTGTCGAGGAACGAGAAGGTCATTGCAGTTACTCCCTTTTGGCGAACCCCCGATTGGGCTCGCCACACTCATTGCAGGGAGCGTGCCAATTGGAATTTATCCTTATTTTTCAGTGACTGTCTCGCGCGGCTGCTATCGATTGGCGGGAATTCCCGCGACCTGTTGGGAATTTTCACCAAAGGAGCTGATCGGATTTGCCGCCGACGCTGTCCGGAAACGGACAGGCGCGACAAGATGGTCCGTTTATGGTCAGCCGCCGACGCCCTAGCCTCCAACAATCGTCCCGCCATTGGGGTGAAGCACCTGGCCCGTCATGTAGCTCGAATCCTCGCAGGCGAGGAACAGGAAGCTGGGCGCGACCTCATTGGGCTGGCCGGGCCGGCCCATCGGCACATTCTTGCCGAACTCCGGGATATCCTCCGGCTTCTGCCCGCCGTACGGGTTCAGCGGGGTCCAGATCGGCCCCGGAGCGACTCCATTGACCCGGATCCCCTGCTTGACGAGGCTGCCCGACAGCGAGCGCGTGAAGGCGGTGATGGCGCCCTTGGTCGCCGAATAGTCGAGCAGGTCCCTGCTGCCCTTGAAGCTGGTGACCGACGTGCAGTTGATGATCGACGACCCCTTGTTGAGATGCGGCAGCGCGGCCTGGACCAGGTAGAAGAAGGCGAAGATGTTGGTCTGGAAGGTGCGCTTGAGCTGCTCGTCGCTGATGTCGCGGATGTCCTTGTCGGCATGCTGCTCGCCGGCATTGTTCACCAATATGTCGAGGCGGCCGAAGGTATTGACCACCTTCTGCACGGCTTCGGCGGCGAACCTGGGATCGCCGAGGTCGCCCGGGACCAGGATGGCGCGGCGGCCTTCGCCCTCGACGATCGCCTTGGTCTTCTCGGCGTCCTCATGCTCGCACAGGTAAAGAATCGCGACGTCCGCGCCCTCGCGGGCGTAGAGGGCGGCCACCGCGCGGCCGATGCCGCTGTCGGCGCCGGTGACGATCGCCACCTTGTCCCTGAGACGGTTCGATCCCTGGTAGCGCGGTTCCCATTCGGGCTTGGGCTCCAGCTTCGCTTCGGAGCCGGGCAGCGCATCCTCGTGGATCATCGGTTCGGTCTTGGTGTCGCCCATGGTCCTTATCCTCGGCGCGCGTCCGCCGGGAGGCGGCGCGGCGCCCGTCCGGCGGAAGGGGCCTTGGCCGGACGGCATTGTGCCGTCAGCGTCGGAAAATCGAAACCCTCGCTGGACTGGAGCGCGCTCGCGGTTGCCGCCTGGCAGGCGTCGCGGCTCTCGTAGCGGGCCGGGATGGTCGCAACCGGCGTGCAGTCAGCCGCTCCGTCGGCGCAGCCCATGATGGCGATAACGTAGAACCCCGGACCCATCAGATACTCTCCGTAATGACGTGGGTCCTCAACGGCGGGGAAAAGCGCCTAGTTCCAAACGGTTCGTCGCATCCGTTGCGGACAGGGCGGTTGCCCCCTACCTCATCGCCAATGAGCACGGCTGCCCAAGAGATTGAGAAGCCCAAGGGCGGTTTCGCGGTGCTGTGGCGTTTCCTGCCGATGCTATGGCCGAGGGACGACGTCGAGCTGCGGGCGCGGGTGGTGGGTGCGGTGCTGCTCGTGTTGCTCGGCAAGGCGATCACCCTGGCCATGCCCTTCGCCTACAAGGCGGTGGTCGATGCGATGAGCGGCGAGGCCGCCGCCTGGACCGCGGCGCTGATGCTGGTCGTGGCCTATGCCGGAGCGCGGTTCGGCGGAGTGCTGGCCGACAACCTTCGCAACGCGCTGTTCGAAAAGGTCGGCCAGAATGCGGCCCGGCGGCTGTCGGCGCGGGTGTTCCGCCATGTCCATAATCTGAGCCTGCGCTTCCACCTCGAGCGGCGGACCGGGAGCCTTACCAAGATCGTCGAGCGCGGGACCAAGAGCATCGACATGATGCTCTATTTCCTTCTGTTCAACATCGCCCCGACGTTCATCGAGCTGGTCGCGATCTGCGTCATCTTCTGGCTGAAGTTCGGGCCGGGCCTGGTCGGCGCTACGCTGGTGTTCGTCGCGCTGTACATTGGCTTCACGCGCAAGGTGACCGATTGGCGCACCAAACTGCAGCGCGAGATGAACGAGGTCGACAACAAGGCGATCGGCCGTGCGGTCGACAGCCTGCTGAATTACGAGACGGTCAAATATTTCGGTGCCGAGGAGCGCGAGGCGAAACGCTACGACGAGGCCGTGGCGAGCTTCACCCACGCCGCCGTCCGCAACGAGACGTCGCTCGCCTGGCTCAACATCGGCCAGAGCCTGATCACCAATGTGATGATGGCCGGGGCGATGGGATTCACCGTCTGGGGCTGGAGCCAGGGGCGGTTCACGCCGGGCGACGTGGTGCTGGTCAACAGCCTGCTGATGCAGCTGTTCCGGCCGCTCGACATGCTGGGGTGGGTCTATCGCTCGATCCGCCAGGGCCTGATCGACATGGAGGCGATGTTCGACCTGACCGATACGCCGGCCGAGGTGGTCGATGCGCCCGATGCGCCGGCGCTGGTCGTGAACGACGGCCATGTAAGGTTCGAGGAGGTGGCGTTCGGCTATGAGCCCGAGCGGATCATTTTGAAGGGCGTGACGCTCGACGTCCCGGCCGGGACCAGCCTGGCGGTGGTCGGGCCGTCGGGCGCGGGCAAGTCGACGCTCGCCCGGCTGCTCTACCGCTTCTACGACCCCACGGGAGGCCGGATCACCATCGACGGGCAGGATATCGCGAAGGTGAAGCAGGACAGCCTGCGCGCCGCGATCGGCATCGTCCCGCAGGACACCGTGCTGTTCAACGACACGATCGGCTACAACATCGGCTACGGCCGCGAGGGCGCTACGCAGGAGGACATCGAGGGCGCGGCCAGGGGCGCGGCGATCGACCGGTTCATCGCTGCGCTGCCCCAGGGCTATGAATCGATGGTCGGTGAGCGCGGGCTGAAGCTCAGCGGCGGCGAGAAGCAGCGGGTGGCCATCGCCCGGACGCTGCTGAAAGACCCACCGATCCTGATCCTCGACGAAGCCACGTCGGCGCTCGACAGCCGCACCGAGGAGGCGATCCAGTCGACCCTCGACAATGTCGCGCGCAACCGCACCACCATCGTCATCGCCCACCGCCTGTCGACCGTGGTCGGCGCCGACCAGATCGTGGTGCTTGATGCCGGCCGGGTGGCCGAACGCGGGACGCATGCGGAGTTGCTGGCCAAGGGCGGGCTTTACGCTGACCTATGGGCGC
>DASTCB010000142.1:0-5584 GCA_035711585.1 Sphingomicrobium sp.
CTGCGCGATTAGAAGGGTCTTTCCAGAGGGGTGACCTTCGACCGCGAAATAATCGATATCCGGCCCATAAGCGATTCCCTGGTTGACCGGGATCGTCCAGGGCGTCGTCGTCCACACCACCGCATAGGCGCCGACCAGCTCGGGGATCGGGCTTTCGACGATCTCGAACGCCACGTCGATCTGGGTCGAGACGATGTCCTCATATTCGATCTCGGCCTCGGCCAGCGCGGTCTTCTCGACCGGCGACCACATCACCGGCTTGGCGCCGCGATAGAGCTGGCCGCTCTCGGCGAACTTGTAGAGCTCGCTGACGATCGTTGCCTCGGCGGCAAAGTCCATCGTCAGATAGGGCTTGTCCCAGTCGCCGGTGATGCCGAGCCGCTGGAACTGCTCGCGCTGCACATTCACCCAATGCTGGGCATAGGCCCGGCACTCGGCGCGGAATTCCTTCGGCGGGACCTCGTCCTTGTTGAGCTTCTTCTTGCGATACTGCTCCTCGATCTTCCACTCGATCGGCAGGCCGTGGCAGTCCCAGCCGGGCACATAGGGCGCGTCCTTGCCCAGCAGAGTCTGGGTGCGGACGACCATGTCCTTCAGCGTCTTGTTGAGCGCATGGCCGATATGGATGTCGCCGTTGGCATAGGGCGGGCCATCGTGGAAGATGAACTTCTCGCGTCCCGCGCGGCTCTTTCTCACCTGGCCGTAAAGGTCCTGCTCCTTCCACCGCGCGGCGATGACCGGCTCCTTCTGCGGCAGGCCGGCCTTCATCGGGAAGTCGGTCCTGGGCAGGAAGACGGTCGAACGGTAATCGGGCTTGTTATCGGGCGCGTCGGACATTGCGGGGCGCCTTAGGCGAGGGTCGCGCCAGCGGCAAGCAGCCGCCTCGCTTCGGCCGCGTCGGCGTCCATCTGCGCCTTGAGCGGCTCGACGCCGTCGAACTTCAATTCCGGCCTGAGATAGTGATGCAGCGCCACCTCGATGGTGCGGCCATACAAATCGCCGTCATAGTCGAACAGCACCGCCTCGAGCAGCTCCCTGGGCGGGTCGAAGGTCGGCCGGACTCCGAGGCTGGCGACGCCGGCATATTCGCTGTCGTCGTCGAGGTGCACGCGCACCGCATAGATGCCGTACTTGGGCCGAAGGTAATTGCCCAGCTCCAGGTTGGCGGTCGGCCAGCCCAGCGCGCGGCCGCGCTTGTCGCCGTGGATCACCTCGCCCTGGATCGCGAACGGCCGGGAGAGCAGGCGCGTCGCACCCTCCGGGTCTCCGGCCTGAAGCGCGTCGCGTGCCCTCCCTGAGGAAATCCGCTCGCCGTCGAGCAGGACGGGCGCCACCGCCTCCGCCTCGATGCCATGCTGCGCGCCCAGCTCGCGCAATACCCGGACGTTGCCGCCGCGGCCCTTGCCGAAGGTGAAGTCTTCGCCGGTGACAACGCCGGCGGCGCCGAGATGCTTTGCAAGCAGTACCGAGACGAAATCCTCGGCGGTGGTGCTTGCCAGCTCGGCCCCGAACCGGAACACCAGCATCGCGTCCGCCCCGGCATGGGCGAACATCCGCTCGCGCTGGTCGAGCGTGGTCAGCCGGAACGGCGGCGTGTCGGGCCTGAAGTGGCGGACCGGATGCGGGTCGAAGGTCGCGACGATCACCGGCCGCCGTTCATGCGCGCCGCGTTGCACCGCCCGCCCGACCACCGCCTGGTGGCCGAGATGAAAGCCGTCGAAATTGCCCAGCGCCACGATGGCGCCGCGAAGCTCTTGCGGCATCGGCTGGTCGTGGAACAGGCGCTGCATCGCCGCCTGCCTAGTCGAAATGCCGCAAGCGGCAAACCCGCCTCATGGGTGCTGCCTGCAGCGCCCGATGAATGTCCGCGATGGGTGGAAAGCGAACGCTTCTTCGCTAAGGTCGGCCCATATGCGTAACATCCTAGCCTTAGTCGCGGCTTCCGCCGCCTTCGCCACGCCCGTTCAAGCCCAGCCAAATCTAGAGAAGGGATTTGCCGGAGCGCTCCGGGGCTGTGAGGAATGGGTGCTAAATCCCGCGAGCTGGGCCGACGGCATTGGTCCGTTCGTCAAGGCTGTTGGTCTTGGTGACCAAATGGGACTTGTCGAAAACGTGGAGGAAGTGAACCTTCCGCCTCAGCATTTGCGGGGGGCGAACCACTATTGGCGTATCAATTCAACTCAGGACGCCGGCTACATTCTTGTCGTCTCCGACCGGCTACCGATGTGTCACATCACAGGCGGCGGAGGCACTGATCTTCAGCCGATCGTTGAGGGTGTTCTCTTGTCGCCCGAGTTCCAGCGTCGCTGGGAGCAACTCCAAAGCAATTCGAGCGATGACATGGTTTCCACCATTTTCCGCAACCGGCAGGAACCGAAGCTTTCCATTGCGATTAGTCGGGCGCGTTTGCCCGGCCAGAGGCTGGATAGGGTTCAGCTTTTGGCTACTGCCACCTATCAAACGACTGACTGACCCAGCCTAATTGTCTGCGTTTGACCTTCCGATTGATGCTCGGGAACCGGCACAACTATTGCGCCTGCCCATTTTGGAATAAATGCCTTCCTACATATAGCCATATAGGTTATTCCTCTGCTGCACAGCTGGAGGGTCGGTATGGCAGGCAATTCGCTCGCCCAACGAGCCTCCTTCGCCGGCCCTGCCCACGCTTGAGGAAGCAATGCGGCTGCTCGAACCCGCTCAGCCGGAGCATCCGCATCTGCTGATGGCGCCGGACGAGCTCTCGACCGCGCTCGACGTGGCCGACGCCCTGAATGGCGAACTGCCCCACTGGCATCGCGGACGCCCGGACCACGTCCCGGCGGAGCCGGGCGATGAGGAGTTCGAGCGGGAGCTGGAAATGGCCAAGCAAGCCGGGGCGAGTTTGCCCGAGGAGTCGGCATTGGCCGATGGCCACGAAGAATGATTTTGGCCTAACCTTAGCCTAACCTTCCGACAGGAACGGCCGCTTGACTCTCCCCCTGGCCACTCCTACATGGCCGCCATCCCGTTTCACCGGTTGACCGGCGGCGCACTTGTGCGCGCGCCGTTTTTCCATTGGAGGGGATTAACGCTTTGAGATGGGTCGGTCGGGTGCCCGCTGACCTGTGGAGCTAGGAGAATTTTGAATGGCACGTATCGCGGGCGTCAACCTGCCCACCAACAAGCGCGTTGTGATCGCGCTGCAATATATCCACGGCATTGGCCAGGCCAAGGCCAAGGAAATCACCGACAAGCTGTCGATCGCGCCGGAGCGCCGGGTCCAGGACCTCACCGACCAGGAAGTGCTGCACATCCGCGAGGCGATCGATGCCGACTACACCGTCGAGGGCGACCTCAGGCGCGAGACGGCGATGAACATCAAGCGGTTGATGGACCTCGCCTGCTATCGCGGCCTGCGCCATCGCAAGGGGCTCCCCGTTCGCGGCCAGCGCACCCACACCAATGCGCGCACCCGCAAGGGCAAGGCCAAGCCGATCGCCGGCAAGAAGAAGTAAGCCCAAACGCTGCTTCTCCCTCGACTAGAAGAGATTAGGGATTTCCAATGGCACGTGAACCCCAGCGCCTTCGCCGCCGCGAGCGCAAGAACATCACCGCCGGCGTCGCGCATGTGAACGCCAGCTTCAACAACACCATGATCACCATCACCGACGCCCAGGGCAACGCCATCGCGTGGTCGAGCGCCGGGATGATGGGCTTCAAGGGCAGCCGCAAGAGCACCCCTTATGCGGCCCAGGTCGCCGCGGAAGACGCCGGCCGCAAGGCCGCCGAGCATGGCGTGCGCACCCTGGAAGTCGAGGTCAAGGGCCCGGGCTCCGGCCGCGAGAGCGCGCTGCGCGCCCTCCAGGCGGTCGGCTTCCAGATCACGTCGATCCGCGACGTGACCCCGATCCCGCACAACGGGGTGCGGCCGAGCAAGCGCCGCAGGGTGTGATTTCGCGGCTGGGGACATTCTATTGAGTGTCCCCAGCGCCGCCATTTCGGGGACACGGAAGACCATGTCCCCGAAAAGGCCGGAAAGCATGGAACAAGTTTCAATATCGGGGATTGGCGGGACGCCGCTTCCCCGAACTGCCAAGGAAGAGAAATGGCCGTCAACGCAAAGAACTGGCAGGAACTCAAGAAGCCCAACGCGCTGGAGCGCAAGCCCGGCACCGACCAGCGCCGCAAGGCGTCGTTCGTGGCCGAGCCGCTGGAGCGCGGCTTCGGCATGACGCTCGGCAATTCGCTGCGCCGGGTGCTGCTGTCGTCGCTGCAGGGCGCGGCGGTGACCTCGATCAGGATCGAGGGCGTGCTGCATGAGTTCTCGAGCCTCGCGGGGGTCCGCGAGGACGTCACCGACATCGTCCTCAACGTGAAGCAGCTCGCGCTGAAGATGGAAGGCGAGGGCCCCAAGCGGCTGCAGCTTTCCGCCACCGGCCCGGGCGAGGTCACCGCGGCCCAGATCGCCACCACCGGCGACATCGAGGTCACCAACCCCGAGCTGGTCATCTGTCACCTCGACGACGGCGCGACGCTCAACATGGAGCTGACCGCCGACATCGGGAAGGGCTATGTCCCGGCCGCCGCCAACCGCCCGGCCGACGCCGCGATCGGCCTGATCCCGGTCGACGCGCTGTACTCACCCGTCCGCCAGGTCGCCTACAAGGTGGAGAACACCCGCGTCGGCCAGGAGCTGGACTATGACAAGCTGACGCTGACCATCGAGACCGACGGCACCATCACGCCGGAGGACAGCCTCGGCTATGCCGCCAAGATCCTGCAGGACCAGCTGCAGCTGTTCGTCCACTTCGACGACAGCCAGATCCGCATGGCTCCGACCGCGGCGATGGCCGGCGGCATGGCGGGCGTCGCGGCGCCCGAGGGCGCGGCGGCGGACACCAACCAGCTCAACCGTTACCTCTTGAAGAAGGTCGACGAGCTGGAGCTCAGCGTGCGCAGCGCCAACTGCCTCAAGAACGACAACATCATCTACATCGGCGACCTGGTCCAGAAGACCGAGGCCGAGATGCTCCGCACGCCGAACTTCGGCCGCAAGAGCCTCAACGAGATCAAGGAAGTGCTTGCCTCGATGGGCCTGCGCCTCGGCATGGACATCCCCGGTTGGCCGCCGGAGAACATCGAGGAAATGGCCAAAAAATTGGAGCAAGAGCTCCTCGGTTAACACCGATAGGGCCGCCGAGGGGCGGCCCTAATTTTTTGGCAATTGAAGATGGCGAAGAATGCTCGAAGCCAGCACCGTGTGGGGCACGGTGCGTTTCGAGCATGGAGCAGGAATTGCTCGGGTAGGCATGTCCGGGGGACATGCCGAAGCAATTTCCTGCTTGGGCTAGCCGTCGATCGGGCCTGTGCGGGGCACAGGCTCGAAAAAGGCTTCCTGCTGGGCTGAGTCTCAGAATAAAGGCCGTCCCGAAAGGGGCGGCCTTTTCAATTGGTGCATTTAGTAAACTGTCACCGTAATCCCGCCTTGCCTCGCTGACCAATGAGCTGACAGGCACAACCAACGACCTCTCTGCCAGCTTCGCCCACAATCCGGCCAGCCAGATCGCATCGACGGTGCGCACCGGCGACAGTTACGCCTGGACCG
>DASTCB010000143.1:0-7656 GCA_035711585.1 Sphingomicrobium sp.
TGAATCGGAGATCTACTCGATCGATCTTGCCACCCAACAGGTGACGACTCTGATTTCCGGCGGAGTAAACACCTTTCCGGTCATGTCCCCCGATGGCCGGAAGATCGCCTACCGAAAGATCGTCGGCGACATGAACTCAGAAGTTTTCGTCGCGGATGCCGACGGCCGCAATCCACGCAACCTCACCAATCACTGGACATTCGAAGGCTGGCCCGCCTGGTCGCCGGACGGCCGGCGCATCGCCTATGCCGGCAATCGCGGCAATGCCGGCTACCAGATCTTCCTGATGGATGCGGACGGTTCGAACGTCCGTTTGCTGGCCAATACCGAAGGGCGGGGCACCGCACCCAAATGGTCGGCCAATGGTCGAACGGTCTATTTCACGATTTGCCGCCGAAGCCAGGATTATCAGGGTTGCGACATATTTTCGGTGCCGGTGGAGACTGGGCAGTGAGCCCTTTGATCGTCGCCCTGGCCGAGCTGGTTGCCCTTACGCAGGTCCGGGACTCCTATCCCAATGCCTCGCCGGATGGCCGCCAGCTCATATTCCACAGCAATCGTTCGGGACGGCAGGCGATTTGGGTCTCGGCTGCGGACGGGGCAAACCCCCGCATCCTGTTCGATAACCCCGCGCTCGGGTCCGACCCGGGAACGCCGGTGTGGTCTCCGGACGGTCTCCGGATTGCCTTCGCGATGAGGCCGGCCGGCGCCACCGATGAAAATGAATCGGAAATCTACGTGATGAGCGCCGATGGCCGGGATGTGCAGCGACGAACCCATGCCGCCGGAGACGACTCTCACCCTCATTGGAGCGCGGACGGCAAGCGCATTTTCTTCAACTCGGCCCGCGCGACTCCGGACCAAAGGGCCGATTGGACCACTCAGTGGATCGACATCTACAGCATGGCCATGGACGGCTCTGACATCCGGCGCCACACCGATTGCCGGGCAGTGTGCACCTACCCGGTGCCTTCGCCGAATGGCGAATTCGTCGCCCACCGCAGAACCTTGCCCACGGCGGGGCTGAATTGGAGCCAGCAGCCCATCCAGCGCAACTCGGAAGTGTTCGTCACTGCGCTCGATGGCTCCAGCTCGGTGAATGTCAGCAACAGCTCCGCCTACGACGGCTGGCCTAATTGGTCGCCAGACGGCCGATGGCTGCTCTTCTCCTCCAACCGCGGCCAGCAGCCCAATGTCGGACAAGTCCATGCGATCCGGCCCGACGGGAGCGGCATCAAGCGGCTGACCGATGGCCTCTCCAAGGTCCAGCCAAGCCTAAGCCATGATGGGAAGCGCTTGTATTTCTATGAGAATGTCGAGACCGACAAATTTGAGATCGGCCATATCGCCAGCATGGAAATATCGCTCGGCGAGTGACCGGGTCGGCCTTGACCCCATAGCCTCGCTCGCTACCACGAAGGTCGATGAGTGAGGAAACCCCTGAGTCCCTGATTCCGTACGACGAAATCGTGCAGGAGGCCCTGCGCGACGTGGTCGGCAGGGTGCTGGCCGAGGTGGAACAGGTGGGGGGCCTTCCCGGCGGCCATCACTTCTACATCACCTTCAAGACCAGGATGCCCGGCGTTTCCATCCCCAACCACCTCGCCGAACGATTCCCCGACGAGATGACCATCGTCATCCAGCACCGCTTCTGGGACCTCAAGGTTGCCGACGATGCCTTTTCGGTCGGTCTCAGCTTTGGAGGCGTCCCGTCGACCCTGGTCGTGCCCTTCGCCGCGGTGACCGATTTCGTCGATCCGGCGGTCGATTTCAGCCTGAAGTTCCAGGCCAATGCGCCGGATGGGCATGAGGAGCATGACGAGGCGGAGAATGACGCTCCGGCCCCGGCTCCACCCGAGGACGGATCCAACGTCGTCAGCGTGGACTTTACAAAGAAGAAGTAGCTCGCCGTCATTGCGAACAAACGAAGCAATCCAGCCATTTTCTGGATTGCTTCGTCGCTTCGCTCCTCGCAATGACGAGACACGAATTCGAGGAACATCATGGTCACCCATACCCGCACCGAAACCGACAGCTTTGGCCCGATCGAGGTCCCTGGCGACAGCTATTGGGGCGCCCAGACCGAACGGTCGATCGCCAACTTCCCATTCGGCGAGCGCGAGCGGATGCCGGCCGAGATCGTCCATGCGCTGGGCTATGTTAAGCAGGCGGCGGCGCGCGTGAACGCCCGCCTCGGCAACCTCGGGCCGGAAATCGCCGAGGCGATTCAGCAGGCCGCGGGCGAGGTGGCGCGGGGCGACCTCGATGGGCAATTCCCGCTGGTCATCTGGCAGACCGGCTCGGGCACGCAGTCGAACATGAACGCCAACGAGGTGATCGCCGGCCGAGCCAATGAGAAGCTGACGGCGACGCGAGGCGGCAAGGAGCCCGTTCACCCCAACGACCATGTCAACAAGGGCCAGTCGTCGAATGACAGCTTCCCGACCGCGATGCACATCGCCGCCGGCATCGCCGTCTATCGCAAGCTGCTGCCCGCGCTGAAGGCCATCCATGAGCGCCTGGCCGACCAGGCCAGGCGTTGGGATTCGATCGTCAAGATCGGCCGTACCCATTTGCAGGATGCGACGCCGCTGACGCTCGGCCAGGAATTCTCCGGCTATGCGGCACAAATCGAGGATAATATCGTCCGGGTCGAGGGCGTCCTTCCACGAGTGATGCGGCTGGCCCAGGGCGGCACCGCGGTCGGCACGGGCCTCAACGCGCCGAAGGGCTTCGCCGAGGCCTTCGCCAAGGAGGTCGCCAACCTCACCCAATTGCCCTTCACCTCGGCGCCCAACAAATTCGCCGAGTTGGCCGCGCACGACACGCTCGTCGAGCTCTCGGGAGTGCTCAACACCATTGCCGTCAGCTTGAGCAAGATCGCCAACGACATTCGCCTGCTGGGTTCCGGCCCGCGCTGCGGCCTCGGCGAGCTGAAGCTTCCGGAGAATGAGCCCGGCAGCTCGATCATGCCCGGCAAGGTCAACCCGACCCAGTGCGAGATGCTGACCATGGTCGCCGCCCAGGTGATGGGGAACCATATCGCGGTCACCGTCGGCGGGTTTCAGGGCCATATGGAATTGAATGTGTTCAAGCCGCTGATCGCCGCGAACGTCATCCGCTCGATCAACCTCTTGTCGACCGGCATGTTGAGCTTCACCGAGCGGACCCTGGACGGGCTCGAGCCGGACGAGGCTCGAATCGCGGAGCTGATGAACCGATCGCTGATGCTGGTGACTGCGCTCGCGCCGGAAATCGGCTATGACAATGCCGCGCGCATCGCCAAGCATGCGCACCAGAAGGGGCTGACCTTGAAGGAAGCGGGGCTGGAGCTGGGCCTGGTCGACGAGGAAACGTTCGACCGGGTCGTCAAGCCGGAGAAGATGCTTGGCCGCTAGGCGGCTCGCCCGCCTCGGCGGTTGGGCCACGGTCGCAACGGCGGCTCTGTTGGCCGGCTGCGCGCCCAAGAGGCCGCCTCCGCCGCCGCCGCCTGTCCCCGTGACGCCGGCCCCGGCTCCGGCCGTTGCGCTCGACCCGGAAAGCTACATGGCCTTTACGGCCTCAAGCGCGCTGTTCGCCGTGCGCGCTTCCGATTTTGCCCAGGCGCGCGGCTCGACCACCAAACTCAGGAAATTCGCGACGACGGTGGTGAATGAGCAGACCGGCATTGGCGCCCAGTTGAATTTCGCCGGCCGTCGGATCGACCTTTTGCCTTCATCGCGGCTGCTTCCTCTGCACCAGGTGATGCTCGACCGGCTGGCCGCCGCTACTGATTTCGACGCGACTTACAAGGCACAGCTCGCAAGGGTGCTCACGGATGCGGCGCGGGCCCATCGCGCCTTCGAATCCGGGGGCGAAAGCCCCACGCTTCGCCCGGTCGCCCGCTTCGCGGCGCCGGTGTGCGAGAAAGAGCTGGAAACGCTGCGAAAGCTTTAGCCCGCCTGCCAGGTTCGGATCGCTTCGCTGGGCGCAAGCAGCATGATGATGTTGAGCGTGAGATTGTCGCGGATGACGATCAGCGGCACCAGCTCCAGCATGACGACGATTGCCACGCTAGCCCATACCGGCAGCTTCCGCGCACCGAAAAACCCGAGTGACATCATCGCGATGTCGCTCAGCGAGTTGAGGATCGAATCGCCGGAATAGCCGAGCGCGATGGTCGCCTCCCGGTAGCGGTCGATCATGGCCGGCGTATTCTCGGCGATTTCCCAGGCCGTCTCGATGACCAGGGCGGCGACGAATTTCCGATCGATCGGCGCCCGCGGCCACAGCCAGGCGAGCAGGGCGTAGAAAAGGAAGCCGTGGATGATGTGGCTCGGGCTGTACCAGTCGGCCAGCATCTGGCTCTGCTTCGGCCCGACTTCGCCCCACAGCTCGACCGAGCCGCAGCTGCAGATCGGCGGGCGGCCCATCGCCGACATGATCGCGATGGTGGCGGCCAGCGCCGCGGCAAGGATGAAGAGCGGCTTGTGCCGCGATTGAGGGCCCCCCATGCCGAAGGACTAAGCGCAGCGCAGCGGCTTGCCAAGCAGCCCATGCTGTCGCACCACTCGCGGCATGTTGCGCCTGTTCGGACCCGACTGCCCCGCTGCGCCGGTCGACGCGGCATCACTGTCGGCAATCCCGTCCGGGGCAATCTGGGTCGACCTGCTGAACCCGACTCATGAGGAGGAAAGCTTGGCCGAGGCGCTGCTCGGCCAGAACATCCCGACCCGCGAGGAGCTGGCGGAGATCGAGCCGTCGAGCCGCTTGTACGAGCGCCAGGGCGCGCTGTTCATGACCGCGTCGGTGGTTCACGGAATCCGCGACGACAAGCCTGACAATGACGCGGTCGGGTTCATTCTGACCGACCGGGTGCTGATCACGCTGCGCTATGTCGATCCCAAGCCATTTGTAGTCTTTTCCGAGCATCTCTACGCCGAACCGGAACTGGCTTCGGACGCGATTACGGTGCTGGACCGGTTGCTCGACACGATCGTCGATCGATTGGCCGACGAACTGGAGGAAACGGCGCGGCAGATCGAATCCGTGTCGGCTCAGATCTTCGAGAAGCAGGCGCGGTCGGGAAGGGCGAGGCGCAAGGCGGCGACCAGGCTAGAGGCGCTGCTGCTTCGGCTGGGCGGAGTCCAACGGCTGTTGTCGGAACTGAGGGAATCCGCGGTCAGCACCGGCCGGCTGCTGGGTTTCCTCAGCGCGGCGGATCTGGCTGGCGTCGGGGAAGCGCAGCGGCACCTCGAAAGCCTGCAAGGCGACGTCAAGGGCCTACTGGCGCATGCCGATTTCCTGGCCGACAACCTGGCCTTCCTACTCAATGCCTCGCTAGGCCTGATCAACCTCGAACAGAATTTCGTGATGAAGATCTTCTCGGTCTTCGCGGTGGTGCTAATGCCGCCGACTCTGATCGCTGGAATCTACGGCATGAATTTCGAGCATATGCCCGAACTTAGATGGTTGCTTGGCTATCCGCTCGCGCTCGCCTTGATCATGGCCAGCGCCGTGCTTCCCTACTGGCTCGCGCGGCGGAGCGGCTGGCTCTAGCGTCGGGATCTGCTGGGAGCGCTCACGCAACCAAGCCGCTGGAACATCGTTGGCGCGGGGATGTCCGAGGCTAACGAAGCGGCGTATCAGGGAAGGACCGAGCGAAAGAGCAAGGCCAACTGGCGCGAAGTCCTTGGCCCCGGCCTGATCACCGGCGCGTCCGACGACGACCCGAGCGGTATCGCCACCTACAGCCAGGCCGGCGCCCAGTTCGCCTATGGGCTCGGCTGGATGATGGTTCTCACCTACCCGCTGATGTCGGCGGTTCAGATGGTCAGCGCCCGGATCGGCCGCGTGACGGGCCATGGCATCGCCGGCAACCTCGTCCGCCATTATCCGGCCTGGCTGGCCAACTCGATCGTGGTGATGCTGCTCGTTGCCAATACGATCAACATCGGCGCCAATCTTGGGGCCATGGCTGACGCGACCGGCCTCGTGACCGGCCTGGCTCCACCCATTTTCCTGATCGTCTTCGCCCTTTTCTGCGCCCTGTCGGAAGTGTTCATCGGCTACGCCGCCTATTGCCGCCTGCTTAAGTGGCTGACCCTCGCGCTCTTGGCCTATGTAATCACCCTGTTCCTGGTCGACATCCCCTGGGGCAGCGCAGCCCGCGCGCTGGTCGTGCCCCACATTGCCCTGGACTCGACCACCCTGATGATGATCGTCGCCATCCTTGGAACGACCATCAGCCCTTATCTCTTCTTCTGGCAGGCCTCCGAAGAAGCAGAGGAGGTGCAGGACAAGCCCGGCGCCGAGCCGCTCAAATGTGATCCGCGGGATGGGCCGGCCGAACTGACCCGCATCGAGCTCGACACCTTGTTTGGAATGGGTGCGTCCAATCTGGTCGCCCTGGCGATCATTTTCACCACCGCTGCGACGCTCAATGCCAATGGCATCATGGATATCCGCACCTCGGCCGATGCCGCCGAGGCCCTTCGGCCCGTCGCCGGGGAATATGCCTCCGCAATCTTCGCGCTTGGGATCGTCGGCACAGGGTTGCTGGCCGTCCCGGTGCTCGCCGGCTCGGCCGCCTATGCGCTGGGCGAGGCGCGGCGATGGCCGGTAGGCCTCGACTGCAAGCCGAAGCGCGCCAAGGCCTTTTACGGGACGATTGTCGCCGCCACCGCGATCGGGGCGATGATGAATTTCACGCCGATCGACCCGATCAGGGCATTGATTGTCGCCGCGGTCATCAACGGCATCGTTTCGGTTCCTGTGATGGCGGTGATGATGCTGATTTCGATGCGCAAGTCGGCGATGGGCGACTTCACCCTCAGCCGCCCTCTATTGTGGATCGGGTGGCTCGCCACGGCCGTGATGGCGGTGGCTGCGATTGCGCTGGGCATCACCTCGCTCGCCTGAGCCCCTTTGTCATCCCCGGTCGTTCTTGCTAGTGGCGCGGCCAACCGCCGCCGATGGCTTGGCGGACTTCTCATCGACACGATTCACAAGAGGCAAACGAATGATCCCGACCGGCCAGGACAGCTTGAATGCAAGATCGACGCTGGAGGCCGGCGGCAGGCGATACGCCTATTATTCCCTCGACAAGGCCGGCGCGGCGCTGGGCGACATCAGCCGGCTGCCCTTCTCGATGAAGGTGCTGCTGGAGAACCTCCTCCGCTTCGAGGATGGACTTACCGTCACTCGCGACGATCTCCAGTGCATGGTCGACTGGCAAAAGGAACGGAGGATCAACCGCGAGATCCAGTACCGCCCCGCCCGGGTGCTGATGCAGGATTTCACCGGTGTGCCCGCCGTGGTCGATCTTGCCGCGATGCGCGATGCGATGAAAGGGCTTGGAGGCGACCCGCAACGGATCAATCCGCTGGTCCCGGTGCATCTGGTGATCGACCACAGCGTGATGGTCGACGAGTTCGGCAATCCGCGCGCGTTCGAGAAGAATGTCGAGCTTGAGTATCAGCGCAATGCCGAGCGCTACGAGTTCCTGAAGTGGGGATCGAAGGCGTTCGATAGTTTCCAGGTAGTGCCGCCGGGCACCGGCATCTGCCACCAGGTCAACCTCGAGCATATCGCCCAGACGATCTGGAGCAGCGCCGACCAGCATGGCGAGGAAGTCGCCTATCCCGATACTCTCGTCGGCACCGACAGCCACACGAC
>DASTCB010000144.1:0-6753 GCA_035711585.1 Sphingomicrobium sp.
CACGCCAAGCCCTTCTGCCTGCTCAATGTCCACGGCTTCTGGGATGGGCTGGCCGATTTCATGGATCATGTTCGCGACAGCGGCTTCCTCAGCCAGGCGCGCCGGCTGCAGCTACTCAAGGCCGAAACTCCGGCGGAGGCGCTCAACCTACTGGACGAAGCCGCAAAAAACTCGGAACAAGGCGTGACTTGGTAGTCCCTGGGGAGGGGTGGCTTTTCAATGAACCAATATTTGCTCGGGGTGGCGGGCATCGCCGCCATCATCCTGATCGCAATCCTGTTCTCGTCGAACCGCAAGGCGATCAGCTGGCGGGTGACCGGAGCGGCCTTCGCGCTGCAGGCCGTGCTTGCCTTCCTGGTGCTGAAGACGCCTTGGGGCCGGGCAGCGATCGCCGCCATGTCGAACGGCGTCGCCGAGCTGCTCGGCTATGCCACCAAGGGCACCGAGTTCCTGTTCGGCCCGACCGCATCCAACCCGCTCGCCAATACCTTCGCCATCGCCGCGCTTCCGGTGATCATCTTCTTCGCCTCGCTGGTGGCGATCCTCTACCACCTCGGCATCATGCAGCGGATCGTGCGCTGGGTCGGCGGCGCGATCGGCTGGGTGACCGGGGTCAGCCGGGTCGAATCGCTCGGCGCGGCGGCCAACATCTTCGTCGGCCAGTCGGAGAGCCCGCTGGTGGTGCGGCCCTACCTTCAGGCGCTGCCCCCGAGCCATTTGTTCACCCTGATGAGCGTCGGCATGGCCGGCGTCGCTGGCACCATCCTGGCTGCCTATGCCGGGCTGCTTGGCGAGCGCTACCTGCCCTATTTGCTTGCTGCGGCCTTTATGTCCGCGCCGGGCGGCATCCTGATGGCCAAGCTGATCATGCCCGACGAGCCGGTCGGCCCCGAGGAACTGCAGCTGAAGGGCGGCGCGGCGACCGCTCCCGAGGACGAGATCGAGGTCCACACCTTCGAGGAGGGCGAGCGCCCCGCCAACATCATCATGGCCGCGGCCCAGGGCGCGCAGACTGGCGTCAAGCTGGCGGTCGCGGTCGGCGCGATGGTGCTGGCGTTCGTCGCGCTCGTGGCGCTCGCCAATGGCATCCTCGGCGGCATCGGCGGCTGGTTCGGCCGGCCCGACCTTTCGTTCCAGCAGATCGTCGGCACGCTCTTCTCGCCGGTCATGTTCCTGATTGGCATTCCCTGGAGCGAGGCCGGAGTGGCCGGCGGCCTGTTCGGCACCAAGATCGTGCTCAATGAATTCGTCGCCTTCATCGACCTCGGCAATGCCACCGGGCCGGCTGCGGCGCTGAGCGAGCGCAGCCGGGCGATCGTCACTTTTGCCTTGTGCGGCTTCGCCAACTTCTCTTCCATCGCGATCCAGATGGCGGTGACCGGCAACCTCGCTCCCAACCAGCGGCCGATGATCGCCAAGCTCGGCCTCCGCGCCCTGCTCGCCGGCTCCCTCGCGAACCTGATGAGTGCTGCGCTGGCCGGGCTAATGATCGGCTGAGATTTTTGCTAAGAGACTGACATGACCGACGTTCTCACCACCGACCATATCGCCGCCGTCTCGCTCAAGGATGCCGACAAGGACCCGGAGGGCTTCGCGCAGGAGCTTGGCCGAAGCTTCGTCGACTATGGCTTCGCCGTCATCCGCGACCATGGCATCCCGCAGGAGCTGATCGACCGCGCCGAGCAGAAATCGAAGTTATTCTTCGCGCTGCCCGAGGAGGTGAAGAAGAAATATTTCATCGAGGGGCAGGGCGGGGCGCGCGGCTATACGCCGTTCGGGATCGAGACCGCCAAGGGGTTGAAGGCGTCCGACCTCAAGGAATTCTGGCACGTCGGCCGCGAGCTTCCTGCCGGCCACAAATATGAAGCCAGCATGCCGCCCAATATCTGGCCGACTGAGGTGCAGAGCTTCAAGGATACCTTCCTCGAGCTCTACGACGAGTTCGACCAGGCCGGGCTGAAGGTGCTGCGTGCCATCGCCCGCTTTCTGAAAGTGGACGAGGAATATTTCACCGACACGGTCCGCGACGGCAATTCGGTGATGCGCCTGCTGCACTATCCGGCGCAGACCGAGCCGACCGGCGAACATATCCGCGCCGGGGCGCATGAGGACATCAACACCATCACGCTGCTGCTCGGCGCCGAGGAGGCCGGGCTGGAGCTCAAGACAAAAGACGGCCGCTGGATCCCGGTCGTGTCGCGGCCCGGCGAGCTGGTGATCAACATCGGCGACATGCTGCAGCGGCTGACCAACGGCTACCTGCGCTCGACCAGCCACCGCGTGGTCAACCCGGCGCCCGATCGGGCGAGCCACGCGCGCTATTCGATGCCCTATTTCCTCCACTTCCGCTCGGACTTCCTGATCGAGGCGCTGCCGGGCACAGTCCCGCCTGGCGAACAGCCAAAGTGGCCGCCGATCACGGCGGATGAGTATCTCCAGGAGCGGCTAAGAGAGATTAAGTTGAAATAGGCCATCCGACGGACGGTCGTCGTTTCATTTGATTGAGGCGAACTATTCCCGCCCGATCAGTTCGATGAACGCATCGAAGGTCGGGGTGACCATCTCGGCACTGTCGGGGCCGGCGACCATATCGATGTAAACCACCGGCCATGGTTCGTTGCCCCGTGTATCGAATGCCAAATATTCGCCGCCACCGTTTCCGCCAAAGACAATGAACCCTGCAAATTCGTTCTGACCGAAATTGCCTGTCTGGATGCCCTCAATGACTTGCGGAATCGGATCGAGGCACAAGTTGAAAGGGTCAACCGGCAAGGGGCCTTCGCCGCCATTGCTGTACGCCAAAAGCTGGAAATAGCTGTCCGGCAATTCGACGGGCGCCACTGACTTCAATTGCTCAATCTCTTCGGCTGAGGCGCCAGCAACTCCAAACCACTCCCGTCCTTCAAGCATCAGCCCGCATCCTTCAAATTCTCTGGCCCGAAGCCGTGCGGGATGAGGGTCGAAATCGAGTGCCGTTCGACCGCCGAGCCCTCGCCGTTGGCGCAAATGATCTCGATTTCGCGGCCGGAGAGGCAGGAGGCTTCGTAGATCGCCTGGCGGCAGCCGCCGCAGGGGGTGCAGACGATGTCGCCGGCCAAGCTTGAGCCCGAGCCGTCGCCGCCCGCGACCGCGATCCGCGCGACATTTTGCAGGCCGAAGGCGAGGTGGGCGGCGCTGAGCGCGCTCTGCTCGGCGCAGACGCCGAGGCGGTAGCAGGCATTCTCGACATTGACGCCGGTCACCACCGCGCCGTCGACGCTCTCGACCGCGCAGCCGACGGAGAAGCGGGAGTAAGGGGCATAGGCCTTGAGCGCGGCTTCGCGGGCGGCGGCGATCAGTTCTTCATCGTTCATCGCTTTGTCTTTATGCGCGTCCAGACGTCGGCGACAAGTTCAGGGAGTGGGGCGTTGTTCAAACTTCGTCATTCCCGCGAAAGCGGGAACCTAGCAAAACTAATCTGGGTCCCCGCTTTCGCGGGGATGACGACAGTGGGGGGATGCGCCACAGCGCCGCGTCCCGTTCCGATCGCGGCCGGCCCCATAGAGGTACAGATCCTCGCCATCAACGACTTCCACGGCAACCTCGAGCCGCCCAAGTCGCCGATCGAGTTCAACGGCCAGCAGGTGCGCCTGGGAGGGGCAGCCCACATCGCCGCCAAGCTCCAGGAGTTGCGGCAGGTCGGTGTGCCCAACATCACCGTTTCGGCCGGCGACCTGATCGGTGCCTCGCCGCTCGCCAGCGCCTATTATCTCGACGAGCCGACGATATTGGCAATGAACCAGCTCGGGCTCGACCTGAACGCCGTCGGCAACCATGAGTTCGACCGCGGCAGCGAAGAGCTGAAGCGGATGCAGAACGGCGGCTGTGAGAAGCATGCGACCCGCCAGCCGTGCGCGGTGGACCCCGATTTTCCAGGGGCCAGGTTCCGCTTCCTCGCCGCCAATGTGAAGGAGGCCAGCGGCAGGACGCTGCTCCCTGGCACCGCCGTGCGGCAGATGGGGCCGGTCAAGGTGGGCTTCGTCGGCATGACGCTTAGGGAAACGGGGTCTCTGGTCTCGCCTGGAGGAGTGCGCGGCCTGACCTTTGCCGACGAGATTGCCACCGCGAACGAGGCCGCGGCGGGGCTGAAAGCCCAGGGCGCCGACACGCTTGTCCTGCTGATCCACCAGGGCGCCCGCGTACAGCCGACCTATAATGTGAGCGGCTGTCCCGGCCTCGAGGGAGAGATTCTGCCGATCTTGGATCGCATCGACCCCGCCTATGCGCTGGTCGTCTCCGGCCACACCCATTTCGCTTATGCCTGCGAATTGCCCACATCGGCGGGCGGCAAGCGGCTGCTGACCAGCGCCGGACGCTACGGCTACCTGGTCACCGACATCCGTCTCAACTGGAATCCCGCGGCAAAGGCCATGACCAGCTGGAATGCTAGGAACGTGCCCGTGACTCACGACATCAGCGATCCAGCAGTCAGGCAGATCGTCGATCGCTACGTCGCCGCCGCTGCTCCGGCCGCTGCGCGCATCGTCGGGACGCTGGCCGGCCCGGCGCCGAACAATGATTTCGATGACGAGAGTGAGGCCGCCAACCTGATTGCCGACGCGCAACTGGCCGCGACCCAGGCCCACGGCGCGCAAGTGGGATTCATGAACGGCGGCGGCGTGCGGACGGGGCTGACTCCCAACGCCCGCGGCCAGATCAGCTACGGCCAGATTTTCGAGCTGCAGCCGTTCGGCAATGGCTTGGTGGTCCTGGAGCTGTCGGGCGATCAGTTGAAGCGCGTTCTCGAACAACAGTTTACGGATGAAAGCTATGCGGCTGGTGCCCGGTCGCGCTTGCTGGTGCCGTCCGCCAATTTCACCTTCGACTACGACCTGTCTCAGTCGAGGGGGCAGCGGATTGTGGCCATGAGGCTCGACGGCAAGGCGATCGATCCGGCCGCACGATACCGGGTCGCGGTCAATAATTTCCTCGCATCGGGCGGCGACGGTTATTCGGTGCTGACCGAAGCCAATGTCATCGCCGACGGGGGGCTTGATCTCGACGCGCTGGAAGCATGGCTCGCCAAGGGACAGCCGGTGCCTCAGCTCGGAAGGACGAGGAACGTTGCGCGCTAACGCAGCGGCGGTTCGTCGAAGCTGCGCAGCTTGCGGCTGTGCAGCCCGTCGCCTTCATTCCGCAAGATGTCGAGCGTCTCGATGCCGATGCGCAGATGCTGGCTGATCGCCCGCTCGTAAAAGGCGTTGGCCTGGCCGGGCAGCTTCAATTCGCCGTGGAGTGGCTTGTCCGACACGCACAGCAAGGTCCCGTAAGGCACCCGGAAGCGATAGCCCTGGGCCGCGACGGTCGCCGATTCCATGTCGATCGCCACCGCCCGGCTCTGGTTGAAGCGTAGCGCGCTCATTGTGTAGCGCAGCTCCCAGTTGCGGTCGTCGGTGGTTACCACGGTGCCGGTTCTGAAGCGCTTCTTGACGCTATCCTCATCCTCGCCGGTGACCGCCAATGTGGCATTGAACAGGGCGGTTTGCACCTCGGCGATGGCCGGGATCGGAACTTCGACCGGAAGAACGTCGTCGAGGATATGGTCGTCGCGCAGATAGGCGTGGGCGAGGACATAGTCGCCGATCGTTTGGCTGGGGCGCAGGCCGCCGCAATGGCCGATCATCAGCCAGGCCTCGGGCCGAAGCACGGCGATATGGTCGCAAATCGTCTTGGCGTTGCTCGGGCCGACGCCGATGTTGACCAGCGTGATTCCGTCGCCGTCGGAAGTCATCAGGTGATAGGCCGGCATCTGGTGCCGCCGCCACACGCCCGCAGCGATCTGCTCCTCGGCATCCGCCAGGTCGCCATGCTCGTAAATGCCCCCCGGCACCGACAAGCCGGTGAAGCGGCTATCGGGGTCGCGCAGCGCAGCGACGGCGAAGCGCACGAACTCGTCAACATAACGGACATAGTTGGTGTAGAGCACGAAGCGCTGGAAATGCTCAGCCGGCGTGCCGGTATAATGCTTGAGGCGCGCCAGGCTGAAGTCGGTGCGGAACGCGTCGAACAGCGCCAAGGGCCGCGTCGGTTCGAGCGCAACATCCCACGCCCCATCGACCACCTCGTCGCCGATATGGACCAGGTCGGTCGACGGGAACCATCGGCTGAGCTCGGCGGTCGAAATGCCCTCGAGGTCGAGGTCGCTGCCGTCGAGCACATATGGATAGGGGATTTCGCTGGCCGAGGTGCCGACGCTGACCGTCACAGGATAATCGCGCAGCAAGTGCTCGAGCTGCTCGCGCAGATAATCGCGGAACAGGGCGGGGCGGGCGATCGAAGTGGTGTAGATGCCGGGCTGGTTCAGCCGGGCAAAGGCCCGGTCCGGCGTCGGCTGGGGCGTCTCGGGGTCATATTCGATGCGCAGCTCGGGATAGGCGAAGGCGCCACCGTCGCGCTCGTCGGGATCGGGGCGAACTCCCTTGGCTGCATATTGGGTCAGTGCGTTGCGGAGGCGGGTGACCGAAGCTTCGTAACGGGTTTCCAGTTCGTCGAGGATGAGGTCGATCTTGTTCTTATTCTTCATGAGGGACCGGCTTGGACTCACTTTGTGGCGCTGGCAAGACAGAAGCGATGCCTTGCACTATTGCCATTCGAGTCACTCCGCGCTCGTCGAAGCCGGGAATCGGCGATTGGAAGACCGATCCGGGCGGGCGCCCAGTCCTTGAAATCCGGGTCGCCGCGGCTCCCGCCGACGGTGCCGCAAATGACGAGGTC
>DASTCB010000145.1:0-6220 GCA_035711585.1 Sphingomicrobium sp.
GAAGAAGAAGAACAAAATCTTGGCGAACAGCCACAGGATGCCGGGGATATCGAACCACGGAATGAGGTCGATATTGAGCGGCGGCAGCCAGCCCCCCCAGAACAGGATGGCGTTGAGCGCGCACATCAGGATGACGTTGGCATATTCGCCGAGCCAGAACAGCGCGAAGCTCATCGACGAATATTCGGTCTGGTGGCCGGCGACCAGCTCGCTCTCCGCCTCGACCAGGTCGAACGGCGTGCGGAAGGTCTCGGCCATCGAGCTGATCAGGAACACCACCGCCATCGGGAACAGCAGCGGGTTGAGGCCATAGGCGCTGACGATCCCGAAGATATTGCCCTTCTGCGCCATGACGATCTCGGTCAGGTTGAAGGTGCCGGCGTAGAGCACGACGCAGATCAGCACGAAGCCGATCGACACTTCATAGCTCACCATCTGCGCCGCGGCGCGGAGCGCGGAGAAGAAGGGATATTTGGAGTTGGACGCCCAGCCGGCGATGATCACCCCGTAGACGCCCAAACTGCTCGCCGCGAGGATGTAGAGCAGGCCGACATTGATGTCGGTCAGGACCACGCCGACGTCGAACGGCACCACCGCCCAGACGATCAGCGCCACGGTGAAAGTGATGATCGGCGCGATCAGGAACAGCCCCTTGTTCGCGCTCGACGGGATGATCGTTTCCTTGAGGAACACCTTGAGACCGTCGGCGAAGCTTTGCAGCAGGCCCCACGGTCCGACCACGTTCGGCCCGCGGCGAAGCGCGATCGCCGCCCAGATCTTGCGCTCGGCATAGATGATCATCGCCACCGCCAGCAGCAGCGGCAGGGCGATGACGAGGATGCCAATGATTGTGGCCAGCGCCCAAGCGACAGGATAGCTGAAAGCGACGTCGTGCCAGCCAAAAAGCCAGAAGCGGAAGCCCTGGAAGAATTCGGTCATTCCGCTCCTCCCTGTCGCGAAGCGATGGGGAGGGGGACCATGGCGCGCAGCGACATGGTGGAGGGGCCAAGAGCCGCCTCCTTCTGGCCCCTCCACCACTCAGCTTCGCTGAGCGGTCCCCCTCCCCACGCCTGCGGCGCAGGGAGGAGCGAACTGGCGGTCGAGCCAATCATTCCGCGGCCTCCGCGTAGGTGGCACCATGGACCAGCTCGTCCGAACACCGGCGCATGGTTGGGCTGGCGCGGCAGATGGCGTTGGTCAGGTAGAAATCCTTGATCGGATAATTCACGCCGCCTGACGCCCTGGCGTCGAGCTTCGGCGGCGACCAGGGCATGTCGATGATTCCATCCTGACCCAGCGCCGGCACCTCGGCGATCATCGCCGCGCGCAGCTGGTCGAAGCGGTCGAACGGCAGCGGCTTGCCGACCAGGTCGGACAGGGCGCGGAAGATGGTCCAGTCCTCGCGCGCGTCGCCCGGCGGGAAGGCGCCGCGCTCGCTGCGCTGCACCCGGCCCTCGATGTTGACGTAGGTGCCATGCTTCTCGGCATAGGTCGCGCCGGGCAGCACCAGGTCCGCCTGCTTCGCGCCGGCATCGCCATGATGGCCGACATAGACTTTGAACGCGCCCTTGAACCGGTCGGCCGAGACCTCGTCCGCGCCCAGCAGGATCACCAGCTCGGGCTTGGCCTTCTCGATATCGGCGATGCCGCCCTTCTGGGCATAGCCGAGCAGCAGCCCGGCCATCCGTGCCGCGGCGGTGTGGAGCACGTTGAACCCGTTCCAGCCGTCCTTGATGAACGGCCCCGACGCAGCCAGCGCGGCGCCCAGAGCTCCCGCCCCGAGCGCGCCAGGGCCGACGATCATCACCGGCTTGTTCGCCTTGGCGATCGCGTCCGCCGCTTCCTTGGGCAGCTTGCCGAGCAGCGACAGATCGTCGCCCAGCCATTCGACCTTGTAAGTCAGGTCGACCTCCGGCCCGATGGCGAACACCCTGGCCCCGCGACGTACCGCCTTGCGCAGCCGCGTGTTGACCAGCGGCGCTTCCCACCGGACGTTCGATCCGACCAGCAGGACGACGTCGGCATTCTCCAGCTCGGCAATCGGCGTGTTGAACCGCACCGCGCTCAGCGACGAAACATCATAGTCGAGCCCGGTCTGCCGCCCTTCGAGCAGCGTCGACCCCGCGCCGGCCAGCAGCGCCTTGGCCGCATACATCGTCTCGGCGTCGAGCAGGTCGCCGGCGATGGCCGCGACCTTGCTGCCGGCTTTCTTGAATTGCTTCGCAAAGACCTCGAGCGCCTCGCTCCAGCTTGCCTCCTGGAGCTTGCCTTTCACCCGCACCCACGGCCGGTCGAGCCTGTTCCGCACCAGCGCGTCGACATGGTGGCGCGTCTTGTCGTGGGCCCATTCCTCGTTCACCGCGTCGTTGATGCGCGGCAGGATGCGCATCACCTGGCGCTGGCGGACATCCATGCGGATGTTGGTTCCGACCGCATCCATCACGTCGATGCCGGGCACCTTGCGCAGTTCCCACGGCCGCGCCTCGAAGCTGTAGGGCTTGCTGAGCAGCGCGCCGACCGGGCACAAATCGACCAGGTTGCCGGCCAGTTCCGAATGGAAGGCATTCTCGAGGTAGGTGGTGATCTGCGCATCCTCGCCGCGGAATACCATCCCGATTTCCGGCGTCCCCGCCACTTCCTCGGCGAAGCGGACGCAGCGCGTGCACTGGATGCAGCGGTTCATCGAGGTCTTGACGATCGGCCCGAAATATTTGTCGTCGACCGCGCGCTTGTTCTCGTCGAAGCGCGAATGGCCGCGGCCATAGGCCATCGCCTGGTCCTGCAGGTCGCATTCGCCGCCCTGGTCGCAGATCGGGCAGTCGAGCGGATGGTTGATGAGCAGGAACTCCATCACCCCCTCGCGCGCCTTCTTGACCATCGGCGTGTCGGTGCGGATCGCCTGCCCCTCGGCGGCGGGCAAAGCGCAGCTCGCCTGCGGCTTGGGCGGCCCCGGCGCGACCTCGACCAGGCACATGCGGCAGTTGCCGGCGATCGACAGCCGCTCATGATAGCAGAAGCGCGGGATCTCCTTGCCGGCGAGCTCGCACGCCTGCAGCACGGTCGCGCCCTGCGGGACCTCGATCTCGACGCCGTCGACGGTGACCTTAGGCATTAGTTCTGCCCCGATTTGGCTGAGGCGAGAGCGGCTTCGTTGGCCAGCAGGTGGTGCAGGCCAACCGCTGCATAAGCACGCACCGTCTGCTTGTTGAGCTTGAGCTTTGCTCCTGCCGGAACGCAGCCCCCGAGGTGCTTGACCAGCTTGCCGATCAACGTCGCTTCCTCGGTGCTCGTCGGCTTTGTATCGATGAGAGCGCGGACGATCGTCGGATCCCGGCGCGCGATGCAGCTGGCCAGGTCCTCGGCAGTCGTTTTCGGGGCTGCCGCGGATGCGAACAGCATGTCATCGGTAATGGTTGAGAGCTTTGTGACCTCGGCGCCCTTGAAGCGAGCTGCGACCCGCTGCTCCGCAACGCCGCCGACGAAGGATAGCGGATTGAAATGCAGGTCGAACTGCGACGTTTGATAGCATTGGTTCAGGCCTGTCGCCTCCTTTCCGATCACGCGCATCTGCTCGTCCGACAGAAGTTGCATGGCCAGCAGCCCGTCCGACCATTCCGGCCGCGCGCCAGCAACACATCGGGCGAAAGTGTTAATCACGCGCGACACGATCGGATCGTTGGCGGAATCGACCACGGCATTCGGCCGGCGATCCAGCCGCGAGCCGGTCTCCGGCTCCGCCGAAGCGGGCGCGCCAGTGGCCAGCACGGCGCAGGCGAGGATGCAGGACAGCGACCTCATTTTGCTGCCGCCAGCAGCCGGTAGCTGGCGGTCGCCACGATCGCGCGCAGACCATAGGGCTCGAGAACGACGCTTGTGCCCTGCGAGCACGCGCGGAGGGCCGGGTCCAACGCCTGGGCGGCCTTTGCCTCATCATCCGACGCGATCGGCGCATTGAGCAAGGCGGCGACATTGTCCGGATCGGAGCGCGTCACGCACATCGCAACCTTGTCGGACGGCGCATAGGTCGGCGCCTCGGTTTTCGCGGCCTGCAACAAGCGGACGTTCAAGGGATCTTCGCCCTGCTTCATCATCGCCTCGGCAAGCGCCGCCGCAAAGGGCAGGCCGCCAGCGCGAAGCTTCACCCGACGCGAACGCTGCAGCCCTTCCCACCCGAGCAGACAGTCACGATTGATCTCCGACAGCGTCCTGAGCTCGCGCCGATAGTCACGGGTCGTGAAATCGCGCGTCAGGGCCCTGTGAACCTTGTCGGGGCTCGACTTCGCGATGCAGCCGGCGAATTCCGCGAGTGCCGAGCGTGCATCCGGCGTGTTCGACAGCTCGACCGTCGACGGAGCCAGTGCGGCCGCGGCAAGATGGATCAGCGCAAACAGCCTCACTCCGCTGCCTCCTGCATATGCCCGTGATTCTCGGCGATGCGCCGCTCGAGCTCCGGGCGGAAGTGGCGGATCAGGCCCTGGATCGGCCAGGCGGCGGCGTCGCCCAGCGCGCAGATGGTGTGGCCCTCGACCTGCTTGGTGACGTCGTACAGCTTGTCGATGGTTGCAGTGTGAGCATCACCCGTCCGCAGCTTCTCCATCGTCCGCCACATCCAGCCGGTGCCTTCGCGGCACGGGGTGCACTGGCCGCAGCTTTCATGCTTGTAGAAATAGCTGATGCGGCTGATCGCCCGGACGATGTCGGTCGACTTGTCCATGACGATCACCGCCGCGGTGCCGAGGCCGGAGCCAAGCTCCTTCAGCCCATCGAAATCCATCGGCGCGTCCATGATCTGCTCCGCCGGGACCAGCGGGACCGACGAACCGCCGGGGATGACGGCGAGGAGGTTGTCCCAGCCGCCGCGAATGCCGCCGGCATGCTTGTCGATCAGCTCGCGGAACGGGATCGACATGGCCTCCTCGACCACCGTCGGCTTGTTCACATGGCCCGAGATCTGGAACAGCTTGGTGCCTTCGTTCTTCTCCCGCCCGAAGCTGGCGAACCAGGCCGCGCCGCGACGGAGGATGGTCGGGACGACCGCGATGCTCTCGACATTGTTGACGGTGGTCGGGCAGCCATAGAGGCCCGCGCCCGCCGGGAAGGGCGGCTTCAGGCGCGGCATGCCCTTCTTGCCCTCCAGGCTTTCGAGCATCGCCGTTTCTTCGCCGCAGATATAGGCGCCGGCGCCGCGATGGACGAACACGTCGAAGTCGAAGCCGGAACCGACGGCATTCTTGCCGAGCAGGCCGGCGTCATAGGCCTCGGCGACCGCCTTTCGCAGCGCCTCGGTCTCGACGATGAATTCGCCGCGGACATAGATGTAGGCGGCGCGGCAGCGCATGGCGAAACCGGCCAGCAGTGCGCCCTCGACCAGCTTATGCGGGTCGTGGCGGAGGATTTCGCGGTCCTTGCAGCTGCCCGGCTCGGACTCGTCGGCGTTGATCACCAGGAAATTGGGCCGGCCTGGGGTCGGCTCCTTGGGCATGAAGCTCCACTTCATGCCGGTCGGGAAGCCCGCCCCACCGCGACCGCGCAGGCCCGACGCCTTGACGATCTCAATGATCGCGTCCTGACCGATCTTCAAGAGGTCGGCGGTCTTGTCCCAGTCGCCGCGCGCCTGGGCCGACTTCAGGTCCGGCCCTTGAAAGCCATAGACGTTGGTGAAGATCCGGTCCTTGTCGGTGAGGGAGGTGATCCCGCTCATTGCCTGGGACCCTCCAGCAGCTTCATCCCGCCGTAGACGACCAGTCCGGCAATCGCGATGCCAACCAGCACGCCGAGGATGGCGCCGATGATCTTGATGGCGATGAGGATGATAACGATCGCCACGACGGCTTTCAGGATTTCTTTCATCACCACTGCCCCCGATAGTCGTAGTTGCGCTCGGCCATCTTCTTGAGCGTGGTCGGGCCTCCTTCAGGGCAGCTGGTCTGGCGGTCGATTTGCGGGCCGGGCTTGGGCTTCTGGCCCGAAGCCAGCGCGTCGAGGATCGCCTTCATGCTTTCCTCGGTCAAATCCTCATAATTGTCGTCATTGATCTGGACCATCGGCGCATTGGCGCAGGCGCCGAGGCATTCGACCTCGGTCAGGGTGAACAGCCCGTCGCCGGTGGTGTGGCCTTTCTTGAGGCCGCGCTTGTAGCAGGCTTCGAGCACATCGTCGGACCCGCGCAGCATGCAGGGCGTCGTCCCGCAAACCTGGACGTGGAATTTGCCGACCGGGG
>DASTCB010000146.1:0-12454 GCA_035711585.1 Sphingomicrobium sp.
TTTTTCCGCACGGAACCAACCTACCGATGGGGCTTGCGGTTGATTGGGAAGGCGAGAGCCACTTAATCCATTTGGATGGGCCTCACCGCTACCATGAGGCGGGAATTGAATTGGGGCATTCCCTCCGTGGCGTAGTCCTGAGTGTGTTCGAAGTGAGGGTCGACCTGACCTCACGCTATGACACAAGCCGAACGGTGGATCCGATGGGAGCGCTGGTCATTAGAGATGGACGCTTGTTCATGTTCTGTCGCCAACTGGGTGACCGCTTCCGCATGGAGCCGCATGCCGTACCGATCGACGCGGGCTATCTCACTGGGACAACTGAAGAGGCATGTGGATTCACCCGCTGGAGCATAGCTGTAAGAGATGGCCATCAAACAACAGTCTTGCGTAGGTTCGAGGCGCTGCCTTTGGACTAACGTTTGAGAATGGTGACACATTCTTACAACGCCTTGGCAGAAGCCTCCTCGCTCATTCGGCCGCGAGCAGCTCCTCCGCACCGCCGAGGTCGACCGACACCAGCCGGCTGACGCCGCGTTCGATCATCGTCACGCCGTAGAGGCGGTGCATGCGGCTCATCGTGACGGCGTTGTGGGTGACGATCAAATAGCGTGTATCGGTCTCGCCGGTCATCCGGTCGAGCAGGTCGCAGAAGCGGTCGACATTGGCGTCGTCTAGCGGCGCGTCGACCTCGTCGAGCACGCAGATCGGCGCGGGGTTGGTCAGGAACAAACCGAAGATCAGCGCCACCGCGGTCAGCGCCTGCTCGCCGCCCGACAGCAGGGTCAGCGACTGAAGGCGCTTGCCCGGCGGCTGAGCCATGATCTCCAGCCCCGCCTCCAGCGGGTCGTCGCTTTCAACGAGCTCGAGATGCGCCTGGCCGCCGTCGAACAGGGTGGTGAACAGGCTCTTGAAATGGTCGTTGACCTTCTCGAACGCCTCCAGCAGCCGCACCCGGCCCTCGCGGTTCAGGCTTCCGATCGAGCCGCGCAGCCGATGGATCGCCTGGGTGAGCTCTTCCTTTTCGGCGACATTGGCTTCGCGGCTGGTGTCGAGCTCGCCGAGCTCCTGCTCGGCGACCAGGTTCACCGGGCCGATCCGCTCGCGCTCGGCGGTCAGCCGCTCCAGATTCTCGCGCTCCAGCTCGGGGTCGCCGAGCTTGCCGGACTCGAAGCCGAGCTTCTCGGGCAGAAGCGGCGGCGGGCATTCGAATTTCTCGCCGCAGATCCCGGCATATTCCATCCGGCGCACAACCTGGGCGTCGGCCCGGGCAACGGCGCCGGCGCGGGCTTCGCGGGCGGCGGCGAAGGCTTCGCCGGCTTCGGCCAGCGCCCTGGCGGCGACCGCGACGGCTTCCTGGGCGTTGCGCTCGGCTTCCGCGGTTCTGGCGACCTCCGCCTCGCTCTCGCCCGACGCCTTTTCCAGCCGCTCGATGTCAGCAGCATGGCGTTCGGGCTCGCCGGCCAGCTCCTCCTGTTCCTCCTCCATTGCCATGGCGCGGGCTGCGGTCTCGGCCAGGCGCTGCTCGGCCTGAAGTGAGCGGGTACGCCACTCGCCGGCTTCGCGGCCGGCAGCGGCGTGTCGCTCACGATCGGCGGCGGTTTCGCGGGCGCGGGTGGCGGAGCGGGCGCGGCAATCGGCCACCGCTTCACCGGCGGCGGACGCCTTGGCGCGTGCCTCCACAACCTCCGCGCCAAGCGCATCGGGATCGGGCAGTGCGGCGAGGTTGCGGTTCGCGACGTCGACGGATTCCTTCGCAGCCTCGGCCAGCGGCGTCAGGTCGGCGCGTCGCTCTTCAAGCCCCGCGCGCTGGGCATCGAGCCTTTCCAGCGCAGCAGTGGCACTGTCTCCGGCGCGGGCCGCATCACGCCCGGCCCGCTCCGCGTCCGCAGCTGCCTTTCGGGCGGCCTCGGCTTCCTGGCGATGAGCTTCGACCGCCGCAACCCCCGAATCCCGGGCGGCCTGCGCGTCGTCCACCGCCTGCTCCAGCCCCGGCAGCAGCCGGTCGATCTCGGCCAGCCGGTTGGCACGCAGGAGCCGTTCGGCCGCCGCCGCTCCGCCGCCGATGCTGACGAACCCGTCCCAGCGCCGCATCACGCCGTCGCGGGTCACGAGCCGTTGCCCGACGGCGAGCGCCTGACCGTTATCCGCATCGGCCACGCCGACCTGAGCCAGCCGGCGGTGCAGGGCTCTGGGCGCGTCCACATGATCGAGCAGCCGCTCAAGGCCTGCGCTTAGTGGCGGGTCGCCGGCTTGCGGCTCGCTGCCCTGCCAGCGACGCGGGCCCTCGCTGTCCAGTACCGCCTCGACATCTTCACCCAGCGCCGCCGCCAGCGCGCGCTCATAGCCGGGGGCGGCCTTGAGCTCGCTCAGCGCCGCGCCGCGGCCATGGTCTAGCGCCCGCGCTAGCGCGTCGCGCTCCGCCTTGGCCGCACTCAAGGCGGCACGAGCCGCCGCGAGCGAGCTTTCGGCCTCGTCGCGAGCGGCTGCCGCCCCTGCACGCTGCTTCTCGGCATCGTCCAGCTGAGCCTCGGCGTCAGCCAGCTGCCTCGCCGCGTCGTCCGATGCCCGATTCGATTCCTCGATCTGCGCTTTCTCGGCCCCGCCATCACCGATCGACGCCAGTTGATGATTGAGGCGCTGGCTTTCAGCCTCGACCCTGGCGGCCTGCGCCCGGGCCGCCTCCAGCGCCGCGTCGGCAACCCGCCGCTCGGCGCGCATCGCCGCTTCGCGCGCCAGCACCCCGGCCAGCCCCGCCTCGGCTTCGCGGGACACCGTCTCGGCCTCGGTCAGCTCGGTCGCAATTCGGGCCGCAATGGTCTCGGCATCGGCCAGCCGCGCCTCGATCGTTCGCCGTTCAGCATCGAGAGTCTCGATCGCCCTGGCGGCGTCGGCCTTGAGCGCCACTTCGCGCGCGGTCTCGGCCGACAGCGCTTGCGCCAGCCGCTCAAGCTCGGCCAGCCGCCGAACGACCGTGTCGCGCTTGGCCCGTGCGGTCGCCAGTTCATGCGCCAGTGTGCGCCCTGCGTCGCGCGCCGCGATTGCCGCATCGCGCTTTTCGGCCAGCGACGCCGCGGACTGCTCCTGCAACTGCTGCGCGACCTGCATCGCCTGCTGGAGCCGTGCCACCTCCCCCTCGCAGGCCCTGGCTTCCTCGGCCGCCTCGGCAGCGGCCCGATCGGCCTCGGCCCAGCGGGCGTAGATCAGCTTGCCCTCGGCCAGCCGGATCTTGTCGGTCAGGGCGCGATAACGCTCCGCCGCCCGGGCCTGCCGCCGGAGCGCCGAAGCCCTTGCCTCCTGCTCGGTCAGCAATTCGTCGAGGCGCTGGAGATTATGCTCGGTGGCGCGCAGCTTCTGTTCGGCGTCCTTGCGCCGGGCGTGAAGGCCGGAAATGCCGGCCGCCTCCTCCAGCATCATCCGCCGCTCGACCGGCTTGGCGGAAATGACCGCGCCGATCCGGCCCTGGCTGACCAGCGCGGGAGAATGGGCACCGGTCGCGGCGTCGGCGAACAGCAGCGAGACGTCCTTCTGGCGCACGTCGCGTCCGTCGATTCGGTAGGCCGAACCCGCACCGCGCTCGATCCGGCGGGTGACCTCGCTTTCGCCTTCGCTGTCGTTGTCCGCTTCGGCCGCTGTTCGCTCGATAAGCAGCGACACTTCTGCGAAATCCCTGGCCGGCCTGGTCGCGGTGCCGGCGAAGATGACATCCTCCATGCCGCCACCGCGCAATGACTTGGGCGAGCCCTCGCCCATCACCCAGCGGATGGCCTCCAGCAAATTCGACTTGCCGCAGCCATTGGGGCCGACCACTCCGGTCAGCCCCGGCTCAATCCTGAGCTCGGCCGGCTCGACGAAGCTCTTGAAGCCGCTGAGTTTCAGCCGGCGGAAACGCAATTAACCCCCCGAGATGCCATTTAGCTTGCCAGCGCTTCCTTGATTTTGGGTTCCAGCAACTCCCAGGTCGAGGTTTGCTCGACCAGCGTGTTGTTGATCAGGAAAGATGGAGTGCCAGGGATGTTGTAGGTCGATTGGGCGTCGGTGTTCATCTGGACCAGCTGGTTGGTCGCGGCCTGGTCGGCGAGGCACTGTTCCTGCTGGGCGCGCGGAACGCCACGCTGAGCGGCGAAGGTCTTGAGGCCGGCCAAGTCGGCAATGGTCGAAAATTGCTGTGCCGGGGGCATCGATTGCAGCGCCTGGAGTTGGGCCTGGTCGGCGGCCTGTACCTTGCCGATCCAATTCTTCTGGTCTTGGAACAGGGTGCGCGTCATGCCGAAGAAGTTCGCCTCTCCGCCGCAGCGGGCGATCAGCGTCGCGGCCATGTCGAAGGGATCGCGCACGTAATTGCGAAACTCCCAGCTCACCAGGCCCTTCTTGACGTAATTGTCGATTAGCGCCTTGCCGCCTTGCTCCTCAAACTCGGCGCAGTGCGGGCAAGTCATCGATCCGAATTCGACCAGCTTCACCTTGGCATTGGGATTGCCCATGAGGAATCCGCCTTCGGGCGTCTTGGTCACGATGGTCGACCAGTCGCCATTGTTGGGTGCAGGTACCGGTGCCGCCGTCACTTCCGGGCCGGTGGCATTGGTGGCGCTTTTTTCCGCGTTGCAGGCGGTCGCGAGCAGCGCCGCCGAGGCGAGGAACAGCATGGAGATCTTCATGGGGGTCATTAGCTCCGGATGATGGGAATCTTAGGTGTTGAAATATTGTCGACCGCGGGAGTTCCGCGCGATCCGGCGAGCTTGCCGGCCAGCGATTCGAGCACGGCTCGAAGCTCGGGATCGGCGATCTGGCGAAGGCCTTCGCCCAGTTCCTTGGGCACGGGCGCATCGGCCGGCCGAGCCGGTTTTGCATCGATTCTCGGCGCGCGGCCCTGATGAAAGGCGATTCTCGACACCGCTTGATAGCCGAAGAAGCGATTGACCCGCTCGATGATCAGCGGGCCGAGGTGCTGCATCAGCGGCGCGTGCGCTCCCTCGACCGCCAGGGTCAGCGTCCCGCCAGCCTTCTTGCCGGCCGGAAAGCGGATCGATTCGGGGGTCGAGACCCTGGCGTAGCGGTCACCGACGATCTCGGCCCAGCGGCTTACGACCGCGCCCTGGACAAATCCGAACCGCTTGAAGGTCGTGCCGGCGATGTCACCGACGAGGTCGCCGCAAGCCCGGGCATGGCCGCGACGCGGGGATTCTTCCTTGGATTCGGGACGCAGGGACTTCGCCATTGGGATTGACCATGCCATAGCGAATGAATGCTCGCCAGTGCCGCTGAACGGCTCCTGACCCACTATGACCAAAATGCCCGGGCGCTGCCATGGCGCAGCCCGCCGGGCGAGCCGCCCCCCGACCCCTATGTGGTGTGGCTGAGCGAGGTAATGCTGCAGCAGACCACGGTGGCGACCGTGAAGCCGCGATTCCGCCGGTTCGTCGAACGCTGGCCGACGGTCGAGGCGCTGGCAGGGGCGCCGGAGGAGGAGGTGCTGCAGGAATGGGCGGGCCTCGGCTATTATGCCCGCGCCCGCAACCTCATCGCATGCGTCCGCCAGGTCGCCGCGCGGGGCGGATTTCCGCGGACGGAAGCGGAGCTGCGCAAGCTGCCTGGACTCGGCGCCTATACCGCGGCGGCGGTCGCGGCCATCGCCTTTGGCGAGCGAGCGACGGTGGTCGATACCAATGTCGCGCGGGTGGTCGCCCGCTTCCATGGCATCTGGGCCCGCAGCGCAATAGGGAAATTCGCCGAAGCGATGACTCCGGCCGAGCGGCCGGGCGACTATGCCCAGGCGATGATGGACCTCGGCGCGACGATCTGCCGGCCGAAGTCGCCCGATTGCCCCGCCTGCCCGCTGGCGGCCGACTGCCGCGCCCATGCCACCGGCGATCCCGAAGCGTTTCCCGCCTGCGGCGCCAAAAGAGAGCGCCCGCACCGTCACGGCATTGCGTGGTGGATCGAGCGCGAGGGCGCGCTATGGCTGGTTCGTCGCCCTCCCACGGGCATGCTCGGCGGGATGGGCGCGCTGCCGGGCACGGACTGGGAAGAAGCAGCTCCGCCGCCCCAATCGCTCATTACCGTCAGCCACGGTTTCACCCATTTCACGCTCGACCTGCACATCGTCGCGGGGGCTGAACCCGCCGAAAATGGCTGGTGGCAGCCGCTCGACCGGATCGATGAAGCCGGCCTGCCCACCCTCTACATGAAAGCCGTGGAAGCCATGTTGAGCCGAAAGGAAGCTCTTGCCGCCTGACCCATTCTTTGCGGGCGACGGGCTCGACCGCGCCGACCATCTGCGCGCCCGGCCGGAAGAAGTCGCACTGCTGTGCAGTGCCTCGGAGGCGCTCCAACTCGTCTGGGACAATGGCGCACCAGCGGTCGACCAACTGGGCAAGCTGCGCTGGCAGCCGGTCGAAGGCTCGCCGCCGTTGTTCCTTGGCCTGAACGACGCTCACCCGCGCTTCTCCACGCTGCCGGACGGCGACGCGCCGGTCGATGCCCGGGCCCATTTCCAGCTGCTGGGCCTGCTGGACGCCGCCGAGGCCCCGATCTTCGCCGCGGCGCTAAGCCTCGCCAACTGGCATCGCAAGCATCGTTTTTGCTCAGGTTGCGGGGAGCCGACCGATCCCAACCGCGGCGGCTGGTCGCGGATGTGCGGCAGCTGCGCCTCCGAGCATTATCCGCGCGTCGATCCGGTGGTGATCATGCTCGCCCAACATGACGGCCGATTGCTGCTTGGCCGCCAGCCGCACTATCCGCCCGGCCGCTATTCGGCGCTGGCCGGGTTCGTCGAACCTGGAGAATCGATCGAGGCGGCAGTGGCGCGAGAGCTCAAGGAAGAAGCCGGGGTCGCTGTGCGCGATGTGCGCTATGTCTGCAGCCAGCCCTGGCCCTTCCCCAACTCGCTGATGATCGGCGCGTGGGCGGAGGCGCTTGGTGATTCGCTCACCATCGACACCAACGAGCTGGACGACGCCCGCTGGTTCAGTCGCGAGGAAGTGATCGCCGCCCTCGGTCATGACGATGCCGCCCCCTTCCAGCCGCCGCCGCGCTCCGCCATCGCCCGGACCTTGCTGGAAGCTTGGGTGGATGGCTTGAAGTAAGACGGGCTCGGCCTTAAAGGCCTCCTCAAATTCCAACCATCTTCGGCAAGGCCGCACGGGGTTCCATGAAAGATCGCCAGAATACCATCAATGGCTGGGTGCTGTTCGCGGGCATCGTCGCGCTGGGCGCGTCGATCGTCACCGGCGAGATTTTCCACTCCGAACGGCCGGAGAAGATGGGCTATCCGATCGAGGGCGTCGAAGTCGAGGGCGAAGGCGCGGCGGCCGAGCAGCCGATCGCGGTCTATTTGGCCAGCGCCGACGCCGCCAAGGGCGAGCAGGTCTTCAAGAAGTGCGTCGCCTGTCACAATGCCGATCCGGGCGGCGCCAATGCCCTCGGCCCAGCACTGTTCGGGGTCATGGGTCGGCCGGTCGCCGCCCATGGCGGCTTCGCTTACAGCCCCGCCCTGCAGGAAGTGGGCGGCACTTGGGATTGGGAAAAGATGTCGGCTTGGCTCGCCAATCCGAAGAAGCTCGCGCCGGGCAACAAGATGACCTTCCCGGGCCTCAGCAATCCGGAAGACCGGGCCAACGTCATGGCATTCCTCAACTCGCGCGGGTCCAACCTGCCGCTGCCCGCTGCGCCGGCCCCGACCGCCGAAGCCTCGGCCGAAAAGGCGGCCGCCGAGGCGGATGATGCGGGCGCGCAGAAGGCCGAGGACGAGCCGGTCCTGAACGAGGCGCAGGCGGCCAAGGGCGGCCGCACGCTTCGTGGTGAAGCCGCGCCCGGCGAAGCCGTCGAGCAGTAGGATATGGGCCGGTGGTGAGCTCCAAGGCCACTACCGTCGCCGACTATCTGGCCGAGCTGCCCGAGGACCGCCGCGCCGACATCTGGCGCGTGCGCGATCTCATCAACGCTGCGCTACCCGACGGCTATCGGGAAGGAATCGGATTCGGCATGATCGGCTGGGTCATCCCGCTCGACCGCTATCCAAGCACCTACAACAAGCAGCCGCTGGCCTATGCCGGGCTGGCCGCGCAGAAGAACTACAACTCGCTCTACCTGAACTGCGTCTATGCCTCGAAAGAGCGGACCGAGAAACTGCGGGCTGCCTTCGCCGCGGCCGGCAAGAAGCTCGACATGGGCAAGAGCTGCCTCCGCTTCAGAAAGGCCGATGAGCTGGCCCTGGACGCTATCCGCGACGAAATCGCCTCGACTAATCCAGACGAATTCATCCAGATCTACGAGGAAGCCCGCGCCGGCGGAAGCTGTTGAAGGTCTGGCCCCTAACAGACCTCATAATGATGGCAGACGGCGTCCCACGCCTCTTCCGCCGTTTCGACCCAGGTGATGAGGTCGAGGTCGTGGGGACTGATCACCCCTTCCTCCGCCAGCCCCTCGAAATCGACCACCCGACGCCAGAATTCACGGCCGAACAGCAGGATCGGTAGCGGTCGGACCTTGCCCGTCTGGATCAGGGTCAGAAGCTCGAACATCTCGTCGAAGGTGCCGAAACCGCCGGGGAACACCGCGACTGCCCGCGCCCGCAGCAGGAAGTGCATCTTCCGCAGCGCGAAATAGTGAAACTGGAAGCTGAGGTCCGGGGTGACATAATTGTTGGGCAGCTGCTCGTGCGGAAGCACGATGTTGAGCCCGATCGACTCCGCGCCGACATCATCCGCGCCGCGGTTGGCAGCTTCCATGTAAGACGGGCCGCCGCCCGAACAGACCACGAAATGGCGCTTGCCGTCCTCGTCGACCGGGAACTGGCTGACCCGCGCCGCTAGCTTGCGCGCCTCGTCATAATATTTCGATTTGGCGATCAGGTTCTCCGCGACCTTCCTGTCCCAGTCCGTCCGCGCCGCCTCCAGAAGCGCCTGGGCCTTGGCCGGCTCGGGCACCCGCGCCGAACCGTAAAAGACGAACAGCGAGGCGATGTTCGCCTCGTTCATCAGCAGCTCGGGCTTCAGCAGCTCCAGCTGGAAGCGGACTGGGCGAAGGTCGGGCCGCAGCAGGAAATCGGTGTCCTGGAATGCGAGCTTGTAGGCCTCGCTCTCGGTCTGAGGGCTGGACGGCACATGCTTGGCTGCGCGGGCATCGGTCGAGGCCTCGGGAAAAATCCGCTTGGGTGGCTTGGGATCGGTCATATCGGGGGAGCGGCTTAGCGGCCATCCGCCGATCCGCAAAGATCAACCCTTCAGCGGCCTGCAATATTTCTGCTGTTCCTCGGGCGAGGAGCGGAGCCGCGTGTCCAGATAATATCCGGCCGCTTCCGTGGTATAGACGGCGTGTTCAGCATCGATGAAAGGCGCGGCCTCGCGCTTCCAGCCGGCGACGCAAACCTCCTTGGGGCGCGTCGACTTGCCGCAATCGACGAAGGCGTCGAACGCCCCCTTCCACTGCAGGAACTGGGCGCGGCTCATCGGTGCTCCATGGCCGGGGATCAGCGACACGAAGGGCGTCGCCGCGACTTCCTCCAGCGCCTTCTTCCAGCCGTCCGGACAGGCGGTGTCCATGAAGGGGACGATGTCGACCACCAGGTCGCCGACGATCGCCAGCCGCTCGTCAGGGACATAGAGCCACAGGTCGGCCTCGGTCGCCGCGAAGGGCGCAATGCGGACATCGAGCTCGCGCCCGGCAATGGTCATCCTGCCCGGCTTCAGCACCGGAATCGTCGGCCGCAGCGTGTCGGGATGGTCGACGCGGTAGCGGCCTCGCAAGATCTGCGCCTTCTGCTCGGTCGGCACCTTGGGGTCGGCCAGCCGCTTGTCGGCCTGCTCGCGGCCGCGGCCAAGGAAGCCGACCAGTGCGCCCTCGATCGCGGTGGTCGTGTAGACATGGGCGGCTGGATAGGCCTGGCGGACGTCCAGATTGCCGGTCAGATGGTCGAGGTGCCAGTGGGTGTTGACGATCGCCGCGACCGGCCGGCCGCGCTCCTTCGCGTAAACCAGCAGCTTTTCGGCATGGGCGGGGTGGCGGCCGGTATCGACCAAGATCAGCCCTTCCGGCGCATCCAAAAAGACGCTGTTGCCGTCCGGCCCGCGCCAGTCGAGCGGCACCGAGCCGGGGATGAGATGATAGCCAGCTTCCCCGCTTGTGGCCGACGCATCCGACATCGCGGACGTCATTGCCAGCAGCACGAACCATCGCCCCATTGCCGCCTCCCCAGTTTCGAAAACAGGCTAGGCCCCATTGAAATTGGGGAAATGGAAACTCGTCAGCCGGTCGCGAGCCAGCGACGAACGTCCGTCATTTCGCCGATCCGCGCCGGGACCGCAGCCACCTGCCAAGCGCCGCGCCCAAGGCTGCGAAGATCAACCCGAACGTCAGGTTGAGCGACAGGTCGAGCCGGACCCAATTGGGCCGCAGCTCCCCGGCGGTGAAGCGAAAGATCAGCAGCCAGCCGATGGTGGTTATGAGGCCGCCAGTGAGGATGGCCAGTGCGATCCGCCAGCGCCAATGATAGACCGCCGCACAGGTGACGCCACCGCTGACCGCATATACAAGAAACAGCAGCGTCTCGTTCAATAGACGCGCGCCTTGGGCTTGATGTAGTCGACTTCGTCCGTGAGCGTGTAGGCATGGACCGGGCGGTAGTCGATCCGGACGCCGCCGCCCTGGCCGCCCCAGCCGTCGAACCAGGCGGTCGTATGCTTCATCCAGTTCTTGTCGTCGCGCTCCGGGAAATCCTCATGCATGTGCGCGCCGCGGCTTTCCTTGCGGTTGGCAGCGCAGTGCATGGTGACCACCGCCTGGGCAATGAGATTGTCGAGCTCGAGCGTTTCGACGAGATCGCTGTTCCAGATCAGGCTGCGGTCGGAGACATGGACGTCGCCCATCTTCTTGTAGACCGCGTCGATCTTTGAAATGCCCTCGGCCAGCGAGCGCTCGGTGCGGAACACGGCGCAGTCGGCCTGCATCGTCCGCTGCATCTCATCGCGGATCCTGGCGGTCGAAAGCGAACCTTCGGCATGGCGGAACTTGTCGAGGCGTGACAGGGCCAGCTCGGCCGAATCCTGCTTCAGCAGCGGCTGGTTGTTGCCGGGCTTGATCACTTCTGCCAGGCGCAGCCCCGCGGCGCGGCCGAACACCACCAGGTCGATCAGGCTGTTGGAGCCGAGCCGGTTGGCGCCATGGACCGAGACGCAGGCCGCCTCGCCTACCGCGAACAGGCCGGGGACGACGCTGTCGGGGTTGCCGTCCTTCAGCGTGACCACCTCGCCATGATAATTGGTCGGGATTCCGCCCATATTGTAATGGACCGTCGGGACCACCGGCAGCGGCTGGCGGGTCAGGTCGACGCCGGCGAAGATCTTGCCGGTCTCGGTGATGCCGGGCAGCCGTTCGTGTAGCACCTTGGCGTCGATATGGTCGAGGTGAAGGAAGATATGGTCCTTGTGCTCGCCGACCCCGCGGCCCTCGCGGATCTCCATCGCCATCGATCGTGACACGACGTCGCGGCTGGCGAGATCCTTGGCGCTCGGCGCGTAGCGCTCCATGAACCGCTCGCCCTGCGCGTTGGTGAGGTACCCACCCTCGCCGCGAGCACCCTCGGTGATCAGCACCCCGACGCCATAGATTCCAGTCGGGTGGAACTGGACGAACTCCATGTCCTGCAGCGCCAGGCCGGCGCGAAGCACCATCGCATTGCCGTCACCGGTGCAGGTGTGGGCAGAAGTCGCGGAGAAATAGGCGCGGCCATAGCCGCCGGTCGCAAGCACCACCGCCTGGGCGCGGAAGCGGTGGATCGAGCCGTCGTCGAGGCACAGCGCGACCAGCCCGCGGCAGGCGCCGTCCTCCATGATCAGGTCGAGCGCGAAATATTCGATGAAAAAGTCGGCATCATACTTCAGGCTCTGCTGGTAGAGCGTGTGGAGCATGGCGTGGCCGGTGCGGTCGGCGGCGGCGCAGGTGCGCTGCGCCGGCGGCCCCTCGCCCATGTTCTGCATCATCCCGCCGAAGGGGCGCTGGTATATCTTGCCCTCGTTGGTGCGGCTGAACGGCATTCCGGCATGCTCGAGCTCATAGACCGCCGCCGGAGCCTCGCGACACAGATATTCGATGGCGTCCTGGTCACCGAGCCAGTCGGAGCCCTTGACGGTGTCGTACATGTGCCAATGCCAGCTGTCCTTGCCCATGTTGCCGATCGCAGCGGCAATTCCGCCCTGGGCCGCGACCGTGTGCGAGCGCGTCGGGAACACTTTGGTGACACAGGCCGTTTTCAGGCCGGCCTCGGCGCAACCGAGCGTAGCGCGCAAGCCGGAGCCGCCGGCGCCGACGACCACCACGTCGTAGATGTGCTCGGTAACAGGATAGGCCCGCCCGTTCACGCGAGGCGCCGCGGCGCCGTTACCATTCATGACGACATTATCTTCCGGCATGCCTCAGGCTCCGAAGCTGAGCTTCAGGACGGCGAACACGCAGACGG
>DASTCB010000147.1:0-17703 GCA_035711585.1 Sphingomicrobium sp.
GACGGCTTCGCACTCGTCACGGGAACATTGATCTGGCTGGGCGCAACCTGGGCGCATGGCGCGCTCGGCTATCGCCCCGCCGGCGTCTGGGCCTTTTTCCCCTGAGCCAAAGAGCCTAATGGCGCCCTGATGGGACGGAAATTTTTCGGAACCGACGGGATTCGCGGGCGAACCAACCAAGCGCCGATGACCGCCGACGTGGCGATGCGCGTGGGCCAGGCGGCTGGCACCTATTTCCTGCGCGGCGTGCACCGACACCGGGTGGTGATCGGCAAGGACACGCGCCTGTCGGGCTATATGATGGAATCGGCGATGGTCGCTGGTTTCACCTCGGTCGGCATGGACGTGGTGCTGCTGGGGCCGATGCCGACGCCCGCCGTGGCGATGCTGACCCGCGACCTGCGCGCCGACCTGGGCGTGATGATTTCCGCCAGCCACAATCCCTTCGCCGACAATGGCATCAAGCTGTTCGGGCCGGACGGCTACAAGCTGAGCGACAAGGCGGAGATGGAGATCGAGCGGCTGATGGAAGAGCCCGCGACCCTGATCGACGCGCCCAGGATCGGCCGGGCCAAGCGGATCGACGACGCCCGCGGCCGCTATGTCCAGTTCGCCAAGTCGACCTTCCCCCATCACCTCCGGCTCGACGGGCTGAAGGTGGTGGTCGATTGCGCCAACGGCGCCGCCTACCATGTCGCTCCGGACGCGCTGTGGGAGCTCGGCGCCGACATCGTCCCGCTCGGCACCAAGCCAGACGGCACCAACATCAACGACGGCTGCGGCTCGACCGCCCCACAGCTGCTGCGCGAAACGGTGGTTGCCTCGGGCGCGAACCTCGGCCTGGCGCTGGACGGCGACGCCGACCGTCTGATCGTGATCGACGAGAAGGGGGAGCTGGTCGATGGCGACCAGCTGATGGCGCTGATCGCCCTGTCGCACCATGAGCGAGGCACCCTTCATGGCGGCGGCATCGTCACCACCGTCATGTCCAACCTTGGGCTGGAGCGGAAGCTCGGCGATCATGGGCTCGACATGCACCGCACCGCGGTCGGCGATCGCTATGTGCTGGAGGCGATGCGCGAGATGCGCCGCAACGTCGGCGGGGAGCAGTCGGGTCACATCATTCTCAGCGACCATGCCACGACCGGCGACGGGCTGATCGCCGGCCTGCAGATCCTGGCCGCGCTGGTCGAGAGCGGCAAGCCGGCGAGCGAGTTGCTCCATGTGTTCGAGCCGGTGCCGCAACTGCTCAAGAATGTCCGCTTCAACGGCGGAGCGCCGCTCGAGGCCGATAGCGTGAAGGCGGTGATCGAGGGGGCCGAATCCGAATTGAGCGGGCGCGGCCGGCTGGTCATCCGCAAATCGGGCACCGAGCCGCTGATCCGGGTGATGGCCGAGGGCGACGATCCGGCGATGGTCGAACGGCTGGTCGACCGGATCTGCGAGGCGGTTGCCGCTGCTTAACGATTAGCCTCTAAGGATCGAGGCATGACGGCCAAGACCCCACGCATCCTGATCATCGCTGGCTCCGATTCCGGCGGCGGGGCGGGAATCCAGGCCGATATCAAGACCGTGACCATGCTCGGCGGCCACGCCATGACCGCGGTGACGGCGATCACAGCCCAGAACACGCAAGGGGTGACCGCGGTCCATCCTGTCCCGACCGAGACGGTGATTGCCCAGATCGACGCGGTGATCGAGGACATCGGCATCGATGCGGTCAAGATCGGCATGATCGGATCGCCGTTCACCGCGCTGCATATCGCCGCGAGACTGGAGAAGCTGGAGGGCATCCCGGTCGTATTCGATCCGGTGATGGTCGCGACCAGCGGCGCGACCCTGGCCGACGATGCGACCGTCGCTGCTTTCGGAAAGCTGATGGACGTCGCCACCATCACCACACCGAACCTGCCCGAGCTTCGCCGGCTGACGGGGCAGGAGGATGAGGTGGCGGGCGCGCTTGACCTGGTCTCGCGCCACCGCTGCGCGGTGCTGATCAAGGGCGGCCATGAGGAAGGCGACGCGCTCGCCGACGCGCTGATCGAGGAAGACAATATGACCAGCTGGCAGGGCCAGCGGATCGACACCAGCTCGACCCATGGCACCGGCTGCACGCTGGCCAGCGGCATCGCCTTCTATCTCGGCGCCGGACTCGGCCTGGTCCAGGCGGTGGAGCGGGCGCGGCTGTTCGTCCGCATGGCGATGCATGAGGCGCCGGGGCTGGGACATGGCCATGGCCCGCTCGGCCAGCAGGCGGTTCGGCTCGACACCGGTCTCGGCCTCCGCCTCAATCAGGTGACGGTGACCGGCAAGGACTATCGCAAGATGGTCGACTTCTATCGCACGCTTGGCCTCACGCAGATCGTCGACAGCCCCGAGAATCAATATGCGCGGTTCGACGCGGGCGGCACGACCTTCTCCGTGCAATGCGATCCGGAGGCCGAGATCGGCGAGACGGTCGCGGTCTATTTCGAGTGCGACGACCTGGACGAACGGGTCGAGCGGCTGGCCCGATCCGGAATTCCGTTCGAGCATGGGCCCCGCAACCAGCCCTGGATGTGGCGCGAGGCGCGGCTGCGCGACCCTTCCGGCAACACCATCTTCCTCTATCGCGCCGGCGAGGCTCGTCGTTTCCCGCCGTGGCGGCTCGAAGAATAATGGCCGTCACCCCAGCGAAAGTTGGGGTCTCTCGAAATAGTTGTGGATAATTTTCAATGAGATGCCAGCTTTCGCTGGCATGACGAGCTTGGCTTGCGCTAGCTTCGCTCCCCGTGAAGCGGCCCTGTTTCAAGCTCGAACTGCCCTATCCGCAGCCTCTCGCCGGGGTCGACGAGGCGGGCTGCGCGCCCCTGGCCGGCCCGGTGGTCGCGGCGGCGGTGGTGCTCGACCGCGAGAAATTCCCGCGCGGGATCGACGATTCGAAGAAGCTCGACCTCGACACACGCGAGGCGATCTACGGCCGGTTGCATAAGGTCGCGCGGATCGGGGTCGGAATGGCCTCGGTCGAGGAGATCGACCAGATCAACATCTATTGGGCGCGGATGCTGGCGATGACCCGGGCGGTCGAGGCTCTCGGTTTCGAGCCGGCCTGGATCCTGGTCGACGGAAATGCGACCCCACGCTGGCAGCGGCCGTCGAAGGCGGTCGTCGCCGGCGACGCCAAGTGCCGCTCGATCGCCGCGGCCTCGATCGTGGCCAAGGTGACGCGCGATCGCATGATGGCCGAATATGCTGATCAATACCCAGGCTACGGTTGGGAGCATAACAGGGGTTACCCCACGCCCGATCATCGCCGCGCGATCGACACGCTTGGACTCACACCGCTCCACCGCCGCAGCTTCGGCAAGGTCCGCGAAACCCTGATGCGCGACGCCCAGGATGACTTGTTGCAGCCTGTCGCCGTGGCGGCCCAAGCCGGCCGAGCTTGATTCGAGGCGCAACTCGCGACAAGCTTCGAAGCGAAATTCGGCACAGGAGGCTCCCGATGCGAGCGTTGCATTTTGCCTTGCTGACGTTGGCCTGCATTCCTTGTGCGGCAGTCGCGCAAACCTCTCCGACTGCTCCGCCGCAACCGCCGCCATGTTCGACCGATGAATATCGCCAGCTCGATTTCTGGGTCGGCGAGTGGATCGCCACCTGGGACAATGGCAATGGCACCAAGGGCACCGGCAAGAACCGCATCACCAGGGACGAATATGGCAATTGCGTCATCACCGAGCATTTCGTCGCCGATGACGGTAGCCTGAAGGGCCACTCCATCTCCATGTTCTTCAAGCCGGCCGGGGAATGGCGGCAGACCTGGATGGATAACCAGGGCGGCTATTTCGACCTGTTCGGCGGGCCAAAGCTGGACCCGGGCTCGAAGTTCGGCCTCGAGACCTATCGCCGCAGCGAGCAGGCCCCGTTCCGCCGCATGCTGTGGCAGGATGTGAAACCGGACAGCTTCACCTGGCGCTGGCAGGGCAGGGCCAAGGCCGAAGATGAGTGGAAGGACCAGTGGGTGATCCACTATACCCGCGCCAAGTCGACCGTCGCTTCGAAATAGTCGCAAGAAATATTCGGCGGTTAGAGTCTTTCGAGTCACACCACTAGGGATTGAGTCCGGGCAATCGGCTTGGACTCAATATCTTGTGGTCGTTGCTCAAGCGGATTCCTTTTGTTCTGGGTCGGCCTGAACCTGCCATGGTTGCCGCCGCCTTGACCGCGAGTCCGGTGTGACTCATCGAGTCCGACGAGCAACCCGGGGACCGCCTGACATGATCATGACCTTGCCAATGATGGAGGAAGTCGGGCGCTCGCGCCCGCGTTCGATTTCGCGCAGGAAAGAGCTTCCACTCGACACGATTCTGGAAGGCGACTGCATCGCCGAGATGGCGAAGCTTCCCGACAGGTCGGTCGACATGATCTTTGCAGACCCGCCCTACAATCTGCAGCTGGGCGGAGACCTGTTCCGGCCCGAAGGCGGCAAGGTCGACGCCTGCGACGACGATTGGGACAAGTTCGACAGCCTCACCGCCTATGACGATTTCACCCGCGAATGGCTGGCCGAGGCGCGCCGCATCCTCAAGGACGACGGCACCATCTGGGTGATCGGCAGCTATCACAACATCTACCGCGTCGGCGCGCTGCTGCAGGATGCCGACTTCTGGATCCTGAACGACATCGTCTGGCGCAAGGCCAATCCGATGCCCAATTTCCGCGGCACCCGCTTCACCAATGCGCATGAGACTTTGCTGTGGTGCGCCAAGGACGAAAAGGCCCGCTACACCTTCAATTACCGGGCGATGAAGGCACTGAACGACGATTTGCAGATGCGGTCGGACTGGGTGCTGCCGATCTGCTCGGGCGCCGAGCGGGTCAAGGACGATGCTGGCGACAAGGCGCACCCGACCCAGAAGCCGGAGGCCTTGCTCTACCGGATCCTGCTGGCGTGCACCAAGCCGGGCGACGTGGTGCTCGATCCCTTCTTCGGGACCGGCACGACCGGCGCGGTGGCGCGGCGCCTCAAGCGCAGGTGGATCGGGATCGAACGCGAGCGCTCGTACGTGAAAGTGGCGCGGCAGCGGATCGACGCGACCCTGCCGCTCGACGAAAGCGCGATGACGGTCATGGCCGACAAGCGCAGCCAGCCTCGGGTCGCCTTCGGCCTGCTGGTCGAAAGCGGGATGGTTCCGGCCGGATCGAAGCTCATGGACGCCAAACGCCGCTGGTCGGCGAGCGTCAACGCCGACGGCTCGATCGCCTGCGACGGCGAGGCTGGGTCGATCCACAAGGTCGGCGCCGCGCTCCAGGGCGCGCCGTCGTGCAATGGCTGGACCTTTTGGCATGTCGAGCTGGATGGGAAGCTTCAGCCTATCGACGCGCTCAGGCAGCAACATCTGGTGACAGTCGCTTAAGCCTTGCAAGCTTGCTGCGGGTGCGCTGAGACTGCGGTCGTGAAGCGCCATTTCGCCCTGGTCGGTGCGATCCTCGCCTGCCTGTTTTCAAACAGCGCGCCGGCGCAGCACAGCGATTTGGCCATCGCCCCCGCGTCGGTGGAGCAACAGCGCGATGACGAGCAGCGCCTGGCGCAGGCGTTGCAGGCAATCGAGCCACAGCGTCCGGGAATCGTCGACGCCTATGTGGTGGTTGTCGCGCTCGATTCCGACCCCGTGTTCAACCGCGAGGCGCGAGAGGCGGGCAGGGTGCTCGCCAGCCGGTTCGATGCCGTCGGCAGAACCGTTGTGCTGGCTGCCGACGAGGGTCCGGACAAGGGCCAGGCCATTGGTTCGCCGCGCCACCTGACACGGGCGCTCGCCCGCGTCGCGGAGCTGATGGACAAGAAGGAGGATGTGATCGTCCTTTATTCGACCAGTCACGGCACGCCGAGGGCCGGGGTCAACTATCGCGATTCCTCCCGGGGCCGCGCGGTGATCACTCCCGCCGACCTTGCCGGGACGTTCGCCGATCAGCATTTCGAAAATCGCCTGATCATCATCCAGGCCTGCTTCTCCGGGCAATTCGTTCCGGCCCTGGCCGGCCCGCGCACCGTCATTGCGACCGCATCCTCGGCGACGCGATCGTCCTTCGGTTGCTCGGCGAACAATGACTGGACTTTCTTCGGCCATGCGCTGGTCAACCAGGCGATGCGCAAGCCGGACACGTTCGTCCGCCAGTTCCGCCGGGCGTTCGTCACCATCTACGGATGGGAAAGGAAGCTGGGCATGCATCCATCCAACCCGGAGATCAGCGTCGGCGCCGAAACGGCGGGATGGCTCGCGGCGCTCGACGCCCGGGCGGCGGGCGCGGCAGGTAATCCGGTGGGGCAGCCGCCGTCAGAGCTTGGGGCACAGCAATAGATATGCGCACGCTGATCCGGCCCACGGGCTTCGTCGATTCCCCATTCGGCCAGGACGGCAAGGTCGCGCGGCTCGCAGGGGGGCTGAACTGGTTCGGCTTGGTCGAGCTGATCGAAATCGAGGGCAACAGGCGCGTTTCCAGCGAGATCGTGCCGGTCGAGGGAATCGAGACCCGGTTCGACGAGGCCATGGCCGCCCATTGGGCGCGGATCACTGCCCCGCGCGCGGCGCTTCAAATGGGAGAGCGCACGATCCGCCTCGACCAGCCACAAGTGATGGCGATCGTCAACGCGACGCCCGACAGCTTCTCCGACGGCGGTGTCTTTGCCGATGCTGCTTCCGCGGCCGAGGCGGGCGCGAACATGGCGGCGCAGGGCGCCGCGATCATCGACGTTGGCGGCGAATCCACCCGGCCCGGTGCGAGAGAAGTGTGGGAGGGCGACGAGGTCGAGCGGGTTCTGCCCGTGATCCGGCAGCTGGCCGCGGGGGGCAATGCGGTCTCGATCGATACCCGCAAGTCCGCCGTGATGAGCGCGGCGATCGGGGCGGGGGCGAAGCTGGTCAATGATGTATCGGCGCTGACCTGGGACCCGAATTCAGCGCAGGTCGTGGCCAGGGCCGGTGCGCCAATCGTGATGATGCATCACCAGGGCGATCCTCAGACGATGCAGAAGGATCCGCGCTATGATGACGTGCTGGTCGAGGTCTATCTGTGGCTCGAGGATCGGATCGCGGCGGCCGAAGCGGCGGGGATCGCGCGAGACAAGATCCTCGTCGATCCCGGCATCGGCTTCGGAAAAACGGTCGCCCATAATCTCGAGCTGATGAATGGGCTGGCGCTGCTGCAAGGACTTGGCTGCCCGATCGTGCTGGGAGCGAGCCGCAAGCGGATGATTGGGGCGCTCAGCAACGAGGCGCCGGCCGAGCAGCGGCTTTCCGGCAGCATCGCGCTAGCGCTGAAGGCGGTCGAGCAGGGCGCGCAGATCCTCCGCGTTCACGACGTGCCGGAAACGGTGCAGGCCTTGAAAGTGTGGCGGGGCCTGCGCGACCAAGGGCTGACGCCGCGCCTCTAGGCAGCGGTGTCTATGCCCAACTCACCCAGCTTGCGGTAAAGCGTTGAGCGGCCGATTCCGAGGCGGCGCGCGACTTCGGTCATTCGCCCGCGATAATGGCCGATGGCGAGGCGGATGATGTCGGCCTCAATCTCTTCCAATGTCCGCAAATGCCCGTCCTGGCGGTACAGCGTCACGCCCGGCGCCCCGGCCATGGCGGCGTCCGCGGAGAGCTTGCCGATATCCGGCGCTACATCGCTCCGGCGCCCCGAGAAGCGCGACTGGATGGCGATGTGCGGGAAGTCGTTTTCCGTCAGCGAGTTGCCCTTGGCATGCAGCGCTGCGCGGAACAGCACGCCGGCCAGCTGGCGGACGTTGCCGGGCCAGCCGTAACGCATCAGCACCGCCAGCGCGTCGTTGCCGATCGACAGGGAGCGCATCCCCGGCTCCTCGGTGAAGCGGGTGAGCAGATGGCGGGCCAGGGCCGGAATATCGCCGCTGCGATCGCGTAGCGGCGGCAGCGTGACGGTGGTGGCCGAAATCCGCTCGGCGAGGCCGCCATGGAAATCGTCAGGAACGGCTCGGCTGCTGGTCGCAATCAACCGCACGTCGACCGAGTTGGAACCATTGCAACCGACCGGGCGAACTTCGCCGGTGGCCAGCACACGGTCCAGCTTTTCCTGGGTCTCGCGCGGCAGCGCTCCGACTTCGTCGAGCAGCAGGGTGCCGCCATTGGCTTCGACCATGCGGCCGACGCGCTCGGCGAACGCGCCGGGGAAGGCTCCGGGCATATGGCCGAACAGTTCGCTGTCGATGATGTTGGCGGCGATCGCCTTGCAGTCGACCTGGACGAGCGGCCCGCGAGCACGCAGGCTGGCGTGATGAATTGCCCGGGCGAAGGTCTCCTTGCCGGTGCCGGGCTCGCCGAGGATCAGGATCGGCAGGCGGTTGCGAGCCGCTTTTGCAGCGACCGCCAGCGAGGCCCGGAAATCGGGCGCAGAGCCGACCAGCTGGTCGAGCATCAGGTCGGGGGCAATCTTCTCGGACAGCGGAGCCAATTCGCCGGTGCCACGGCGGCGGTCGGCATGGGCGGCCAGCGCCTCGATCAGCCGTTCAGGAGCGATCGGCTTTGCGAGATAGTCCGAAGCGCCGGCGCGCATGGCATCGACCGCCAGAGCGACCGAGCCGCGATCGGCAAGCACGATGATCGGCAGGTTCGGGCGGCAGTGGCGCAGCGCCGCGACGATCGCCGGGCTTAGTTCGGTGGTCCAGCTCGACAGGATCGCGGCGCGAACCTCGCGTCCATGCGGGCCCTGCAAGATTGCAGTCGCCGTTTCGATTCCGTCGGCGCCGACCGTGCTCCAGCTCGCGCGCGCGGCGATCGCCGAGAGCTGCCGCCGCTCATTGGCATCGGCGTCGACCAATAGGAGGGACCGCAGGACGACTTCTTCGCGCATGCGCCGCTTTTAGCGCGAAGGAGTAAAGCTCCTCTTAAGCTTCGGAGCAAAAAGGCGCTTGGGCGGTTGCGCTCGGCTTGTTAAGACGCGCCCCAACGATAGTCAGACAGGGATCAGATAATGGCCGACGACAAGGTCCACCCGACCGCCACCGAGATGGATTATCCGGCGCATTTCCGCAATTATGACGGCTTCACCAAGCTGCTCAAATATGGCGCGGTCATCTCATTCGTCACGGGCTTGGTCGTGATGTACATCATCTACAACTAGGATAGCTCCTTGAAGATCGCGGTCCTCAAGGAAGGCGGCGCTGAAACCCGCGTCGCCGCCATCCCCGAAACGGTGAAGAAGTTCGCTGGCCTGGGCGCAAGCGTCGCGATCGAAACGGGAGCTGGAAAGGGCGCCTCCATCGCCGATGGAGATTTCGAGGCGGCCGGAGCCACCATCGGCCCGCGCGCCGCTATCCTGAAAGACGCCGACATCATCCTGTGCGTGATGGGGCCGGACGCGGATTCGCTCATGGGAGCGAAGAAGGGTGCGCTGCTGGTCGGCGCGCTCGATCCGGGCAAGCGGGGCGAGGCCATCGCCGCCTACGCCAGGCTGGGGCTCGAAGCTCTGGCGATGGAATGGATGCCGCGCATCACCCGCGCCCAGTCGATGGACATATTGTCGTCGCAGTCGAACCTGGCCGGATACAAGGCCGTGGTCGACGCGGCCTCGGTCTATGGCCGCGCCTTCCCGATGATGATGACCGCCGCCGGGACGGTCAGCCCGGCCAAGGTTTTCGTGATGGGAGTCGGGGTCGCCGGCTTGCAGGCGATTGCGACCGCGAAGCGGCTGGGTGCGCAGGTCAGCGCGACCGACGTCCGCTCCGCGACCAGGGAACAGATCCTCTCGCTCGGGGCCAAGCCGATCTTCGTCGAGGGCATCGCCGGGATCGAGGGTGAGGGGGAGGGCGGCTATGCCAGCGAGACCAGCCCCGAGTATCAGGCGGCTCAGGCCGAACTGGTTTCCGGTCATATCGCCAAGCAGGATATCGTCGTTACCACTGCATTGATCCCGGGTCGGCCCGCGCCCAGGCTGATCAGCGATGCCCAGCTGGCGACGATGCGCCGGGGCAGCGTGATCGTCGACCTGGCGGCGGAGGCGGGAGGCAATGTCGAGGGCTGCGTCGCCGGCGAGACGGCTGAGCGCCACGGGGTCGCCATCGTCGGTGCGGTTCAGCTGTCGCGGACCCTGGCGGCGGATGCCTCGGCGCTATTCTCCCGGAACCTGGCCAATTTCCTGACCGCGTTTTGGGACAAGGAAAGCGGCCTCGCCCTGCCCGATGACGACGAAATCGTCGCGGCCGTCCGCCTGACGCGCGATGGCGCCGTAATCCATGAGCGCCTGAAAACGGCGCAGTAACAATTTCGAGCTGATCGATTCGCTCGCGCACCTCGCGCGGTGCGGAAGCTCGCTGGTCGATTTAGGATCGAGATCGGGCCGTTTGCGCTCGTTGATGCCCAGACGCGAAAAGACGACCCGCGCCGAGCCGCAGATCGTCAAATTTTCGCGGAAAACCGGCCTTGGCGGCCGGAAGCTTCAATCAGCCGCGGCCGCCTAAGCCATCCCAGCCGTGGCCCAGAAGCCAGCTCAGAAGTCCGCGGGTCGGGCGTGTAACCTTCTTCATGATTGTCCCCTGTCGTCTCTCGGCGACTCATGTCGCTGACAGGGACATTAACCTTAATCGAAATGGTTAGCAATGAATTAACCATGATCCCAAAATGGGGCAAGCAGAGGAGCAAGTAAAAGGACAGCATAGCTTACCGGATTTGTCCGCTGCTTGACGCGCGGAAGATTCAATAGTTGTCGAAGGGCGCCGTGTCAGGCGGCGCGGCGTTTCCGCTCGCTGCTCAAGCGCTTCATCAGATCGGTCAGGCTGCAGGGCCGCCCGATGATGAAGCCCTGGGCAACCTCGCACTTCATGGCCACCAGCATGTCCAGGATCTCGCGGCTTTCGACGCCTTCGGCGACGACGGTGCGGCCGAGCGAATGGGCCAGGGCGATGGTCGACTGGACCATGACGAGGTCGCTTCGATGATCGAGCATTGACTTGACGAAGCTCTGGTCGATCTTGATCTCGCCCGCCGGGATCTTCTTGAGATAGTCGAGCGTCGACAGGCCGGTGCCATAGTCATCGACCGAAATCCGGATTCCCAGATCGCGAAGTCCGAACAAGGGCCCGGTATCTGCGCCGCTGGCCAGTGCGGCGGTCTCGGTCAGCTCGAGCGTCAGCCGGGCCGGATCCAATCCATGGCGATCGAGGATCCTGCGGACCTTGGTCGGCAGCGTCTTGTCGCCGATCATCCGTGCGGAAAGATTGACCGCCATGTCGAACGGGCCGTGGTCGCGATTGATGCGCGCCGCCGCCTCGACCGCCCTGTCGAGGACGAACAGCGTCAGCTTCTCGATTCGGTCGTTCTGCTCGGCGGCGGCGATGAACTCGGCAGGGTTGATGGGGCCCTTTTCGGGATGGGTCCAGCGCGCCAGCGCCTCGGCGCCGCGGAGCTGGTTGGTCTTGAGGTCGATCTGGACCTGGTAAGCGACCCACACCTGGCCCTGGTCGATCGCATCGTCGAGCTGGCTGAGCAGCGACAGGCGCCATTCGGCGTCCTTGAGCCGTTCCGGGTCGTGATATTTCCACCGCAGGCCTTCCGCGGTCGCCTCGTCGGCGGCGACCAGCGCGCTGTTCAGCCGATTGGTGAGGGCGCGGCCACTGCCGATCTCGACTCCGAAGCTGATGGCGATATCGAACGGCTTGCCATCGATCCGGGCCGGACTTCGGAACAGGGCGGCAAGCGCCTCGACATGATGACCGATCGCCGTTCCAGCCGGCACGGTCCAGGCGAAAATACCCTCGTCTCCCTGGTAAACCGCGGAAACCTCTGACCCCACCGTCAGCCGTGCAACGATCTGCTCGATCAGGCTGCGCTCGCTGGCCTGCGAAAGCGTCGACACGATCTGGGGATAGTTGACCACGCGGGCGACGATCAGGGGCCGGTCGCCCTCCTGGCGAGCCCGGCGGAGCGCGACCAGGTTGGGCAGGCCGCTCACCGGGTTGGTGAGGCCGCGGCGCCTCATCTGTTCAAGCGTAAGCCCTGCCGCCACCCAGACAATCACGAACAGGCCGGCCGTAACGTCGGCGAAAACCTGCCATCGCTCGAGTGGGACAGGCACGGCCAGCAGCAGGCTGGCAGTAAAAGCCAGCACCAGGGCGCCACGACGCCCGGCGAGCTTGAGCGCGGCGATGACGCCGAGCGCTCCAAGAAGGAAGCCGGGGAGCCAGCCCAGGTCCAGCGGGTGGCCGGCCATTAGGGTTTCGGCGCCGATGATGTGTGGGTAGACGCCGCCCATCTTTCCCCATCCGGGAATCGTGAACCGATCGCCCAATTGGTGTGCGGTCTGACCGACGACCACCGTCTTGCCCGTCAACAGGGCAGGATCCGCCCTGCCGCTCAACAGGTCCGCGGCGCTCATGACGGGAATTGAATTGGGCCGGAAGGCATAATTGACCCGAAATTCCGAATCGGATTGCGGACGTTCTCCGGCAATGGCGGCGGCAAGCGCCGGATATCGCTCTGATTTGGAGATCGCCGAATATGGGATTGCCCAGACCTCATTGGCATAGTTGTAGCGAGCGCTGATCGACGCCAGGTCGGCGCGCGCGGCGAACAAGGGCAGGGGTCGAACGTCGTTCATCTCGCCGCCTTGCGCGCCCGAGCGGGGCAAGTAGGCCAAGGTCACATTGTCGTTGCGCTCAAGTGCCTCGGCAAGCCTGGCATCCTCCGCCGGCACGGATTTCTCCGGGAACAGGAAGTCATGGACCTGCCGCTTCGGACTTGCCGCGCCGATGGCGTTGACCAGGTCGGCATAACGGCTGCGCGGCCAGGGCCAGCGGCCTACTTCGCGAAGCGCCTTGTCATCGATGGCGACCAGCACGATGTCGCCGCTGGCATCGCGCTGGTTGATGTGATTGCGGGCCACGCGCAGGAGGTTTTCGTCGATCTCAAGACCGCCGACCAGGCCATGGAGAAGCCCGAGCACCAGCGCCCATAGGAGCATCCTCCTCGGACGCCCGGTCCTGGGTTGGCGATCCTTTCGGCGCAGCCATCGCATGGGCGGCGTTTTCCTTCCTGCTCCCGCGAGTCCATGCGCCGTAAAGGGTTAAAAATTCGGAAACCTCGTTAAGTTAACGGCAAGATTTGCGGCCGGCCGGCTGACCCTCGACAAGCCCGCGGCGCCTTGCCACAAGATCGGCCAGAAAACGGGGGAGGCGTCCGCGTGGATTTCATCTCGATCCTGTCGATTTTCGTGCTGGCCTGTTTCGTCGGCTATTATGTCGTCTGGTCGGTCACGCCGGCGCTGCACACGCCGCTGATGAGCGTGACCAACGCCATCTCCTCGGTGATCGTCGTCGGAGCGCTGATCGCGGCCGCGGCGGCGGGGAGCGTGCAATCGAAGTGGCTCGGATTGATCGCGGTGGCACTGGCCAGCGTGAACATTTTCGGCGGATTCGCGGTCACCCAGCGAATGCTCTCCATGTACAAGAAGAAGGAGCGCCGCGATGCATGAGGCCGCGGCGACCCCAAGCTGGGTGCTTCTTGCCTATCTGATTTCCGGCGTATGCTTCATCCTCGCGCTGCGGGGGCTCTCCAGTCCCGACAGCAGCCGGCGAGGCAACCAGATCGGCATGCTCGGCATGGCGATTGCGGTGGTGACGACGCTAATTACGCACGTGCCTCATGAAGGGGTCGATCCAGGGCTGGCAAGCGATCTGGGTCCCAGACCTACCTATCTGTTGGCAATAGACTTCACGACCATTTGGCAAATCCTAGCGGCGATCATCATCGGCGGCGCCATCGGCATGGTGACTGCTCGCCGAATTGCCATGACGGCGATGCCGCAGCTGGTGGCCGCCTTCCACTCGCTGGTCGGCATGGCGGCAGTTCTGGTTGGCGCGGCCGCCTTCCTTAATCCATCCGCTTTCGGCATCGTCGATCCGTCAGGCGCGATCCTTGGCGTCAGCCGGATTGAGATGGGCCTTGGCGTCGCCATCGGTGCAATCACTTTTTCCGGCTCGGTGATCGCCTTCCTGAAGCTCAACGGGAATATGAGCGGCAAGCCGATCCTTTTGCCCATGCGCCACTGGATCAACCTGGCCGTCGGCCTGGCGATCATCTTCTTCCTCTACGGCTTCTGGCATTCGCAGTCGCCGCTCGATTTCTGGACGCTTGCTGCCCTCAGCTTCGCCATTGGCTTCCTGCTGATCATCCCGATTGGCGGGGCGGACATGCCCGTCGTGATCTCGATGCTCAACAGCTATTCCGGCTGGGCCGCGGCGGCGATGGGGTTCACGCTGCACAACACCGCGATGATCATCACCGGCGCGCTGGTCGGCAGTTCCGGCGCGATCCTCAGCTACATCATGTGCCGGGCGATGAACCGCAGCTTCATCTCGGTCATCGCCGGCGGTTTCGGCGCGGTCGAATCCGCGGGCGGAGATGCAGCCGCCATCGACCGGCCCTGGAAGCGCGGATCGGCCGAGGACGCGGCTTTCCTGATGAAGCAGGCCGACAAGGTGATCATCGTCCCCGGCTACGGCATGGCGGTCAGCCAGGCGCAGCATATCCTGCGAGAGATGACCGACGTGCTGAAGGAGGAGGGGGTGGAGGTGAAGTTCGCCATTCACCCGGTCGCCGGCCGCATGCCGGGCCACATGAACGTGCTGCTGGCCGAGGCCAACGTGCCCTATGACGAGGTGTTCGAGCTGGAGGACATCAACAGCGAGTTCGCCACCGCCGACGTCGCCTTCGTCATCGGTGCCAACGACGTCACCAACCCGGCCGCCAAGACCGACAAGGGGTCGCCAATCTACGGCATGCCGGTGCTGGACGTGGAAAAGGCCCGCACCGTCCTGTTCGTCAAGCGGTCGATGGGCGGCGTCGGTTACGCCGGGGTCGATAACGAGCTGTTCTATCGCGACAACACCATGATGCTCCTCGCTGATGCCAAGAAAATGGTCGAGGAGATTGTAAAGGCTCTTGGCTAGCCTCGCCTTGGTCAGGCGCTCTCCTTCGTCGAAATCAGCTCGGGATTGGTGAACATCAGCGCGGCGGGCAGCGCATAGGCAAGCACCGTATAGGTGAGTTTGAGGATCATCGGCGCCCCGAGCAGCCAAAGTGGCGCGACGACCGCCGTCGCCAGGATCAGCAACAGGACGAAGGCCCGCGCCTCGACCGCTTCGCTCTCAATCGCGTCGATCCTGCTCCGGTCGTCGACCAACTGGCCGAGATGGCGGACGATGCGGCTGGCGGTATGAGTGCAGACACCCGGGATGATCGCATGGATCAGCGCCGCCAGGCCGGCCGCGATCGCCAGCAGCCCGAAGGTGGTGGCGAAGCGCAAGTGCTGCCAATAGCCTTCGCCGGCGTCCCTGAGATGGGCCCTCGATTGCTCGATCATCATCACTCTCCGCCCTGTCGGGCCGAAGCGGCCAGAAATGCCTTGCCTCGTCAATCGTCCCGCTCGGAATCGGCGGCGGAACGACCGATGGCGCGCGCCAAGCTGATGGCTGGCCTCTCGCGTCGCGCGCTCCTACATCGTGACCATGGACCGAACCACAGCCGGCCGGCCCGATCACCCGGGCTCGGGCGACCGCTTCAACGAGGAGAAGGCGACCTACGCGCTGCGTGGGGCGGACGCGCCTGACCTGGAAGCGGGGGTCAGGGCGATCCGCAACGTGTTGAAGACGCTGCCGGTCCGGCCGGGCGTCTATCGCATGCAGGACGCCACGGGCGAGGTCCTCTACGTCGGGAAGGCGCGGGCGCTGAAGAACCGGGTGACCAACTACACCCACGTCGCCAAGCTGCCGAAGCGGCTCCAGCGGATGGTCGCGCAGACGCGCGACATGACGATCGTCACGACGCGAACCGAGGCCGAGGCGCTGCTGCTCGAGGCGCAACTGATCAAGCGCTTCCGCCCGGCGTTCAATGTGCTGCTCCGCGACGACAAGAGCTTCCCCTTCATCCTGCTGCGCGAGGACCATGCCTTCCCGCGCATCCAGAAACATCGCGGGGCGAGGCGCGCGAAGGGGCAATATTTCGGCCCGTTCGCCAGCGCCGGATCGGTCACCAGCACTCTTAATGCACTTCAGAAACTATTCCTGCTAAGAAGTTGCTCGGACAGCTTTTTCGCAAACCGGTCTCGGCCTTGCCTGCTCTACCAGATCAAGCGCTGCTCGGCGCCGTGTGTCGGCCGCATCAGCGAGGCGGATTACGCCGAGCTGGTCGAGGACGCGAAGCTGTTCCTGGCCGGCAAGTCGACTGGGGTCCAGGCCAGGCTGGGCAAGTTGATGGCGGAAGCAGCGGAGCGGCGGGACTTTGAGCTCGCCGCGGTCTACCGCGACCGGCTTCGCGCGCTGACCTATATCCAGGGCAGCCAGACCGTCCATGCCGAGGGTCTGGGCGACGGCGACATTTTCGCGCTCGCCTGCAAGGCGGGGCAGATGTGCATCCAGGCCTTCTTCATCCGTGGCGGCCAGAATTGGGGCCACCGCAGCTTCTTCCCCGCGCACACCAATGACGTGCCGGAGGAGGAAGTGCTCGGCAGCTTCCTGATGCAGTTCTACGAGGAGGTCCCGCCGCCGAGGCGCATCCTGGTCGACCGCACCCTCAAGGAAGGCGCGCTGATCGCGGAGGCGCTGTCCGAACGCGCGGGCTACAAGGTCGAGATCTCGCAGCCGCAGCGGGGCTCGCGGCGCAAGCTGATCGAGCAGGCCCGCCGCAATGCCGAGGAAGCGCTCGAGCGGCGGATGGCCGAGACCACGACACAGGGCAAGCTGCTGCGCGAGCTGGCCGAGGTGTTCGAGTTGCCCGAGCCGCCCAAGCGGATCGAGGTGTATGACAACAGCCATATCATGGGCACCAACGCCACCGGCGCGATGATCGTCGCCGGGCCGGAAGGCTTCCGCAAGAACGCCTATCGCAAGTTCAACATCAAGTCGGGCGTCACTCCGGGTGACGACTTCGGCATGATGCGCGAGGTGCTGGAGCGGCGCTTCGCGCGGCTGGAGAAGGAGGACCCCGACCGGACCGGCGGCGAATGGCCCGACCTGCTGCTGGTCGACGGTGGCAAGGGCCAGCTGTCCGCAGTGCAGGAGGTGATGGAGGAGCTGGGAGTCCACGACGTGCCGCTGGTCAGCGTCGCCAAGGGGCCGCACCATGGCCGTGAGGGGCGCGAGGTGTTTCACCTGCCGGGCGGCCGCGAAGTGACTTTCCCGCCCAATTCGGCGCTATTATTCTACCTCCAGCGGCTGCGCGACGAGGCGCATCGGTTCGCCATCGGTACGCACCGCCAGAAGCGGGCCAAGAGCCTCACCACCTCGACGCTCGACGAAGTCCCTGGCATCGGCCCCAACCGCAAGCGGGCGCTGCTGATGCATTTCGGAACCGCGCGCGCGGTGAAGGGGGCCGCGTTGGAGGACCTCGAACGGGCGCCCGGGATCAGCAAGGCGATGGCCCGCCAGATCCACGACTATTTCCACCCACGCGGCTGATGAGGTTCTCGACGCCAGCCATCGTTGTCGCGCTTCGCCCGCACGGCGAGCATGGCGCGGTGGTTCACCTGATGACTCCGGAACATGGGCTCCAGGCCTGTTATGTCCGCGGGGCGCGTGGAAGGCGGCTCCGCCCGGTGCTTCTACCGGGCAACCAGGTCGAAGCGACCCTGTCGGCCCGCACGGAAACACAGCTGGCGCAGGGATCGGCAGAATTGGTCCAAAGCCGAGGGCCGTTGCTGCAGGAACCGCTGCCGGCG
>DASTCB010000148.1:0-25267 GCA_035711585.1 Sphingomicrobium sp.
ATGAGCTCTTTCAGGGCGCTGGCAGGCCGCTCGACCACCTCGCCCGCGGCGATGCGATTGATGAGCTCGGAAGGCAGCCTTCTTATTGACATGTTAACCTCCGTAGCCCAATCGAATGCGACCCTTGAAGTGCGTAATTTCAAACGAAATTAATGCTGCTTTCACAAGGGCTTGGATAATGGGTGGTGAATCGGGCCGAGGACTCGGCCCTGTTTTCAAATCAAGGGCGAGAGACGGGTAAGCATGTTCTGGAACCGATGGTTCAAATGGATGTCGCATGACATGGCGATCGATCTGGGGACGGCCAACACATTGGTCTATGTCAGGGGCCGCGGCATCGTCCTCAACGAGCCATCGGTGGTTGCGATCGAGACCATCAACGGCACCAAGAAGGTCAAGGCGGTCGGCGAGGATGCCAAGCTGATGATGGGCAAGACGCCCGACCAGATCGAGGCCATCCGCCCGCTTCGCGACGGCGTCATTGCCGACATCGATGTCGCCGAACAGATGATCAAGCACTTCATCCACAAGGTGCATGGCGGGAAGATGCGCGCCTGGCGCTTTCCCGAGATCGTTATTTGCGTGCCCAGCGGATCGACCTCGGTCGAGCGCCGCGCGATCCGCGACGCCGCCTCCAACGCCGGCGCCTCGGCGGTCTATCTCATCGAGGAGCCGATGGCCGCAGCGATCGGCGCCGACATGCCGGTCACCCAGCCGATCGGGTCGATGGTCGTCGACATCGGCGGAGGGACCACGGAAGTCGCCGTCCTGTCGCTGCGCGGCCTGGCCTACACCACCTCGGTTCGTGTCGGCGGCGACAAGATGGACGAAGCCATTTCCTCCTATGTCCGCCGCAACCACAATCTGCTGATCGGCGAAGCCACCGCGGAGCGGATCAAGAAGGAAGTGGGAATCGCCAAGCCACCGGTCGACGGCATCGGTACCACCGTCCACATCAAGGGCCGCGACCTGGTCAACGGCGTGCCCAAGGAAATCTCGATCAATCAGGGCCAGATCGCCGAAGCCCTGTCCGAACCCGTGGGCACGATCGTCGAAGGCGTCCGCATCGCGCTCGAAAATACCGCTCCGGAACTGGCCGCCGACATTTGCGACCAGGGCATTGTCCTGACCGGGGGCGGCGCGTTGCTTCAGGGACTGGACGAGGTTCTGCGCGACGAAACCGGGCTCCCCGTGACTGTCGCCGAGGATCCGCTGACCTGCGTTGCGCTCGGCACCGGCCGGGCGCTCGAAGAGGAGCAGTTCCGCGGCGTCCTCCAGACTGCCTGAGGTGGACTGAACGGTGGCGGCCTCGGCGGGACCGCGCCCGGGCTGGTCGAGGCGCGCTCAATATGGCCTGTTTTTCAGCTTCCTGGCGGTCGTCGCCGGGCTGGTGATCGGCCTGATCCTGCTGATCCTGTCGCTGATCGCCCCGCAGAGCTATGCCGCCGTCAGGGGCGTTGCGCTGGACGTCACTGCGCCGGTCAGCGGCGCCTTGCGCGAAGTGACCACCACGGTCAGCGGTCTGGTCGGCGGCGCCGGCAATTATTGGGACGCCGCCAACCAGAATTCCCAGCTGAAGCGCGACCGCGCGGCGCTGATGCGGCGAATGGTCGAGGCGCAGGCGATCTTGCAGGAGAACAAGCAGCTCAAGGCCGCCTTGCAGTTGCGCGAGCGAGGCCGTTCGACCGTCGCGGCCGGCCGCGTGGTCGGATCCTCGTTTGAAAGCCCTCGCCGTTTCGCAATCATCTCGGTGGGAACCAGCGATGGGGTCAGGGTCGGAATGCCGGTGCGCGCCGCGGAAGGGTTGATCGGCCGGATTGTTGACGCCGGCAGCCTTGCCAGCCGCGTGCTGCTGGTGACCGACCGCGCCAACATCGTCCCGGCGCGGATCCTGAAGGGCGGGCAGCCGGTGATTTCGACGGGGCGTGGCGATGGAACCATCGATGTCCGGCCGCTCGAGGTTGGACGAAACCCGTTCAAGCGCGGCGACATCATCATCACGTCGGGGACCGGCGGCCTCTATCCGCCGCTGGTTCCGATCGCCAAGGTCATCCGCCTCGATGATGACGGCGCCATCGCAGTTCCCATCGCCGATCCCGCCCAGGTCAGCTTCGCAGTCGTAGAACCGCCCTTTGAACCGGAAGCGCTAGCCGCCGCGGCGCCGGCCGGCGAGGCACCCTGATGGCCCGGTCGGCGCTCACACCGACGGGAGCGCGGCTAGGCAAAGGACCGCGCGCTGGGGCCGATTACATCCCCGCGACAACGGTGTTTGCGGGATCGCTGTTGTCCGCCCTTCCCATCATTTCGTCGACCGGGTGGTGGCCCGATTTCGGGCTGTTGATGCTGCTTGGCTGGCGGCTGCTGAGGGCGGACGCCTGGCCGGCCTGGTGGGCCGCGCCGCTGGGCTTCGCCAATGACCTGATCGTCGGCAATCCGATCGGGCTGTCAATCGCGCTGTGGACGGCGATGATGATCGCAATGGACATCCTCGACCGCCGGACCATGTGGCGCGACTATTGGATCGAATGGGCGATGGCAGCCTTGCTCATCGGCCTTTCCGAAGCCGCGCAATGGCGCGTGGCGGGCCTGCTCGGCGCCCCCGTCCCGTTCAGCAGGGCAGTATTGCCGGCGATCATCGTCGGAGCACTCTGCTTCCCGGTCGCTGCCTATATCGCCAGCCGGATCGACCGCTGGAGGCTTGGCCGATGAAGGCATCGCGCTTCACCGCCGCGCACCAGTCGATGACCTTTTCCCGCCGGATGATGCTGGTCGGCGGCGCCCAGGCGGTGTTCGGAGGCGTGCTCATCGCCCGCCTCGGCTATCTGTCGGTCGCCCAGAGCGAGCATTATCAGCTGCTGAGCGAGAGCAATCGGGTCCAGTTGATCATCGTGCCGCCGCGGCGAGGCTGGATCGTCGACCGCGCGGGGAAGCCGATCGCCATCAACCGCTCCGACTTCCGGGTCGACATCATCCCGGAGCAACTCAGCCGCCCGACGGAGACGCTCCGTACGCTGACCCAAATCCTGAAGCTCACTCCCGACGATGTCGATCGCATCATCAAGGAGATCAGGGCGGCTCGCGGATATCAGCCGGTCCAGGTCGCCGAGAATGTCCCCTACGACCAATATGCGGCGATCACCGTCCGGCTGCCCGAGATGCCGGGCGTCCAGCCGATGCGCGGCTTTTCACGCTACTATCCCACTGGGCCAGCGGTCGGGCACCTGGTCGGCTATGTCGGTTCCGCAAATGCCAAGGAATATGAGGCGGAGAAGAACCCCCTGCTCATCACTCCTGGCTTCAAGATCGGCAAGGAAGGCCTTGAAAAAACGCTCGAAAAGAGTTTGCGCGGAGAGCCCGGCGGACAGCGGGTCGAACTGACCGCGCGCGGCAAGCTCATCCGCGAGCTGGAGCCAAAGCCCGACCGGTCGGGCCAGACGATCCAGCTGGCGATCGACGCGGGCCTGCAGGAATATGCGGCGCGGCGCCTGGGCGAGGAGTCGGGAAGCTGCACCATCATCGACTGCCTGACCGGAGACATCCTCTGCATGGCGTCGATGCCGGCCTACGACCCCAACAGCTTTTCCGATGGCATCGGGCAGACCGAATGGCGGATGCTGTCCGAGGACCTGCGCAAGCCGCTGACCAACAAGGTCCTGTCCTCGCTCTATCCGCCGGGATCGACGATCAAGCCGATGAACTCCCTGGCGCTGCAGGCGGCGGGCGTCGATCCGGACGAAGTGATCCATTGCCCAGGCGGCTATCGGCTGGGGAACCGATTCTTCCGCTGCCTGGGCCGCCACGGCGCGGTCAACATGCGGCGGGCGATCGCCAAGAGCTGCAACACCTATTTCTACGCCATGGGGCACCGCGTGGGCTATGACCGCATCGCCGAGATGGCGAAGCGCCTGGGCCTCGGCCAGGAGTTCGACCTGCAGGTCGTCAGCCAGAGCTATGGGACCGTCCCCAATAGCGAGTGGAAGGCACGAAAATACAAGGATAATCGCCGAATCGTCGAACGACCCGACTGGACCGCATCGGACACGCTCAACGCCTCGATCGGCCAGGGCTTCCTGATCGTGAATCCGCTCCAGCTTGCGGTGATGGCCGCGAGGATCGCCTCCGGCCGCGACATCCAGCCCGCGCTCGTCGGCCGGCACGAGAAGGCGGCACCGCTGCTTGGCCTCCCGCCCGAGCATCTCGACGTGGTCCGCGGCGGTATGTGGGAGGTGGTCAACGGAGACGGCACCGCGGGCGCCAGCCGGCTGCTCATCCCCGACGTCGAGATGTGCGGCAAGACCGGCACCGCCCAGGTGCGCAAGATCGTCGGCAGCCAGCGCGGCCAGTCGGGCGACTGGAAATATCGTGACCACGGCCTGTTCGTCTTCTTCGCCCCGTTCAACAACCCGCGCTATGCCGGGTCGGTGGTGATCGAGCACGGCCTGGGCGGAGCCCGCGCCGCCGCGCCGGTCGCCAAGGATGTGCTGACCTATTTGTTCGACCGGCCCCAAGCGATGAAGCGGCTTGCCGAGCTGGAAACCCAGTGGGGCGGCACGCTGGCCGAGCGCACCGCTCGCCGCCAGGCCAATTTCGAGGCCATCTCCAAGGCCAACGCCGGGCTCAGCGCATGATCTCCTCGGCGATCATCCCGCAGCCCCTCGCCCGCCTGCCGTGGCGGCTGATCTGGCTGGTGGCGCTGATCTGCACCATCGGCATCATCACCCTCTTCTCGGCGGCGGGCGGAAGCTGGTCGCCCTACGCCCTCAAACAGTCGATCCTGATCTGCGGGTTTTTCGCGCTCGGCATCGGCATCAGCTACATCCCCGAAGGCTTCATCAAGGGCGTCACCTTCCCGACCTATGCCGTGATCCTGGTCTTGCTGATCCTGGTCGAGATGATCGGCTTCGTCGGCAAGGGCGCTCAGCGATGGATCGACCTCGGCTTCATCCGTCTCCAGCCTTCCGAGTTCATGAAGCCGGCCGTCTGCCTCGTGCTGGCGCGCTTTTACGACTTGTTGCCGGCTGGCGACGTGCGGCGGTGGCGCGGGCTGTGGCCGGCCGCGCTATTGGTCCTGGTCCCCTGGTCGCTGATCCTCGTCCAGCCCGACCTGGGGACCGCGACCATGGTCCTGGTGGGCGGGGTGACCGTCATGTTCGTCGCCGGGCTGCCGATGTGGTATTTCCTGTCGGCGGCCGGAGCCCTGGCCGCGGCCCTCCCGGTCGTTTTTTCGATGATGCACGAATATCAGCGCAAGCGCGTGCTGATCTTCCTCGATCCCGAAGCCGACCCGCTGGGCGCCGGCTATCACATCAGCCAGTCGAAGATCGCAATTGGATCGGGCGGCATCTGGGGCAAGGGCTATCTGAACGGCAGCCAGAGCCATCTCGACTATCTTCCCGAAGGCCATACCGATTTCGTGTTCGCCACCTTCGTCGAAGAATGGGGCCTGATTGGCGGGGTGATGCTGATCTTCGCCTTCGCGATGGTGGTGCGCTGGGGCATGAACGTCAGCAGGAAGGCCAAGACGCGCTTCGCGCAGCTCGCCGCGGCGGGCCTGTCGATGACCATCTTCTTCTATTTCACCGTCAATCTGATGATGGTGATGGGCCTCGCGCCCGTGGTCGGGATCCCGCTGCCCCTGGTCAGTTTCGGCGGATCGGCGGTGATGACCGTGATGATCTGCCTGGGCCTGCTGATGGGGATCGAACGCCAGTCGCGGACCCGTTCATCCCTTGGATAGGATTTCGACTCTAAAGGCGGTTGCAAGGCCCCGCTAACGCTGTTAGAGGCCCGCCCGCGCCGCCGCTCCAAGCGGCCCCGCGCGCTTGCCTAAAGGCATGGACGCATAGCTCAGTTGGTAGAGCAGCTGACTCTTAATCAGCGGGTCCTAGGTTCGAGCCCTAGTGCGTCCACCACCTTCCCGGCCTAGATCACCCTGGTGATGACCACGGAGACATTGTCCGGCGCGCCGCGCGCGAGGACCGTCTCGACCAGCCGGTCCGCCGCCTGCTCCAGCCCGCTGGAGGTCAGCTCGATCAGCAGCTCGCGATCCTCGACCAGCCGCGTCAGCCCGTCGCTGGCCAGGACGAACTGATCGCCCGGAATCGCGTCCCCGCCGACGATGTCGACTTCAAGCTCGTCGGTCACGCCAACGGCGCGAGTGACCACATTCGCGTTCGGATGGTGCTCGGCTTCGGCCGGGTCGAGCATGCCCGCGTCAACCAGGCGCTGGACCAGGCTATGGTCCCGGGTCAGCTGCACGATCTGGCCGTCGCGGACTCGATAGGCGCGGCTGTCCCCTGCCCAGAAGCAACGATATTGATCTCCGGCGATGGCCAGGCCGACCACCGTGCTTCCCGGGCTTCGTGCACCATCGCCCGATCCGGCAATGGCGATCAGCTCCTTGTTCACTCGCTTGAGGGCCGCGACTGCCCCTTCGACGAGCTGGTCCAGGCTGTAGACGATCGGCAAGTTGAGCAGCGCCTCGGTGACCTTTGCGCTGGCGACGTCGCCGGCCTCGTGCCCGCCCATTCCATCCGCCACCGCCCACAGCCCCCGGTCGGTGCGGACGAGCACCGAATCCTCATTGACCTTCCGGCGAAGGCCCACATCGGTTCGGCTGACGCATTCGAAGGCCACCCGGCTTCCCCCGCTCCATTCGAAACGGCGAGACTAGCAATTGCCGGACGATCATGCGATTAACTTTTTCTTAAGGGCGGGTCTTCCCAGGGGGAATCGGCGTTGACCATGGCGTACAGCAGCAAGGCTTTGCCCTCGGGCACGGTGATCCGCGAATGGCGGCTGGAAGACGTTCTCGGGGTGGGTGGCTTCGGGATCGTCTACAAGGGACGCGGCATCTATTTCGGCGAACTCGTCGCCATCAAGGAATATTTTCCCAGCTCCATCGCCGACCGCGACGCCGAATCCACGGTCGTGCCGATCGGCTCCGACGTCGAGGAGGTCCATGCGCTCGGCCTCAAGAAATTCGTCGAGGAGGCCAAGCTGCTGTGGAACCTGTCGACGCCGACCCGCCACCCCAACATCGTCAGCGTCCGCAGCCTGTTCGAGGTCCATGGCACCGCCTACATGGTGATGGATTTCGAAGACGGCGTCTCGCTGTCCAAGCTGCTCAAGGAAGGCCGGCGCTTCAACGAGCGCAGCCTGTGGAACATCATCAAGCCGGTCGCCGAAGGCCTCGACCGCGCCCATCGGGTTGGAGTCCTTCACCGCGACATCAAGCCGGCCAACATCCTCATCACCGATGACAGCCGGCCGGTCCTGATCGATTTCGGCTCGGCCCGGTTCGAAGCGGCCGAAGCGACCAGCACCTCGGTCAGCTTCCACACCCCGCCCTACGCGGCCGTCGAACAATATGTGAAGACCTATCCCCAGGGACCATGGACGGACATCTATGCCCTGGCCGTGGTGCTTTACGAATGCGTCACCGGCGAAAAGCCGCCGGAGGTGCTGGAGAGGCTGCATGGTGGCCTTGGCTCGCCGCTTGCCGATGGCCATTGGCCGGGGTTCGCCAAGCGATTCCTCCAGGCGATCGACGCGGGCATGACCATCCGCCCGAGCGAGCGGCCGCAAACCATCCGCGAATGGCTTGCCCTGTTCGGCAAGAAGGATGTGGAAGCACCGGTCGCGGGCGATGATGAACCGACGCGCTTCTTCGCCCATGAGGTGACTTCCGAGGAAATCGTACCGGTGCCTCCCCCGGCGTCGGGATTCGACCAGAATGAACGGCTCGAAACCGGCGTACCGGACGATCCCAAGGAGGTGCAATTCAAGCGCGCCGGCGAGGAAACTGGCGCATCCAAGAAGAAGAAGGGCAAGGCGGCAGCAACCGCCGCAGCCGCCGTTGCCGCCGAGGCGGTCGAGTCCGAGGAAGCGAAGGTTCCGGCCGAGCCCGAAAAGAAGCCTGAACCGGTGGTTGAGGCCAAGAAAGCGACACCTGCAAAGCCAGCCCCGGCCGCGGACTCGGGTGACAAATGGTACAAGAAGCCGCGCGCCGCGATGCTGGCCGGTGGCGGGGCCGTTGCCCTCCTCGCCGCGGTCGCTGCCGGATCATTCCTGTTCGGCGGTTCGTCGAACGAGGCCGACCCACTGGAAATTCCGGACCTGAGCGACAGCGCCGGTGCGATCCCGATCGAAGGATTGACCCAGCTGGCGGCCGCCGAGAAAGCGCTTGCCGAGGAAGCCAGGACGGCTGGCGTCGCGGCCACCGCGGTCAGTGACCTGGTCGCGGCGGGCGAACAGCTCGACCGGCAGCTGGCGGGCTTGCAGGCGATCGCCGACGATCCGGCGCAGGCCGGCGTGGCGGCACCGCGCGTCGAGGAAATGAAGCGGACCGCGACAACGGCCAATCTTGCCTTCGCCAACGCGCTGTTGCGCGATGCCGAGGCGCGGTCGGCAACCATTCCAGCTCGCTCGCAAACGGCGCCAATGGGCGCCACGCTGACCGAGCTCCGGACTTCAGTCCAGGCGACCGCGAACTCCAGCGACCCGGTTCAGACGCTGAGCGGCGCCCGTGATGCCCTGGCCAAGTCGCAGGCCTTCTCTGCCGCCCTTCAAGACGCCAACCGCGCGCTGGCGGAGAGCAAGCGAACCGCTCAGCCGCTGCCGAAAGCGCCGACGACGACCACCGCGAGTACGACGACCGGTGCGGTCCCGCCAAGGGCAACGACCGTCACGACGCCCACTACAACCACCGCCAGCAGCGACGCGCCCTCGGCTTCCAAGGTGGCGCAAATCAACTCGATCGTGAGCAGCGGCCGCGCCATCGCCAAGCAGGTGATGCGCTCGGGCAATAAGGAAAACGCCCGGCTGGCCAGGAATTATGACCGTTATCTCGCCAATGTCGCGGATTCGGCGCGAGGCGCCAGGACCGACCGTGAATTGGACCAGATGATCAAGCAGGCCAACCAGACCAAGGCCTATATCGTGTTCCTGCAAAGGCAGACGGACGCGGGCCAATAGCGCCGCTTCCGAGCAGCCCGGCGACTTAGGACGACCTCGCGATCCGCGATTCGGGCGGGCGTTCCTGACGGTCGAATGTGGGCACGGCGCCGGCAACCGGCATGGCGGCTCGTGGACGGACTTCATGCTCGAACGAGACATTGCCGACGCGCAGGATGGAGCCGATCTCGAGGATCGCGCTGCCATCGATACGCTTGTTGTCGATGTAGGTGCCGTTGGTCGAATTGAGATCGGTCACCCTCAGCTGGTCTGCGGCCAGCTCGATCAGGCAATGGGCCCTCGAAACGGCTGTTCCCTGCACGATAAGATCCGAGGGGGGCGTACGGCCGACCCTCAGGCCCGAGGGTGCGATCTCAACGACTGATTCCTCGTCCAATCCGTCGAGGCGGCGGAGGCAATGAACCTGCCCGCTTTCGGTCTGCCGATGCTCATCCGAACGTCTGAAGAATTCGGTCTGCTTGGCTTCGGCCGGTGTCGCCTTGGACAGATCCGAAGCGCGCTTCTGGGCCAGCCGCTCCAGCGCCTTCATCAGCTCGTCCTCACTGGCCTTTGAAGGCGGCGGCGCTGCTCCATTCCCGGTGGCGGCCATGGGCGCGGTAGCCACAGGCTTGCGGACTTCCGGCGCCGGGGCCGATTGAACAGGCGCATCTTGCTCACGCGGGCCAATCAGGCGGTCAAGGTCGCTCACCAGCGTCTGCCACCGGTTGTCGGACGTATCTCCAGTCCAGTCGGCAAGGTTGGCGGCGTGGGTCAGTTCGAAGATGATCGGCAGGTTGCAGGTTTCGATGATGACCGGAACCAGCTTGTTGAGCCGGTCGGCCAGCGTTGCCTCGGCGCGCACCCAGCGAGAGGTCACCGAGCGCGGTGACCAGAGGACGACCACCGCCTTGGCGGCCCGCAGCTCCCGTTCGATCACCTCGTCGAACGTCTCGCCCGAGCGGATGACCGCATCCCACCAGACGTTGAAACCCTCTGCCGCGAAGCAATCGGCGAAGTGCCGGGCCGCAGACCGTTCCTCCCTGGTATAGGAGATGAAAATATCCGCCACGCAATTCCCCTCGCTCCAGCCCCTCAGGCTAACCCTTCCGGCCAGTCTGCTTCGCTGATGCGCGTTGCAATCGACAAGCGTCTGCAAGGCGACTCGAACAGCGCGCGCGGCTAATTGTCTGTTAACCAGGGTTAAAAGTCGAGACCCCGCCTAGCGCCAATCGGTGCCAAGACGGTACAGTGTGCGGACCCCGTAGTTCTTGGCCAGGTCCATCGTCCCCACATATTCGAAGTGATACTCATTTCGGTCAGCCTCGATCAGCGCTGCAAAAGGCTGGGTCGTGTAGATCGCGCCCACCGGCACGCGGGGCTCAATCCGCGCCGCCAGGGTCACTTCGGTCCCATAGAATGTCCGCGCGCCCTGCACCGCGTCGAAATGCTCGAAAATCGGCCCGTGGTGCAGGCTGATCCGCATTCCTCCCTCGGTCGGGAGGCCGATATCATGGAGCGACTGGGGGTCCAGCTCCGCCTGGATTTCCACGGCGATTTTAGCAGCTTCTGCCGGCGACGACATGACAACATAGATGGCATCGCCCCAGCTGTTGCGCGAAAGAACCGAGCCGGAGTGGCGGTCGAGCACCGTTGCGATGCGACCCATCACCACTTCGAGGAATCTCGATAGCGATTCCTCATCCAGTCGCGAAAAGCCGGCGAAATCGGCGAACAGCATCGACCGGAGAGTCCAGTTGGGGTGGTGACTCATCCCGATCGGCGCGGCGGGCCTCAGAGGCGGGCGATCGGCAGGAATGGAGATGATCCTGCTCTGGCCGCCCTGGCGAGCCCATTCGGCGCAATCGGCCGCAGTCCCGGCGATGCCGGTGGCGGGAACCCCGTCCCAGACCGCGAGCTGGAAAGTTTCGGCCTGCATGACGCTGGCGCGAAGCTGTGCCAGGCCCATGACCAGCTTGGAGCAATAGGCGAACTGCTCGTCATCGGCGACGCAGCGCATCTGGGTCGCATAGGTTACCGCCGACGCCGCGTCGCGGGCCTTTTCATATCGTTCAACCCACTCGGCACCACCGACTACGACCGAGGTTTTGAGAAAATCCTCTTCCGCGAAGGGAAGCACGACGTGCAGTTCCCCGCCGCGCGCCAATATGGCCTCGGCAACCAATATGTCGGCTCCGCAGGCCAGCGGACCATAGGCGACCAGCGCCCCTGTCTCATCGAGAATTTCCCTGATCGCCTTGGCGATCTCCTCCTCTTCCTCCCATCCCGCGGCGAACATATGGCCGCAGAAATGGATCACCGGCGTCGGCCGGATCGAGTCGAGCAGCGCCTCGCGCTGCTCCTCGGAAATATCCATCTTGCTGGCGATCAACGCGACCTGGCGAGCGGTCGACGCGATCATCCCGGGCGAAGCATCGGTCCGGCGTCGCGCCTCGGCATAGAGGCTGGTGGCCCGCCCGACGTCGCCGCACACGAGCATGGCCTCGGCGCCGGAGGCCGCCGCGAAATAGTCTCTAGGGTCGGTGACGTCGGGCCGTCGGGCGATTACTTCCGCCATTTCGCAGGCTTCGGCCACGTCCCCGGCAAGGAATGAGGTGGTGGCGGCGTTGATGCCCGAGAAATAACCGTCGGAAAGCTGGTGCGCCTGGCGATAGGCCTGGCTCGACTGGCGGAACAGGTCGACCTGCTCCTCGCCCGACGCGCGCACCGCGAGATCCTTGAGCAGGCGGCCCTTGAGGGCAACGGCATCCTCGGTGCCGATCTGCTCGACCCGGTTGCGATCATAAAGTCTCAGGGCGGCATGGGGCTCGCCCAGCCTGGCCATCGCCAGCGCCTGCAGATAGCGGGCCCTCGGGTCATCCGGCTGGGCTTCGATGGCATTGCGCGTCCGCTCGAATAGGGCGAACATGTCGCCGCGCCGAAGGGCATCGTCGAACTGCCGATGGAAGTCGCGATCGACCGGCTGCATGATTGCAGGTGTAGCCGTCAGTCGTGCGTCGGCCAATGGCTCATTGGCCCGGCCGATTGGTGACCAGCTGGTCGACCACGCCGGGGTCCGCCAGGGTCGAAGTGTCGCCCAGGTTGGTGACGTCGCCCTCGGCGATCTTGCGCAGGATGCGGCGCATGATCTTGCCCGAGCGGGTCTTGGGCAGCGCAGGAGCGAACTGGATGATGTCGGGCGTCGCGATCGGCCCGATTTCCTTCCTGACCCATTGCACCAGCTCCCCGCGGAGAGCTTCGTCCGCATCGCACCCGGCGTTCAGGGTGACATAGGCGTAAATCCCCTGCCCCTTGATATCGTGGGGCATGCCGACCACCGCCGCCTCGGCGACTTCATGATGGGCCACCAGCGCGCTCTCCACCTCGGCCGTCCCGAGCCGGTGGCCGGAGACGTTGATCACATCGTCGATCCGCCCGGTGATCCAGTAATAGCCGTCCTCGTCGCGGCGGCATCCGTCACCGGAGAAATAGAGGCCCGGATGAGTGCTGAAATAGGTCTGGAAGAATCGCTCATGATCGCCCCAGACCGTGCGCATCTGGCCGGGCCAGCTGTCGGTCATCACCAGCGCGCCTTCCGCCGCGCCCTCGAGGAACTGGCCGCTGCCATCGACCACGGCGGGCTTCACTCCGAACAGCGGCCTCGTGGCGCTGCCAGGCTTGAGGTCGGTCGCGCCGGGAAGCGGCGAGATGAGGATCCCGCCGGTCTCGGTCTGCCACCAGGTGTCGACGATCGGGCAGCGCCCTTCGCCCACCACGCGATGGTACCATCCCCACGCCTCTGGGTTGATTGGCTCACCGACAGTACCGAGCAATCTCAATGATTTGCGGGAAGTCTTTCGCACCCAATCGTCGCCCTCGCGCATCAAGGCGCGAAGGGCGGTCGGCGCGGTGTAGAGGATTTCGACCTGATGCTTGTCGACCACCTGCCAGATCCGGCTGGGATCGGGCCAGTTGGGCACGCCCTCGAACATCACTCCCGTCGCGCCGTTCGCCAGCGGGCCATAGACGATATAGCTATGCCCGGTGACCCAGCCGATGTCGGCGGCGCACCAATAGATCTGCCCCGGCCGGTAATCGAACACATATTGGTGGGTGAGCGAGGCCCACACCGCATAGCCGCCAATGGTATGGAGCACGCCCTTGGGCTTGCCGGTCGAGCCCGAGGTGTAGAGGATGAACAGCGGGTCCTCGGCCCCCATCTCCTCCGGCGGGCAATCGGCCGACATCCCCGCCTCGGCCTCCTCCCACCACAAGTCGCGGCCATCGGTCATGGCGACCTCGGCGCCGGTCCGGCGCATGACGATCACTTTATCGACCGACGTGCAGTGCTGGAGCGCCGCGTCGACATTGGCCTTGAGCGGGATGGTCTTACCGCCGCGCAGCCCTTCGTCGGCGGTGATCACCAGGCTGCTGTCGCAATCGATGATCCGGCCCGCCAGCGCTTCCGGCGAGAAACCGGCGAAGACCACCGAATGGATCGCGCCGATCCGGGCGCAGGCGAGCATCGCCACGGCGGCCTCGGGCACCATCGGCAGGTAGATGGTGACCCGGTCGCCGCGCCGGATACCCTGCGCCTTCATCGCATTGGCGAAGCGGCAGACCATGAAATGAAGCTCGCGATAGCTGATCGTGAGGCCGGGCTCGGACGGATCGTCGGGCTCCCAGATCAACGCCGTCGCGCCGCCACGCTCGGCGAGGTGCCGATCGAGGCAGTTTGCGGCGAGGTTGAGAGTCCCGTCCGCAAACCAGCGGATGCCAAAATCCTCCTCGTGGAAGCTGGTCTCCTTCACCGTGGTGAAGGGCTTGATCCAGTCGATCCGCTGCGCCTCGCGCCGCCAGAAGCTCTCGGGATCTTCGACCGACTCGCGGTACAGCTCGGCATAGCGATCGGCATCGATCAGCGCCGTTTCGGCCCATTCGCGCGGCACCGGGTACAGGGCGTCGGTCATGGTTGCCTCTCCTGCTGCTCCATTGACCTAGGCTGACGTAGCGTCCGTGCAAAGCCCCTCGCGCAGCGAGAGTTGCTCGGCTAGCACCGGTCCCATGACCTTGCTCGTCACCGGGGTTGCCGGATTCATTGGATCGGCCGTCGCCATGGCGCTGCTCGACCGCGGCGAGCCGGTGATCGGCATCGATAATCTCAACGACTATTACGATCCGAAACTGAAGCTTGCGCGGATCGAGCGGCTGAAGGCCGCCCATGGCAACGCCTTTACCTTCGAACAGGTCGACTTCGGCGGCCAGCAGGCGCTCGAGGCCTTCGCCGCCCCTCACCGCTTCGACCGCATCGTCCATCTCGGCGCGCAGGCCGGCGTTCGCTATTCATTGGTCAATCCCCAGGCCTATGTCCGCTCCAACCTGATGGGGCAGATCAACATGCTCGAGCTCGCCCGCCACCAGGGGGCCAAGCATTTCGTCTACGCCAGCTCATCGTCGGTTTATGGCGGCAACGAAACGCTTCCCTTCCGGGTCGAGGACCGGGTCGATCACCCCGTCTCGCTCTATGCCGCGAGCAAGAAGGCCGACGAGCTGATGAGCGAGAGCTACGCCCATCTGTTCCGGATCCCGATGACGGGCCTCCGCTTCTTCACCGTCTATGGCCCGTGGGGCCGGCCCGACATGGCGATGTGGATCTTCACCAAGGCCCTATACGAAGGCCGACCGCTGCAAATCTTCAACCATGGCGAGATGCGCCGCGACTTCACCTACATCGACGATATTGTCCGTGGCGTGCTGGCTTGCGTGGACGGCCCACCGTCGGACGACGGCGATGAAAAGGCGGGCGGAAGCAGGAGCCCGCACGCACTCTACAACATCGGCAACCATCGCTCCGAGGAGCTGATGCGGATGGTGCAGCTGCTTGAAGAGGCTACCGGCCGAAAGGCGATCATCGACTTCCAGCCGATGCAGCCGGGCGATGTGAAGGACACGTTCGCGGATATCAGCGCCATCCAGCGCGACCACGGCTTCGAGCCCAGTACCAGCATCGACGTCGGCGTTCCTCGTTTCGTCGAATGGTTCAAACAGTATCACCAGATCGACTGAGGAGCTCGAATGCCGCTACCCGCCATCTTCGACCGGCTGCGCATACCCGTCATTGGCGCGCCGCTGTTCATCGTGTCCAACCCCGATCTGGTCATCGCGCAGTGCAAGGCGGGCATCGTCGGCAGCTTTCCGGCCTTGAACGCGCGGCCGCAGAGCCAGCTCGACGAGTGGATCCACCAGATTACCGAGGAGCTGGCGGCCTGGGACCGCGATCATCCTGATGCGCCGTCCGCCCCGTTCGCAGTCAACCAGATCGTCCACCGATCCAACGACCGGTTCGAACAGGACATGATGAGCTGCGCCAAGTGGAAGGTGCCGATTGTCATCACCTCGCTAGGCGCGCGCGAGGAGCTCAATCACGCCGTCCACGGCTGGGGCGGAATCACCTTGCACGACATCATCGATGACCGCTTCGCCCGAAAAGCGATCGAGAAGGGCGCCGACGGGCTGATCGCGGTCGCGGCGGGCGCCGGCGGCCATGCCGGGCGCTGGTCGCCCTTCGCGCTGGTCCAGGAAATTCGCAAATGGTTCGACGGGCCGCTGGCCTTGTCGGGAGCGATCGCCACGGGCGGAGCGGTCCTCGCCGCCAAGGCGATGGGGGCCGACTTCGCCTATATCGGCTCGCCATTCATCGCGACGCCGGAGGCGCGCGCCACCGAGGAATATAAGGCGGCCATTTGCGACGGCGGCGCGGCGGACATCGTCAACTCCGCGCTGTTCACCGGGATCAGCGGCAATTATCTGCGCAAGTCGATTGTCGCGGCAGGCCTCGATCCCGATGACCTGCCGCCGCCTGGGCCCGATGCAATGAGCTTCCAGTCGGCCAGCGGGGCAAAGGCCTGGCGCGACATCTGGGGATCGGGCCAGGGGATCGGGATCATCGACAAGGTGACGCCTGCTGCCGACCTGATTGCTCGCCTGGCGAAGGAATATGCCGAGGCGAAGGCCAGGCTCTGCGCCTAGGCCAGGGCTTCCAACTCCACTCGCCAATTCTCAGGCAGCGGAACGGGTCGTCGGGTCGCTCGGCCCACATACACATGGGTAAAATGACCCTGGGCGCTCGGCTCGGCCGAACCCGCTCCGAACACGCCGATGCGATAAGTGACACTCGATGTCCCCAGCCGCTCCACTGCGATCCCCACTTCGATCTCGCCCGGAAAGCTGAGGGAGGAGAAGTAGGAGCAGCCCGTTTCGACGACGAGTCCGATCGGGTCGCCCTGCTCGATGTCCAGCAGCCCGGCCTCGACCAGCCAGCGGTTCACCGCCGTGTCGAACCACTCGTAATAGACCGTGTTGTTGACGTGGCCGTAGGCGTCATTGTCGGCCCAGCGGGTCGCGATCGTGACGAACCAGCGATAACCCTCCCGCCCTCGCGGGATCGGGCGGCTCACCAGGCGGCCTCGTAGAGCCGCCGCGCATCCTCTTCCTCGATTGGGCAGGGATTGTTCACCAGCAGGCGCGTCTGCTTCATCGCTTCCCTTGCGAGCATCGGAATGTCGCTTTCCGGGATGCCGTGGTCGCGCAGCCGCGGCTTGACGCCGCTGGCCTGCACCAGCCGGTCCAGCCCGTCGATCAGCGCGGCGCAGCGCGCCTGGCTGCCCTGCCCTTCGCACTCGGGCGCGAGGGTCGGCGCCAGCTCGGCATAAAGGTCGCGGGCCGCCTCGCTATTGTGCTGCAGCACGACGCGCAGCATCAGCGCGTTGCTGAGCCCGTGCGGGAGGTGGTGGATTCCGCCGAGCGGATAGGCAAGCGCATGGATTCCCGCGACCGGCGCATTGGCGAAGGCGAGGCCGGCCAGATGCGCGCCAAGCAGCATCGCCGAGCGCGCCGCGACATTGCCCGGCTGCTCGATCGCCTTGACCAGGTTCCCGGTGAGCAAGCGGAACGCCTCGCGAGCCAGTGCGTCCGACAGCGGGTTCTTGAGGCGGGCCGAGGTATAGGCCTCGATCGAATGCACGATCGCGTCGATCCCCGTCGCAGCGGTGACATGTCCGGGCAGGCCAAGAGTCAGCGATGCGTCCAGCGCCGCCCAGTCGGCGACCAGCGGCCGGGCATTGACTGCCAGCTTGGTCCCGCCCTCGCAGGTGATGACCGAGATTGGCGTCGCTTCGGAGCCCGTCCCCGCAGTGGTTGGCACCAGCACCAGCGGCAGGCGCCGCCCCTTCGCAATCTCGACTCCCCAAATGGAGTCGAGCTCGTCGCCCGAGCCGAGGAGGTAGGCGGCAAGCTTGGCGACATCCATCGGGCTGCCGCCGCCGAAGCCGACGACATGGGTGACGTCATGACGCCGCCCAAGCTCGACCGCCGCGAGCAGGGTTTGCTTTGACGGATCGGCCTCCACAGAGTCGAACAGGATGACCTCGCGTCCGCCTTCTGCCAGCGCCGTGCGGCAGGAATCGGTCAGGCCAAGGCGCAGCACCTCCTTGTCGGTGACGAACAGGCAGGGACCGTCCGGAAGCAGCTCCGCCAGCTCGGCGGCGCAGCCATCGCCGGAGATCAGCCTTGGTCCGGGGTTGAAGGTGAAGGGCCGCATGACGGCGGACCCTAAGCGCTTAGCGGTCGCGGTTCCAGATCAGGTCGCGTTCGAGGCGACCCATCAGCGCTCGGGCCGGGCTCTGCGCCGGTTCCTCGACCAACTGGCCCTCGTCGAGCCGCTGGATTCTCGAATAGAGGTCGGCGCTGGCGTGGATCAGCCGCTGCGCGCTCTCGGGCAATTGGTCGACCACCAGCGGATCGCTGTCGTTGGCGTGGCCCAGCCGGCGTTCCGGCCGCTTGCCGGCGACCGACCGGATCTCGCCCGTTTCTACCGCCTTCTGGGTCAGCAGCCAGGCGACGATGTGCATGATTCGAGTGGTGACCTTCAGCGATTCGCAAGCGAAGCCGACGCGGGCAAAGGGCTCGAGTGCTTGCCGGTCGTCTCGGCCAGACTCGTCGAAATAAGCCCGCGCCTCATCGGCCAGGATCATCGCCTCGGTATAAAGCGAGTCGATCAGCCGTGGCGTGATCCGCGCTTCCGATCCCCGATCTTCTTCCGATTCGCTCATGTCACCGCCGACTTTGCCATCAGTCCCGTGCGGAGCAAACGCCTGACTCGGCCCAACAGCAATCCGCTCTGATCCAATGTCCCGCGACTGGACATGCAATCAGGCGATGATGTCGGGAATGATGCGGTCGGTGATCAGCTGGATCTCATCCTTCAGCGCCAGCTTTTTTTTCTTCATCCGCGCAAGCTCGAGCTGGTCGCAATTGCCGGTCGATCGGAGCAGCTCGATTTCCTGGTCGAGGCGGCGATGCTCGGCCTTGAGAAGCACCAGCACTTCTCGCGGATCGTCGTCATTCATGCGCTCGTCCTACAGGAATCGCGCTTTGCCGTCACCATCGCCGAGCCGCGCTCGGAGCGGGCCATCCCGTTCAAATTGCTAGCGACAAATCGATCGTTTCGTGATTAATTCACAGCACTGTCACGCGTCAGCCAACGAAAGGAAATTGACCGATGGACAAGGCCCATGCCGAGGCACTCGCATCCAAACATGCCGCTCTCCACGCAGTTATCGACGCCGAAGAGCACCGCCCGCATCCGGACCTGGACCTGCTGACGCGATTGAAGAAAGAAAAGCTTAGGCTGAAAGATGAGCTAGTCGGACACTAGCACAGGTAGGCCAGGAAAAGGCCGGCGGCTCCATCGAGCGGCCGGCCTTTCTCATTGTATGGAGCCCGCCGAGCGCAGCTGAGCGATTGCGAGCAATCGGGAAGCAGTGCGGAGAGACGGCGAAATCCGGCCAGCCTCGCGCAGCGAGGACTGACGGCGCGAATTCACTTCGCGCCGGACACTCAGTCGTCCCTGGAAACCCGTTCGATCCGCTCATGCTTTTCCTGGGCCTCGAGGGTCATCGTCGCGATCGGGCGCGCCTCGAGACGGGCCAGCGAGATGGGCTCGCCGGTGACTTCGCAATAGCCATATTCACCATCGTAAAGACGACGGATCGCGGCATCGATCTTGGAGATCAGCTTGCGCTGGCGGTCGCGGGTGCGAAGCTCGATCGACCAGTCGGTCTCGCTCGACGCCCGGTCGGCGATGTCCGGCTCTCGAAGCGAATCGACCTGGAGCTGGGCCATGGTCGCCCGGCTTTCCTCGACGATCGATTCCTTCCAGCCCTTCAGCTTCCTAAGGAAATAGGCGCGCTGCTCGGCGCACATAAATTCTTCGGATTCCGATGGGCGATAATTTTCCGCCAAAACGATTTGATCGAATTGTTCGGGACCCGATCCGTACAGGTCCACCAGCGCCGTGGCCATCCAATTCCCTCCCCGACAAGCGCCCGCCGCCACCGCGACCGGGCCACCGGTACGGCCGGAGGCAAATACACTAGACATTCCCGATACTTACATCGGAGATGCCGGCATTCCCAACGCGCTCATAGTTAAGCCGGGCCGCCTTAACAAGGACTGACCAATAAATTGCTAATTTTACTGTGGATTGTTGCTGGGACGCCGCAGGTGATTGTTTCATCATTGCACAATCCGCATAGCAGGTCGCGATGCGCATTCTCCTCACCAACGACGACGGCATCCACGCCCCCGGCTTCGCGGTGCTGGAATCGATTGCTTCCAAATTGTCCGGCGAGGTCTGGGCCGTCGCCCCGGCGGAAGAACAGTCTGGCGCCGGCCATTCGCTGACCCTCTCGCGACCGATCCGCCTCCGGAAACATGGCGATCGACGCTATTCGGTCAGCGGCACTCCGACTGACGCGGTGATGATGGCGCTGGCCCATGTGATGAAGGACCATCCGCCCGACCTCATCCTGTCCGGGGTCAATCGCGGCGCCAACCTGGCCGAGGACGTCACCTATTCCGGAACCGTCTCCGCGGCGATGGAGGGCGCGCTGGCCGGAGTCCGTTCGATTGCCCTTAGCCAGGTCTATGCGAAGGAAGGGCTTGGAGACGAGGTGCCTTTCGCCGCGGCCGAAGCCTGGGCCGAGCAAGTGCTAAGGCCGCTGATGGATGCACCGTTCACGCCGGGGACGCTGGTCAACGTCAACTTCCCTGCCCTGGCTCCCAGCTCGGTGAAAGGGATCCGTGTGTGCCGCCAGGGAATTCGCGATTATGGCCGGCTGAGGATCATCGAGAGGACCGACCCCCGCGGCTATCGCTATTATTGGTTCGGGCTGGCGCCGACGGTCGAGACGCCGGGCCATGTCACCGACCTGGAAGTGGTCGCCGACGGCTATATCTCGGTGACTCCACTGTACCTGGACCTGACCCATGAGCCGGGGCTGGACCAGCTGGCCGCCCGCATCGAAGGAACTGGCGAGTGACCTCCGAGGTCGCGGCTGACCTTCGAACCATCACCCGATTCATCGTGGACAAAAGGCGGCGGGAGCTGCTGCTCGCCGCCAGCCTCATACCGGTCGCCGCTGCCGCCGAAATACTGATGGTCAGCGCCATCGTGCCCCTGCTCGCACTACTCGGCGGGACCCGGACAGACCTGCCGATGCGGTCCGCCCTGGGTTTCATCGGGCCGGGATCATCCCTGGCTGCGGCAGCCACGCTGTTCGTCGCGGCGGCATTGCTAGCTGCGCTCCTGAGGCTGGCCCAATCATGGTCGACGCTGCGGCTCGCGGCGCATGTCGGCCACGACCTCAACATGGATATCCAGCACCGGCTGCTTCACCAGCCCTATCTGTTCCACGTCAATGCCAACAGTGGCAGCCTCCTCGCCTCGCTCGACAAGGTCGATTATCTCGCCATCGACCTGGTCCAACGGGGCCTGCAGGGGATCGGCGCCGCCGTCATAGCGCTAGCGATCGTCGCCGTATTGCTGATCATCGACCCGCTCAGTGCCGCCGCGGCGGTCCTGCTAGTCGCGACCTTATACGGCGCGGTGCTGCTGTCGGTGCGGCGGCTGTTCAGGGCCCGAATGGACCTCATGGGCCAGGCGCAGGGTCACCGTGTCCAGCAAATCCAGGAGAATCTGGGCGGAATTCGCGACATCATCATCGACCGGTCGCAGGCCGCCCATCTCTCGATTTTCGCCGCAACCGACGAGGGGTTCATGCGAGCCCGGGCCGAGGCATCGTTCCTCTCCACCTCACCCCGCTTTGTCGTTGAAGGCATCGGCCTTGGATTCATCGCGCTGTTGGGATTGTTCGTCGCTACCAGACCTGGCGGGCTGCCGGCTGCGCTCCCGGTGCTCGGAGCCCTCGCGCTTGGCGCGCAGCGGCTGCTTCCACTGACCAGCGTGATGTACAGCGCATGGATCAGCGTGTCGGCCGCCGGGCCGATGGTTGGCGACGTCGCTTCCCTCCTCCGGCTGCCGGTGGGCAATGACGGCGACGCCCATGCGCCCATTCGTTTCCGAGAGCAGATCAGCTTCGAACGGGTTGGGTTTCGCTATCCGGGCCGGACCCGGCCGGCCCTGCGCGACATCAGCCTCACCATCCCGCATGGCAGCCGGGTCGCCATCGTCGGCAAGACCGGCAGCGGCAAGAGCACCTTGGCGGACCTGCTGATGGGCCTGCTCGAACCGACCGAGGGCCGGATCATGGTCGACGGGACTCTGCTTGCCGGCACGTCTCTCGCCTCGTGGCGGCGATCCATATCCCATGTCCCGCAATCGATCTTCCTGGCGGACGCCAGCATCGCCCGCAACATCGCCTTCGGCGCGCCCGGCAAGGAAGCTGATTTGGCCGCCGTCCGTCGTGCGGCGGAAGCAGCCCAGCTAGACGAGTTCGTCGCGACCCTGCCGGACGGTTATGAAACGAAGGTGGGAGAACGGGGCGTCCAGCTGTCGGGCGGACAGCGGCAGCGGCTGGCGCTGGCCAGGGCCATCTACAAGCAGGCGCCGCTGCTGGTGCTCGACGAAGCCACCAGCGCGCTCGACGACGCCACCGAAGCGGCTGTTCTCGGATCACTCGACAAACTGCATGCCGAGGGCTGTACGATCGTGATCATTGCGCATCGGCGGTCGACGGTCGAGCGATGCGACCTGGTGTTCAGGCTCGATGAGGGGGAGCTGGTTGACGGCCTTTAGGCTGCCAGCGCCATCTCGCCCTTCTGGTCGCGCAACCAGGCCTGGAACATCAGCACGGCCCATAACGCAGGCGTCGAATCCCGGCGGCCGGCGAGGTGATCCTGCCAGCGCCGCTGGACGAGTGCCGGGTCGAAGTAGCCTTCATCGCGCATGTGCTGGGGGTCGAGCAGCTCCTCGGCCCATGGCCGAAGCGGGCCCTTGATCCATTCTCCGACCGGGATGGCGAAGCCGGCCTTGGGCCGTTCGAACAGCTCCCGAGGGGCCTGGCGATAAAGCAACTGCCGAAGGATATGCTTGCCCTGAATACCGCGGATTTTCATCGACAGCGGGATGCGCGCTGCGAGCGCCGCAACCCGATGGTCGAGGTAAGGCACCCGCGTTTCCAGGCTGACCGCCATGGAGGCGCGATCGACCTTGGCCAATATGTCGTCGGGCAAATAGCTGACGGCGTCGCAGTACATGATCCGCGTCGCATCATCCGCATGCTCGCCGAGGTCGAGATTGAAGGGCCTTCTCGCCCGATCGGTCTCGAGAACGGGACCGTCTTCCAGCGCCCACTCGTCCAGAAAATTCAGGTAAATATCTTCGAAGCTTGTCGCGGAGCGGGCGATGCGGAGCCCCTTCTGAACCTTGGAGCCAAGGTAGGGAGGAGTTCGATCGTCGATCAGCTGCGCCACCCTGGTCCAGAAGGCCGGCGAAAGGTTGACGAGCGGCGCCGCCGCCATCGACCGGACCGGGCGCGGGAACCGGCGGAGCCGGCGCCACAGGCGGGGCATGAAGACGTGACGATTATAGCCGCCAAACATCTCGTCTCCTCCATCCCCCGTCAAAGCCACCGTTACGTCGTGGCGTGCGAAGCGGCTGACGAGGTAAGTCGGGACTTGCGAAGAATCTGCGAATGGCTCGTCGTACATGGCGGGAAGAAGGGGGATGACGTCCCGGGCTTCCTGGACGGAGACATAATGTTCGTGATGCACCGTCCCCAGATGCCGGGCCACGGCCTTGGCGTGCGCGGCTTCGTCGAAGCCGTCTTCCTGGAACCCGATCGAGTAGGTCCGGACCGGTTGTGACGAATATTTTTGATAAAGCGCGACGATTGTCGAGCTGTCGATCCCACCGGACAGGAAAGCCCCGACCGGGACGTCCGCAAATGACTGTCCCTTGATAGCAGTGGCCAGCAGCTGCTCCAGGGCGTCGACCGCCTCGCCCTCGTCCGGGATTGGATCGGCCAGCCCCTGGCGGACAACGTCCCGATAAGACCAGTAACGCTGGAGCCGGAGCGGTCCTGTGCCCCCTTCCTCGGGCGGCTCGGTGAGCGGCCGGGCCAACGCCGCTGGCGAAAGCGTCAGGATGGTTCCGGGGAGCAGCTTGAAGGTGCCGCGATAGATGGACAGCGGCGCGGGAACATAGGTGCGCGACGCGAAGGCGCCCAGCGCCTGCCGGTCGATCGTGCGGTCGAAACGAGGATGGCAACGCAGCGCCTTCAGCTCGGACCCGAACAGGAAGTCTCGGCCGGCCCATCCATAATATAACGGTTTCTCGCCGAACCGGTCGCGGACCAGGTGGAGCAGGCGCTCCCTTCGGTCCCACAGCGCGATGGCGAACATCCCCGCCGACCGCGCGATGGCCGCCTCGAGTCCCCAGACGGTGATCGCCTGGAGCAAGATCTCCGTGTCCGAATGGCCCCGCCATCCAGCCTCGGGGACGCGCCCTATGCCCTCCAGCTCGCTGCGAATGTCGGCGTGGTTATAGATTTCGCCATTGAAGCAGAGGACGAACCGCCCATCCGCCGATTGCATTGGCTGATTGCCCTGCGGCGAAAGGTCGAGGATCGACAGCCGGCGGTGGGCGAAGCCGATGCCGGCGCCTTCGTCGGCCCAGATGCCCTGGTCGTCCGGGCCGCGGTGGGCGATCGAGCCGGCCATGCGCTGGAGCAGGTCCGGGTCGACCCGGCCGGCGGTCAGGATTCCTGCTATTCCGCACATGTTCGACCAAGCCTTAGCTTCACAATTTTCGCGGAGCCAGCGACCATTGTCGCCAACCTAACGCTCCAAGGGCTGTTCGTTGCCCTGTGTACCTGGCTGGCGGCGCCGCACGCCGAGAAAGAGCCTTGGCCGGCCGGTCAAAGAGGCCAAATTCCATATTCCAAGGGCGCAATGCTTGCTTTTCCCGTATCGCCGATGTTGGACTTCGGAATGCATGATGCCCCGGCCCACCCCGCCGTAAAGCGTTATCAATTCGAGCCGATCAAGGCTTGCAACATGTGCGGATCGGCCCGCGCGAAAATGCTCGGGATGAGATTGAGCGGCAGCCAGGGCTTCAGCCCCGGCAAGACGGAAGGCATCGCGGTTCCGATCAAGCGCTGCCTGGATTGCGGCCTGATCTATTCCGACCCGCAGCCGATACCTGACAGCTTGAGCGATCATTACGGCGTGCCGCCGGAAGACTATTGGCGAGCCGAAGCCATCAAATCGTGGAATCCGGCCTATTTCGATCGCCAGATCAAGGCGGCCAAGGAGCTGATCTCCTTCTCTCCTGGCATGAAGGCGCTCGATATCGGCGTTGGCCTCGGCAAGGCGATGAAATCCCTGTCGGAAGCCGGATTCGACACTTGGGGTATCGAACCCTCAAGCCCGTTCAGGCTCCGAGCGATCGATACCCTCGGGATCAACCCCGATCGTATCCAGCAGTCTCCGATGGAGGAGGCCGATTATCCCGATCACTTCTTCGATTTCATCACCTTCGGCGCTGTCCTGGAGCACCTCTACGATCCCCATGCCGCGCTCCGCCGCGCCTTGAATTGGCTCAAGCCCGGCGGAGTCATCCATGCCGAAGTGCCCAATTCCGATCACCTGATCGCGAAGGTCATCAATCTCTTCTTTCGCCTTCGGGGCACCAATTACGTCACCCACCTCAGCCCGATGCATCCGCCTTATCACTTGCACGAGTTCACGCTGGCATCGTTCAAGGACTTCGATGTGGTGCGCCACTGGATCGAAGTCTGCACCATATTCCACCTGCCAAAATTCCTGCACCCGCCGCTGCGGTGGTGGATGAAGAGGACGCGCACGGGGATGCAAATCACCATATTCGTCACGCACCAGGGAAGTCGCTCCCATCGTTAGGGACCGAGCTGGCAAGCTGAAGGATTATTTCTTCGGCAGCGGTCTGGGCCCTCTGGTCGTCCGGTCAGTGACCGGGACTGGACTCGTGCAGGTC